>JADZDP010000188.1 GCA_020850995.1 Deltaproteobacteria bacterium
GCCTCGCCGTGGCGCTCGACGACGCGCGCTTCGTGGAGCCGCTCGCCAAGCCCGAGGGCGCGGGGGCCAGTGCGGGCTCGTCGGGCCCGTCGAGCGGCACGCCCATGGGGATCCCCGGCAGCGGTCCACATCGGTAGCCCCAGCGCCCAGAACCGAGCGCGGAGAGGGATCACGATACCGGTGGCGCGCTTCGTGCGACCGACGCGCCGATGCAGCGCGGTCACCTGTCTCCCTTCCTAACGCTGTCAGCCTCGCTGCTCCTGTCGCCCTGCCTGCCAGCTCCTGACAATGTGCGCGCCGAAGACGGGCTCGACGACGACGACATCATCGTCCCGCTCGAGCTTGGACCCTGTGAGCTCAGCGATTGGCCAACGGGTTTCCCCGCCGCTCCCTCCGAGCTCGAGTGCGGCAGGCTGAACGTCCCGGTGCTGAACGCCGAGCCCGCGGGCGCGCGCACGAGCATCTTCGTGGCGCGCCAACGCTCGCGCGCGTTTCCCTCGGGAAAGGCCGTATTTCAGCTCGCGGGCGGTCCCGGCGGCTCCGCGGTGTCGCAGAGCGGCATCATCGAGCTCCTCATGCCCGGCCTGCTGGACGAGCACGATCTCGTCTACGTCGACCAACGGGGCACTGGCTACTCCGGCTACCTCGAGTGCCCCGGGGGCTTCCCCGAGCTGCGCGACGAGTGGCAGCGCTGCGCGGACGCGCTGGCGGAGCTGCCGCTCGAGGGCTTTGGCAGCGTCGAGGCGGCGCACGACGTCGATCGGGTGCGTCGTGCGCTCGGCTACTCGTCGCTGTCGCTGCGCGGGGGCTCCTACGGCACGCGCGTAGGGCTCGAGGTGCTGCGGCAGCACGGTGACGTCGTCGACGCCGCCGCGCTCGACGGCGTCGATCCGCCCGACAACGACTTCTTCGGCTGGACGCTGCAGAAGACCAACGTGGGCATCGAGCTGTTGCTGACGGACTGCACTGCCGATCCGGCGTGCGTGGCCGTCGCGCCGGATCTGCGCGCCGATGTGGAGAGTCGCCGTGCCGCGCTCGCAACGGCACCCCGGCCCATCCGCGTCAGCGGCGCGGCGGACGTGGAAGACGACGGCCTGTTCGTGCTCGCGCTTGGTTGCCTCGTGGAGGACTCGTACTGGCGCTCACGGGTGCCGCGGGCCGTCCACTTCGCTGCCGCAGGGGATCACGATCTGTGGAACGGGCTGCTGAGCGAGCTGTTCGGCGTCAGCGTGGTCGATCGGGCGGACCTCGCGGGCAGCTACGTCGCGCCCGGCCTGTACACGATCGTCAACTGCACAGAGTCGCTGCCGAACGCCGGTGGCCTCGATCGTCTTCGCACGATCGCCGCCACCTTGCAGTGGGGCGACGGTCACCTGCTGGAGCTGGCCGAGGCCTGCGCCGCGTTGCCGGCACTCCCCATCGACGACGACCTGTTCGCGCCCGTCGCGAGTGAGGTGCCCACGCTCTTGCTGAGCGGCGCCGCCGAGATCCAAACGCCGCCGGCGCTGTCTACGCTCACGAACGCGCGCCACGTGATCATCCCCCACGCGACGCACAGCACCATGGTGACGCCGTGCGGTGCCTCGCTCATCGAGGCGTTCCTCCAGAGCGGCGGCGACGTCGCTGGGCTCGATGCCTCCTGCGTCCAGGAGGTGGCTACGCCGGCATGGTGAGAACGGGGGCCGTCGACCCGGTGGGTCGCGCTACGCGACCTGCCGCACCGGCGGGCGCATGCTCGCCGGCGTGGCGCCCTTGGGGCGCACCACCACGAAGCGCGCGCGCGCCTCTGCCCACGACGCCGCCAGGCGCTGCGCCTGTGGGCTGCCGGTGAGCTCAGCGTGCGTGCGCAGCAGCGCGAGCAGTGCTTGCTCGTCGTCGGCCGACGCCAGCGTGTGCAACGGCGCCCCGGCCGCGTCGGTGTGATTGAGGCGCCGCGCGAGCGCGCCGTCGGCGTCGAGCACGTAGGCGACGCCGCCCGTCATGCCCGCCGCAAAATTGCGGCCGGTGGGCCCGAGCACCGCCACGGTGCCGCCCGTCATGTACTCGCAACCGTGATCGCCACACCCCTCGACCACGGCGGTGGCGCCGCTGTTGCGCACCGCGAAGCGCTCGCCGGCGCTGCCGTTGGCGAACAGCTCGCCGCCGGTGGCGCCGTAGAGGGCCACGTTGCCGAGGATGACGTTGTGCTCGGGCGCGAAGCGCGCCGCCAGGTCGGGACGCAGCACCACGCGGCCGCCGCACAGCCCTTTGCCCACGCCGTCGTTGGCCTCGCCGAACAGCTCGATGGTGATGCCCCGCGGCACAAAGGCGCCCAGGCTCTGGCCCGCCGAGCCGGTGAGGCGCAGCGTGAGCGCGCCGTCTGACAGCCCGGCGTCGCCGAAGCGGCGCGCAACCTCGCCGCCGAGGCCGGTGCCCACAGCGCGGTCGGTGTTCGTCACGACGCGCGTCAGCAGCACCGACGCGCCGCCCGCCAGCGTCCCTGCCGCTTCGTTCATCATGGAAGCGTCGAGCTGACCAGTGACGTCCTTGCGCTGCATGGCACGGCAGCGGCGCTCGTCGCCCTGGGGCCGCGCCAGCAACGCCGACAGGTCGACGCCACGGGCCTTCTCGATGGCGACGCCGGCGCGCCGCGCCAGCAGCTCCACGTGGCCCACGACCTCGTCGAGGGTGCGGGCGCCCAGCCGCGCCAACAGCGCGCGCACGCCCTCGGCCACCAGCAGGAAGTAGGTGACGATGTGCTCGGCCTTCCCCGCGAAGCGCTTGCGCAGCTCGGGGTCTTGCGTGGCCACGCCCACCGAGCAGGTATTCAGGTGACAGCGGCGCTGCATGACGCAGCCCTCGGCCACCAGCGCGGCGGTGGCCAGGCCGAACTCCTCGGCGCCGAGCAGCGCGGCCAACACCACGTCGCGCGGCGTGCGGATGCCGCCGTCGACCTGCAGGCGCACGCGCCCGCGCAGGTGGTTCTCGACCAGCGCCTGCTGCGCCTCGGCCACGCCGAGCTCCCAGGGCAGGCCCGCATGGCGCAGCGACGAGAGCGGAGCTGCGCCGGTGCCGCCCTCGAAGCCGGCGATGACCACGCTGCCAGCGCCCGCCTTGGCCACGCCCGCGGCGACTGCGCCCACGCCCACGGCGGCGACGAGCTTGACGCTGACGCGCGAGCGCGGGCTGAGGGTCTGCAGGTCGTAGATGAGCTGCGACAGGTCTTCGATGGAGTAGATGTCGTGATGCGGCGGCGGCGAGATCAGCGTGGTGCCGGGCCGCGTGTGGCGCACGGCGGCGATGCGCGCGTCGACCTTGGCGCCCGGTAACTGTCCGCCCTCGCCGGGCTTGGCGCCTTGCGCGAGCTTGATCTGGATGTCGTCGGCGTTGACCAGGTACTGCGCCGTGACGCCGAAGCGCCCCGAGGCCACCTGGCGAATGGCGCTCCGCTTGGTGTCGCCGCGCTCGTCGACGAGCACTCGGTCTGGCTCCTCGCCACCCTCACCGCTGTTGGAGCGCGCGCCGATGCGGTTCATGGCGATGGCCAGCGTCTCGTGCGCCTCGGGGCTGATACTGCCGAAGCTCATGGCGCCGGTGACGAAGCGTCGCACGAGCTCGCTCGCGGGCTCGACCTCGTTGAGCGGCACCGGTGTGGCCGGCGCGAAGTCCAAGAGGCCGCGCAGCATCATGGGCCGGTCCTCGTCGTCGGCCAAGCGGCAGAACTCGTCGAAGGCGCTGGCGTCGCCGGTGCGCGCGGCCTTCTGCAGCGCCTGCACGGTGGCCGGCGCCCAGCGGTGCAGCTCGCCGGCCTTCTTGAACTGGTAGACGCCGCCGACGGGTAATGCAGCCGTGACCTGATCCGCCGCGGCTGCTGCGCCGCTGCCGAAGCCGCGCGCGTGCCGCTCCTTCACCTCGGCGTGCAGGCCGGCGAAGGAGAGGCCACCGATGCGCGAGGGCGTGCCCGTGAAGTGCGCGTCGACGAGCTCGCTCGACAGCCCCACGGCCTCGAACACCTGCGCGCCGCAGTAGCTCTGCAGCGCGCTGATGCCCATCTTCGACATCACCTTCTTCAAGCCTTGGCGCAGCCCCTCGACGAAGCGGTGTTGCGCGGTCTTGTGATCGAGCGGGCCGTCCTTGTCTTTGAGCACGCCGCGCTCGGCCAGCTCGCGCAGCGTGTCCAAGGCGAGCCACGGGTTCACGGCGGCGGCGCCATAGCCGATGAGCGCGGCCACGTGGTGCACCTCGCGCGCCTCGGCGGTCTCGACCACCAGGCCCGTGAGCATGCGCGTGCCCTCGCGTACCAGGCGCTGGTGCACTGCCGAGGTGGCCAAGAGCGCGGGCATGGGCAGGTGGTCGGCGTCGGCGCCGCGGTCCGACAGGATGAGAATGTTGACGTCGTCGTCGACGGCGGCCACCGCCGCGTCGCACAGCGCATCGACGGCGCGAGCCAGGCCCGCGGGACCGCCGTCCTTCGCATAGAGGATCGGCAGGCGCCGCGCCTCGAACACGCCCTCGTCGACGGCGGCGAGCTTGGCCAGCTCGCCGTTCCTCAGGATCGGGCCCGGCAGGTCGATCTGGTGACAGTGCTCGGGCGTCTCCTCGAAGGAGTTGCCGTCGGGGCCGATGGAGATCGACGTCGACATCACCAAGCTCTCGCGCAGCGGGTCGATGGGTGGGTTGGTCACCTGCGCGAACAGCTGATGGAAGTAGTCGAACAGCGAGGGCGCGCGGTCCGACAAGATGGCCAGCGGCGTGTCGTTGCCCATGGAGCCAACGGGCTCCGCGCCGCTCTCGGCCATGGGCACCAGGATGCGCGCCAGGTCCTCGTCGCTGTAGCCAAAGGCGCGCTGTTGCTGCACCAGGGCATCCCCCACCAAGGGCGCGGGGCGCGGCGCGCGCGGCAGCTCGTCGAAGGTGTAGCGGTGCTGCGTGAGCCAGCGCCGGTAGGGGAAGCGCCGCGCCACCTCGGCCTTCACCTCGGCGTCCTCGAGCAGGCGGCCCTCATCGAGGTCGCACAGCAGCATGCGGCCAGGCTGCAGCCGGCCCTTCTTCACCACGCGCTCGGGCGCCACGTCGAGGGCGCCGGCCTCCGACGCGAGGATGACGCGGTCGTCGTCGGTCATGCACCAGCGTGCCGGGCGAAGGCCGTTTCGGTCGAGGGTGGCGCCGAGCAGGGAGCCGTCGGTGAAGCACATGGCCGCGGGGCCGTCCCAGGGTTCCATCAGCGCGCCGGCGTACTCGTAGAAGGCGCGCCGCTCGTCGTCGATCTCGGCGTCGTGCTCGTAGGCCTCGGGGATCATCATCATCATGGCGTGCGGCAGCGAGCGACCCGCCAGCACCAGGAGCTCGAGCATGGCGTCGAAGTGCGCGCTGTCCGACGTGCCGGGCACGAGGATGGGCCACAGGCGCTCGAGCCCACCGTCGAGCTTGGCGCTCTTGAGCAGGCTCTTGCGCGCGCGCGTCCAGTTCACGTTGCCACGCAGGGTGTTGATCTCGCCGTTGTGCGCCAACAGGCGCAAGGGCTGCGCCCGGTCCCAGGTGGGCGCCGTGTTGGTGGAGAAGCGCGAGTGCACCACGGCGAGCGCGCTCACCATGTCGGGGTCGGCGAGGTCGGCGTAGAGCGGCGCGAGCTGGCGCGGCAGCAGCATGCCCTTGTAGACGATGGTCTCGGCCGACAGGCTGGCGACGTGGAATTGCTCCCCGAAGCCGTGCAGCTCGTCGCGCACGCGGTTCTCGACACGCTTCCGAATGAGGTAGAGCGTGCGCTCGAAGGCCGCCGGCACCAGGCGTCGACGCGCCACGTACACCTGGCGCATGACCGGGCAGGTGGTGCGCGCGAAGCTGCCCAGGTGGCGCTCGTCCACGGGCACGTCGCGCCAGCCGAGCACGCGCTGCCCCTCTTCGGCCACCACGGTCTCGAAGATCTTCTCCGCCGCCGCGCGCGCGTCGCGGTCGCGGGGCAAGAACAGCTGGCCCACCGCGTAGCGCCGGCGCCGCGGCATCTCGATACCGAGCCGCAGGCCCTCGCGCTTGAAGAAGCGGTGCGGCAGCTGCAGCAGGATGCCCGCACCGTCGCCGCTGTCGGGGTCGGCGCCCACGGCGCCGCGGTGGGCGAGGCGCTGCAGCAAGGTGAGCGCATCATCGACGAGGGCGCGGGACTTCTCGCCGTGGAGGTGGGCAATGAAGCCCACGCCACACTCGTCGCGCTCGAAAGAGGGGTCACGCAGCGATCGCTCGGTCATCGACAGGCTCCCGGGACCGCGACAGCTTACGCACCGCGTCGAGGTGGGCAAGCACGAGCAGCGCCGCGCGGGTGGGGCGATCCTCGCCGCGGTGGTGCGTGGTGCCGCGGCGGGCGCACCGCCAAGACCGGGGCGGCTCGCGACCCGGCCGCTCAGGGTGGGCAGGGGTTGAACAGCCCGCCGCAGTTGCAGGGCGCGGCGCCGTCGTTGCACAGCACGTCCGTCACCTCGTTCACCTCGGTGGGGACCACGAGCGCGAAGTCCGCCGAGCCCGGAGGGACACCGCTACAGCCGCCGACGAGCGAGAGCCCGATGACCACACGGTTGGCATCGAGCGTGACCGAGCGGATCTGCGTGGTGGTGCTGATCGTTCCCACGACGAGCGCCGATTGCTCGAAGTCGATGGACTCCGTGGCCGTGCAGCCCGCGTCGGCCAGCGCTTGCTCGGAGTGAAACACCTGCGTCTCCACGAGCTCGCCGCAGCTCACCGAGGGCTGGCGGTCCGTGTCGAGCGGTGTGCCGCTCGCCTCGATCTCGTCGAGCGGACAGGGCTCACGCGCGTCGTCGCTGATGCCGCACCCCATGAGCACCAGCGCAACCCCGCCCAAGAGGCCTGCGATCTTCATGCGTCCTCCGCGTCCGTGGTCACCCTCGTGCAAGGGGCGTTCCGACGCTCCGGCGCCCCGCGCCGCCAGCCTCCTGCGCTGCCGCGCGGCGCCGGCGTCAGAATTCCGTCGCCGTCGGTCGCGCGGTGAAAAGGCCGGTCGCGGTGCCGGTGGCGCTCTTGGCCCTCACCCTTCGGGCCGCTGCAACAGCGCCACGATGCGCGCGGTCTGCTCTGCGCGCGAGAGCTCGTGCGTCTCGCCCGAGCGCCAGACCTTCTCGAAGCGCGCCGCCAGCACACGCGCGAAGCGCGGCTCGAGGCCAAGCGCGCGGGCCTCCTTCAGCATGCGCCGGCGGATGAGCAAGGGGTGCAGCACGCGCCGGTTGAAGAGCACGAAGGGGTCAGGCAGGCGGGGCTGCCGCACCTCGGCGAGCAAGAAGCCGAGCAGTCCGCCGACAGCAACGGTGGAGGGCGCCTCCTCGCCGCCCATGGGCGGCAGCGGCGCCGAGTCGGTGATGGTGAGGAACCTCGGCACGCGGTTCATGGCCGTGATCCACGCGTCGACGAGCGCGCTGAGCTTCCGGTCGCCCACCTCGGCGGTGGAGTCGATGACCGTGTCGGGCTCGGCGCCGGGCGCCGCGGGGCTGGTCGGTTCGGTCAGGCCATCCTCCGCGCGCGCGCCGCGCCTCGGCGCCGAGGATAGCGCGCGCTGCTGTAGGCCGGAGCTTGGTTGCGTTGATCGGTCTCAACGCAGGGACGCGCCAGGAGCCCAAGGAGCACGTGGGGGGCGGCGCAGAGGGGCACTGCCATGCGCGCGTCGTCACACCCGGCCGCAGCGCATTTCGCGCCGGCGCCTGGTGCATTCCGACGCGCGCGCCGCGCGCCTCGATCCGCTACCTGATCCCCATGGACGACGCACCTCCTCCCGGCCCGGGACTGCGACGCTCGCACCTGCGCCCGGGTCACCCCGACTTCCTCGATCTGCCCTGGGCGCTGCAGCTCGAGGAGTGGGACGGCCGCTGCCCGCGCCTCGAGGACCTGCCCGCCGGCCTGTCGCGCCACGCGGTGCGCTTCGTCAACTACGGCGGCGCCCTCTACGCGCTCAAGGAGCTTGGTCCCGGCGAGGCCGCCAAGGAGTACGCGCTCTTGCGCGCCATGGCCGAGCGACGCGTGCCGGCAGTGAGCGCAGTGGGCCACATCGACGTCCGCAGCGTCGACGAGCAGGGCGGCGCGCGCGACACCAGCGTGTTGGTTACGCGCTACCTCGACCACTCGTTGCCCTACCACTCGCTGTTCTTGCGCAGCGACCTGCACCGCTACCGCGCGCACCTGGTAGATGCGCTGGCGAGCCTGCTCGTGCAGTTGCACCTGAGCGGTGTGTACTGGGGCGACTGCTCGCTCTTCAACACGCTGTTCGTGCGCGACGCCGGTGCCCTGCAGGCGTTCCTGGTCGACGCCGAGACCGCGGTGCTCTACGACGCCATCGAAGACGTCACCCGCGAGCAGGACCTATTCGTCCTCGAGGAGAACCTCGCTGGCGCGCTGGCCGACCTGCAGGCGCTGACGCAGCGGCCGGCGCCCTCTGCCGAGGCCCTGTGTCACGACGTGCGCCGCCGCTATGGCGAGCTGTGGGCCTTGGCGTCACGCCCCGAGATGTTCCGCCGCGACGAGCGCTACCGCATCGACGAGCGGGTACGCCAGCTCAACCGCGCGGGCTTCTCGGTCGGTGAGCTGAGCATCGAGCCCGTCGACGGCGGCGAGCTGTTGCGCCTGCGGGTGCTGGTCACCGACCGCAACTTCCATCGCGATCTGCTGCATACGCTCACTGGTCTCGAGGTGCTCGAAGCGCAGGCGCGCCAGATGGTCAACGAGATCCACCAGGTGCGCGCGGCGCTCTCGAGGCAGCGCGCGCGGAGCGTGAGCCTGAGCGCGGCCGCGCACGCGTGGCTGATGGAGCGCTTCGAGCCGGCGGTGGCGCGTCTGGCGAAGCGATGCAGCGGTGAGGCCCCCGCCGAGCTCTACTGTCGCTTGCTCGAGCACAAGTGGCTCATGTCGGAAGCCGCGCGCCGCGACGTGGGCCACCAGGCCGCGCTGGCGGACCTGCTGACGCGTATGGCGGCGTGAGGGGGCGCGCTGCACGCGCCGCACGCTACCGGCACGCGGCGCGCGACTCGAACACCGCCGACTCGTCGCGCGCCCACTTCATGTTGCCGTAGGGGATGCCTTGCCCGATGACGCCGGGCGCGAACACCTCGTTGACCGCGTAGTTGGCGCCACGGCGGCTCTGCCACAAGCGCAGCACGCGGCCGTCGGCGCGTCGCACGTCGATGAAGAAGGCGACCTCGTCGGCTACCACGTCGACAGGGGCGACGCCCTGGAAGCCCGTGACGAGGTACGAGAAGCCCACCTTCCACAGCCCGGGCTCGATCTCCTGGCCGAAGGACCAACGCTCGCCAGGAGCGCCGTCGCGCGCGTGGTAGCGCGTGAACATGCCCGCGCCGAGGAGCTCGCCCTCCTGCGGGCCCACGCGCAGGTAGCCCACCAGCCACTGCACGGGGATGCCGTAGTGGCCGAGGTAGCCGTCGCCGAAGCCGTCGACGTAGAGCTCGCAGTAGGTTGCGTCATACTGCGCGTCGAGGTCGTAGCCCAGGCAATGGGGCGCCATGTGCACCGCCTGCTCGGCCTCGCTGCGCACGCCGGTCTCCTTCTCGACGTTCTGGCAGCGCGGGCTGTCGGCTGGGGGAGCGATGTCGAAGCGGTAGTTCTCGCCCCAGTTGGAGTCCCACGCCACGCAGCTCGAGCCCGCGCCGGTGTAGTTCTTGAACCACAGCTCCACGGCCGTGGCGTCGCTGGGCGCCGTGAGCGTCCACAGCTTCTCGTGCGCCTCGTTGGTGGGGCGGCCGTTGTCGGAGCCGAGCTCGCGCACGCTGGCCTCGAAGGTCTGGCCACCGGGGAGGAAGCGCGCGTAGCCGATGAGGTCCCAGGCCGGGTAGCCGTTGTGCGTGCCACGGCACGCGGGCAAGCGATCGAGATCGAAGAAGACGTCGAAGCTGCCGCCCTGGCGCAGCTCGGCGGTGCGCGCCTCGCTCCAGTCCTCGCTGAAGACGATGGAGCCCGCGCTGACGTCGAGCTCTGTCACCGCCATGGTGGCGTCGAGCGCGCTGCCGACCGCGGCCTCGTCGCCACAGGCGACGACGAGCAGCAGGACAGGGGAGAGGGGAAGCATGGTTTTCACGAGAGACTCCGAGACGAGGGGTGGTGCGACCTGCCCGCGATACCGAGCAACTGCGGCGCGTCAACCTCGTGCGCGCGCGCCGCGTGGTGCGAAACGCCGCGTGAGCCGGAGCGATCCTCGCCGCTCGCGCGGGCAGGCTGGCGGCGTCGACGACGGTGCACAGGCGCTGGCCGCGCAGCCTGCGCGCGTAAGCCGGTACGCGTCTCGACCGCACGGACGTGACCCGCGTACGCGACCGCTCCCACCCTACGGCGTAAACCCCGCGCTCCTTCCACCAGGAGCGCACCATGGGTCTTCTCGACAAGATGTTCGGCGGCGGCACCACCCTCACCCTCAAGCTCGACACCAACATGATCCCCGAGGGCGGCACGCTCGCGGGCAAGGTCACGCTCTCGGGCGGCAAGAAGCCGCTCAAGCTCACGGCGCTCAAGGTGCGCCTCGTCTACGTGAAGGTGAGCACGGTGCCGGGCCAGAGCTTGCCCAAGATCGAGCTGCAGAACCTGCTCGACAACACCGTCATCTCGAACCAAGACCTCGCCCCCGCCAGCCTCAACGAATACAGCTTCAGCCTGCCGGTCCCCACGGGCACCGACCCCAAGGGCACCTACAAGGTCATCGTCAGCGCCGACATCCCCGGCGTGAAGGACCCTTCGGCCGATCAAGAGCTGAAGGTCATCGCGCCCAACGCCGACGGCGCCTCGTCGGGCATGTTCGGCGGCCTGTTCCGCGGCAAGCCCTCGGAGGAGGAGATCCTCGCGCGCTTCCCGCCGCTCATGTCCACCGACGAGGACAAGCTGTGGAATGGCATGCACGAGCTGATGTGTGCCGCCTACGACGCCGACAGCAACTTCACCAAGATCGCGCCCTTCCTCGCCAAGAAGATGGCGCCGGGCAACCCCGAGCGCATCCGCGCGCAGGCGCTGGCCACCTGGGGCAACGTGCTCAACAACCGCGCCACGCCCGACAACGTCAAGGCGCTCGAGGCCATGGCCAACGACAGCACGCTCTCGCAGGACATGATGCGCGAGGTCATCCGCGTGGCCGCGCAGTTCGCCGAAGAGGGCGCCTGGCCCGTCGTCGAGAAGCTCTCGAGCCACCGCGATCCCTGGGTGCGCGAGGAGATAGCGTCGCGCTTGTACTTCGACGCCGACCGCAAGCTGCCGCAGCGCAAGGACAAGCTGGTGGCCATGACCATGGACGCCGACGCCGCCGTGCGCGCCGCCGCGTATCGCGCCTTCGCCGACTTCAACAAGGAGCGACCCCTGGTCGACAAGGCCATCGCGGCGGCCAAGAGCGATCCCTCGCCCGACGTGCAGAAGGCCTGCATCTCGGCCATCACCAACGCGCACTTCCACGGCATGAAGGACCTGGTGCTCGACACGCTCTTGTCCTTCGCGCAGACCAGCACGCAGAGCACGGTACGCAAGGAGATCGCCGACTGCTCGCATTGGCTGCCGGTGGATCCGCGCACCGCCAAGCTCGTCGACGCGCTCCTGCAAGACAAGGACATCGAGGTGCGCCGCCAGATGGCGTGGCAGGCCTGCAACATGAGCGAGCACCCAGAGCTGCGTGAGCTGTTCGTGCGCGCCGCGGTCAGCGACGCTGACGAGGAGGTGCGCGGCAACGCGCTCGGCGGCGTCGATCGGCTGATGCCGGTGCCCGAGGCCGTTAGCTTCTTGAAGCAGCGCTTGGCGGCGGACCCCAACGAGAAGACCGCGTGGGCCTGCTTCAACGTGGTGAAGTTCCAGATGGAGCACGCCGAGGCGCGCGCGTTCATGAGCGAGCTGCAGAGCGTGCCCTTCGCGCGCGTGGCGCAGCGCGCCCGTGAGGAAGTCTCGGGCGGCTGAGCACGGCGCCGGCTACGATGACGCGAGGCCCGCCCCCCCGCCCCCCGGGGCGGGCCTCGCTCGTTTGTGCCCCTGCCCCTACAGCTCAGGCGCGCCGAACTGCGCCGCCTGCAGCCCGCGCGCGCCGAAGCTCGCGGCCCACTCTGCGGGTGCGTACCCGTTCGCCACTGTGGGGTAGCGCTCGGCCAGCGCTGCGATCTGCGTGCTCGTCAGCGCGCCGCTGCCGGCTTCCTTCTCGAACGCGGCGCGAGTGGTGGCGGGGACGCCGCGCGCCAGCACGTGGCCCACGAAGAAGTCGAGCGCGGGGCCCCAGACGCTGCCCTGGATCTCGGGGGCCGGATCGCCCTCGAGGATGCCGTCGATGAGCGAGTGTTCGGGAGCGAACAGGTTGCGCGGCACGGCGGCGGTGCTGCGCTCGGGCAGGCCTGGCGCGCTCGCGATGCGGGGATCGTCGGCCATGACGCTTGCGAGCACCTTGCCCTGGGCGTCGAGCACCGCGTACACATTCCAGCGCAAGGTCGAGATTGCCGTGGGCCCCTCGTGGTCGTCGCTCTCCTCGTTGGCGTAGCGCCCGTCGATGCGCACCAGCTTGACGCTGCTGCCATCCACGCCGGGCACGGTGCCGCCCCAGCCGGTCTTGCGGGGCTGGCGCACCACGTCGAGGATGGCCTGCTCGCCGCCGGCGCCGATGGCGCTGACGTCCACCTTGGCGCCCACGAAGGGTTGGAACCACACCTCGTCGGTGCGGCCGGCGAGCGAGTTGCCGATGTCGGCGCGGAAGCCGCCGCCGCCCTCGACCAGGTAGCCCAAGCACGCCTTCAAGAGGTCCTCGGCCTCGGGTGCGTACCACATGACGTCGCCGGCCCCTTGGCTCACGCCCGCGGCCAACGCCATCAGCCAGTTGCCCAGATCGGCGCGGCTCAAGAACTGTCCGCCGATCCACAGCCCCCGCTGGCCCTGCGGCCCATCGACGTCGACGAGGGACGACAAGCGCGCATCCAGCGCCGCCCACGACCACGAGTAACAGACGCCCGCCCAGTCGGGCTCCTCGGGCCGGAAGAAGCCCTTGGCGATCCCCTGGAAGTCGAGGCCCGGCAGGGTGACGCCGAAGGCCTTGGCCGCGGCGTCGAGGCGCTGCGGAGGCGTCAGTGCGTTCAGCCGCGCGCGCGCGCTGAGATCGTGCATCGACGATGCCGGCACCGACGAGCCGTGCGCCTGGTCGAGCACGCCCGCGTTGAACTGTCCCCAGCCACGCGAGTACGCCACCAGCCCGGTGTCGACGTCCATCACGCCCGCGCGCTTGAGAACGAGCTGGTGGCCGCGCACGGTGTTGTCGTTGGCGGGCGCCAGGTAGCGAAACAGCTCGTTGTCGGGGCGCGCCACGGGGGTGAGCGGCAGGTCCACCAGCGCGCGCGCGCGCTGCAGCGCCGCCGGGCTCTCGAACTGGTTGCCGTGCTGCTCCACCAGCACACGCAGCGCGGGGGTGGCGTCGTGCGTGCTGCCCCGGGAGTCGCGCGCCAGGCGCGCGAGCTCCTCCACTTCAGTGGCGGTGATGACACCATCGGCGAGCATCTCGCTCGGCTTGCGGGTCAGGAGAACGTCGATGGGGCGCAGCGCGGGCATGGGCATCTCCACCTGGGTGCACCCGGTGTTTCGCCGCCCTCCAACCGGTGTTGCCCTCGGTCGGCCGAGTGACCGATGTTCCACAGAGTAAAGAGTCATACTTACGACTGTCCAAACCGGATCCGAGCGCCAACCGGCCGCAGAACGCGGCCGCGCGGCACCTCTGTGCGGACTGCCGGGGCTGTGGCAGCGTTCGCGGGCGCGGCTGTGGGCCACTCCGCGCGACATCGAGAGGGGGCGCTGCGTGCGCATCGAATTCGAGGAGCGCTTCGCCCTCTCGCCCGAGCACTGCTACCAGTACTTCAAGACCCCGGCCGATTGGGTTCGCTTGTACGGCGCGTTCGGCGAGGTTGAGGACCGCGGTGACGGTTGGCAGGCGGTAGTGCTGCGCGGCTTCCCCTTGCCGCTGGTGGCGCGCGTCGTCGAGGCGCGCCCGCCCGCGTGCGTGCGCTGGGAGTTCGGTGGCCCCTGGCGCGGCAGCGGTACCGTGGAGCTGTTGCGCGAGGCGCCGGGCGTCGTCATTCGAGGGTACGAGGAGATCGAGCTGCGCCTCGTGCCGCGCATCGCGCACCGCTGGCTCGAACGCGCGTTCATGGAGCGCCGCTTCCGCGGCATCTGGAAGCTCGGTTGGCGGCGGCTGCGTGAGGAGGCGGCCTCGGTCACCGCGCCGTGAGCGCCACGCTCACAGCGCAGGCCAGATGGCCTCGAAGAACGCCCACAGCGAGAGGCTGCCCGCGCAGCCCGCGAGCAGCGCGTTGCGCAGGCTGGCGCCCGCACCCTTGGCCGCAGAGAGCGACAGCAAGCCCACCGTGCCGAAGCCCGTGGGGAAGATCGCGAACCAGCTCGCTGTGATGCCGTTGGTCTCGCTCGACCAGATGGCGGCGCCGAGCGTTGCGAGCCAGGCGGCGCCTGCCACGACGAGCGCGGACCAGCACAGGCGACGCGCGCGTCGACGTGGCAGCTCCGGATCACGCAGCTCGCCCGCCAAGACATCGACGCTCTCGCTGGGTGGCCGCGTGCTCACGGGTCGCCTCCGTCGGGCGCGCAGGTCGCCCGTGCCGAGCCTCGCAGGTCTCGGCAGTGCGCGGCCAGGCTTCGCCGGACGAAATCCGGGTCGTCGGCGTGACTGCGCCAGAGTAGGCTGCGTCCGTGCACGCACCCGCCCGTGTTGCCCTCGCGCTGGTCGCGGCGCTCGCGCTGCACCTGTTGGCGCGCGCTCTCATCGACGACGCGACCATGCGTGCGCGTCCGGTACCGGCGCAGGTGAGCCGGCCGGCCGTCGAGCTGGCGCTGTGGACGGCCCGACCACCGCCGCCGCCGGTGGAGGAACAGCAAGCGCGGCCAGCGTCCACGCCAGCGCCGCGGCACCACGACGTGGCGCCTCTGATCGACGAAGCGCCGCCGCCTGCGCCGCCCCTCGTCGACGCGCCCCCGCCGCCGAGCACGGCGCCGCTGCCGATGGCGCCGCCGCCGGCACCACGGCCGCGCTCGTTGCTCGAGCGGGTGCTCGCGGGGGCCAGCACCGCACCTGCCCCGAGCCTCGAGCTGCTCGACCCATCGCGCCGCGCGGCGCCGCCCACCGACGCCGAGCGCGCGCGCCAGCAGATCCAGGCGCTCGCCCGCGCGGCCAGCGCGCGTGGCGCCCCTGCCGTCGACGCCGGCTCGCTCGTGGAGCAGCTCGAGGCTCTCGAGGGCGGCGGCTATCGCTACGTCACCGGCGGCTTCGTTGCCACCATCCAGGTCGACGGCAGCGTCAGCTTCGTCGACACCGACCACCGTGAGGGCCTCTTCTCGAGCGCGCTGCCCGGTCGCGATCCCACGAATGTCTTCGAGCCCTACGGTCCCACCATCCAGCTCTTCACGCGCATCGATGGAGCGCCCGTTCCACGGGTGATGGGCATCCCCGTCGCTGACGAGGCGGCCACGCTGGGCTCGGCGTCCTTCGATCCCACGGCCGCGCTCATCCGCGCCACCGGGCAAGACCCCTACGCACCCGAGAAGGCCTGCTTTCTCGAGGAGACGCTGCCGCTGCGCGCCGACCTGCGCGTCGCCCACGAGCGTGCGCAGATGGCGAGCCTGCGCTTGCACCTCGAGCACCTGTGGTTCGACGACGAGCGACCTGCGGTGGAGCGGCGCGCCGCGCTGTTCGCCGCGTGGGACGAGTGCCGCGAGGAGGAGGTCGGCGCGCTGGCGCGCGAGCTCATCACTTCGTTCATTCGCCAGCACCTGCCCGCCGGCAGCGCCGACGCGTTCACGGCCGCCGAGCTGCGCGCGCTCAACGCGCGTCGCACCTCGACGGCACCGTTCGCGCCCTACGGGTGAGGCGCCCGGGCCGCACCACACGGTCGTGCACGGTTTGCGCGCTGCCTGCTGCGAGCACACCGAACAGGTTGGCGTCACGAAGCCCGCGACGCCGAGCGGCTCACGGTGCCTCGAGTGGATCGAGCACGACGCGCCCGCCGCTCGCCAAGAACGCCGCGGCTTGATCGTGGATCCCGGGCGCACCTTCGAAGGTATGCAGCGCATGCGGATCCTCGTTGGGCGGGTAGCCGAACGCGGCGCCATCGAGGCGCCAGGTGGCGTCTTTGGGATCGCCCTCGGGCACCGCCGCGCTCAGCTCGGAGGCGCCGAGCGCGGCGCCGAGCTCGAGGCTCGCGCTGTTGGGCAACAGGCCGTCGCCAATATTGATCTGCAGGAGCAAAGGTGGCGCGACCTGCTGATGCAGCCAAGCATAGGCCAGCGGGTCGGCGGGCTCGAGGATGCTCTGCGCCACGCCGGCGCAGAAGGGCAGCGCGCTCTCGTAGGCGTCATCGTCGATGGACAGACCCAGGGCAGGGCGCATGAGGAACTGCACCGATCCCTTCAGGCGCCCCTGCTGAAAGAGATCCTGAAACGACGCCCCCGGCGCGTTCAGCACCGCGGCCGCTATGCGATCGTCGACGCCCAGCAGGATGCCACCGATGATCGTGCCCATGCTGTGGCCGAAGTACTCCACGTGGCCGTCGAGGTCGGCGCCGCTCACGCCATCGACGTCGATGGTGCCGCTCTGCACGAGCGTGATGAGCTGCACCAGGTCGAGCGCGCTCTGCCGCAGGTGGTCGCGCAGGATGCGCGGCTCGTCGATGCGAATGAGCCCCGATGCGCTGCCGCGCTCGCCGTGGCTCGCCGCGTCCATGGCCAGCACCGCGCGCCCCTGCTCGACGAAGGCGCGGCCCACCTTGGCGCCGAAGCTGCGGTCGTCGTTGAAGCCGTGCATGGCGATGACCGTGGGCCAGGGCGGCGGGAATCGTGCTGCGTCGGGCAGCACCAGCACGAGCTTGATGGTGACGTGCTCGGCGATCACCTCGCCGCGGACCTTGGCGGTGTCCCACAGCGGATCCTCGTCGTCACCAACGGCGCCGGCGTGCAAGTCGATTGACAGAAAGCTGCCCTCTGCCACGCGCGCTCCTTCGGGTAGGCGCCACGCGTGCGCGGCCACGTCGCCGCTCAGCTCATCGAGCTCCACGGCGGCGCCGAGCGACGCCGTGGGCGTGCCGGCGGCGCGCGCCAACGCGCGCGCCTGCGCCATCTCGCCGTTCGGATCCACGGTGGCATAGGTGACGAGCAGCGCCACGTCGTCGACCGAGACACCGGCGACCCTGGCTGCGTGCTCCACGTCGCCGCGACCGGCGCCCTGCGCGTGCGCGTCGAAGTCGCTGCTGCGCGCCAAGCTCAGGCCGGCAACGAGCGAGCGCAGGATCAGCAGCCCCATGCGCGCGTCGGCTGGCAGCGGCGCGGGCGGGCGCGCCACCAGATATCCGGGGTCGTCGATCCACGTCGTCACGGCGGGCATCGGTGCCATGTCGCCGTCGAGGCGCACGAACAACGCGCCGCCGGGCGCGGGCGGCGCGGGCAGGGGTGCAGCGAAGCGCACGAACACCGGCGCGTTCACGCCCCAGCGCCCGTCGTTCAGGGCGCTGCCCCAGCGGAGGAAGGTCTGCTCCGACGCCAGCGTCCACGCGGCCTTTGGTAAGAAGGGAAAGGCCCAGTCGGTGCGCAGGCCCTCGCGCATGCGCTCGTCGGGCAGCGGGTTGTCGGCGCTGTTGGCGTCGGCGGAGAACAGCGGCGCAGGTCCCTCGTGCACCGCGCACGCGGCGAGCAACGCGGCGGCGGCAACGATGTAGAGGAAGCGGACCATGCAGTGAGCGTCCCTCGGCCGTGCGGCCGAGCAATAGGATCACCGACCGACCATCGCGTGGCGCGTCGCGTCGTGGACGCAGCGCTTGGCACGCGGCGGCGGTGGCGCTGCTACCCTTGCGCGCATGGCACCCCGCATCCTCGTCACCGGCGCCACCGACGGCATTGGGCGCGCCACCGCGGTGGAGCTGGCGCGCCGCGGCGCCGACGTCATCGTTCATGGCCGCAGGCCGGAGCGCAGCGCGCCGGTCGTGGCCGAGCTGCGCCGCCTGCGCCCGAGCACGCCCGAGCCCGTGCACGCCGACCTCGGCGATCTCGCCGCCGTGGGCGCCATGGCCGCGCAGGTGGCGAGCGCGGCGCCGCTCGACGTGCTCATCAACAACGCGGGCGTGTTCGAGACCGAGCGGCACACGACCCCCGACGGCCGCGAGCGCACCATGGCGATCAACCACGACGCTGCCGTGCTGCTCACGCACGCGCTGCTCGAGGCGCTGTGCGCGGCACCGCAGGGGCGCGTGGTGTGCGTGTCGTCGATGGCGCACGCGCAAGGGCGCCTACGGCTCGACGATCTCGACGGTGGTAGCTCCGCGCGCGCGTACTCGGGCTACGACGCCTACGCGGTTTCGAAGCTGGCCAACGTGCTCTTCGCCGTCGAGCTGGCGCGCCGCCTGGCGCACACGCGCGTTACCGCCAACGCCCTGCACCCCGGCGTGGTCAGCACCAAGCTCCTACGCATGGGATTTGGCATGGACGGGCCCGAGAGCCTCCAGCAGGGCGCCGCCACCAGCGTGTTCCTGGCCCTCGATCCCTCGGTGGCCTCGGTGAGCGGGGAGTACTTCTCGCACTGCCGGCGCGCGTCGCCGCAGCGCGCCGCCCGCGACGACGAGCTCTGCGCGCGCTTCTACGAGGAGAGCTGCCGGCGCGTGGCGGTGACGCCCTTGCCGGCGGCCGCGGAGCGACGCTGACGCAACCGTGAACGGGGCATGACACGCTCGGCGCGTGCCCGTGCTTTCCTTCGTCATGCAGTGCGCTCGCCTCTTGCCCATCTTCCTGCTGACGGCTGCCGCGCCCGCCGCGGCGAACCTGCGCGCGCCGTTCTTTGTCGACGGCAAATTCGGCGCCCACATCGATGCCGAGCACGCGCACCCTGCGCTGGAGTTGGTGCGCGAGTCCTTCGAGGCGTCGCTGCCGATGTTCAGCGTTGGCGACGCGCCGCCGGCCCACGCGCGCTTGATCGTGCTGTACGACATCGTCAACAGCTCGAGCGCGCCCATCACGCTGACGGTGCGCTTCCTCGCCCTGGGAGCACGCGACGTGCGCATCGAAGTGAACCAGCGTCTGGTGGAGCACCACGAAGTGGTCGACCGGGCGGAGTGGGCCGCTGCCGCCGACATCATCGCCGCGGCCCGGTGCAAGGGCGTCGAGGGCTGCGAGCCCGCGCGCGTGCGCCAGGCCCTCGACCATTGGCTCGAGCGCGACCAGGGCAGCTTCGACTCCATCGCGTTCGACGCCGTGTTCGCGCCGGGCCGCAGCACCATTCGCGTGGCGTATGCGCAAGCGTTGACCATCCACGAGGGGTCCTACGGCTACTTCATGCGCGGCACCTTCGGCACGCGGGGGGCGCGCTACGGCTTCGACTATCTGCTCTTTCCGGCCACGACGTGGAAGATCGCCGACGACTTCCGCTTCGACGTGCAGGTCGAGGTCCCCGACACGATGGATCGCGGCTGGCTGAGCACCTCGTTCGTGCCACCGGAGACGATCCAGTCCACCCTGCCGCTGACGCAGACGCGCGCGCCGCACCCGTCGACCACGCTGCGCGCGCAGCTCGCCGGCTTTCCGGTCGAGGTGTTCACGCTGACCGTGACCGTGCCGCGCGGGTGAGCCAGCCGAGCGCTACAGCGGTTCCAGCGTTCGTTGATTGGAGGATCGCGAAGGGGCTTGCCACGAGGGCAAGGAGCAGCGGAGGCGCGTGCCCGTCGGCACGTGCCGAGCACGCGACGCAGCCATCGGGGCAAGGACCGAGCGAGGAACGAATCAACGGACGCTGGAACCGCTGTA
>JADZDP010000189.1 GCA_020850995.1 Deltaproteobacteria bacterium
GATCGGTGATCGCGAGCGAGGCGCGTCGATGGCAAGGAGCCCCGCAGGGCCGTGGCCGTCGCCACGGACCGAGGACGCGACGCCGCCAGCGACGATGGATCGCTCGCGAGGACGACTGAGTTGTCCATTCGAGGGCCCTAACCCCGGACCGAGCGGGCGCGCGCCAAGCTGGCGAGCACAAGGCGCGAGGAGCAGGCCATCCTCGACGGATGGTCGGCCCGCAGCAACGAAATGATCGCAAGCTTGGCGCGATGCACGCGACGGGAGGGGTTATGAATCGAGCTCTAGACGCGGATGTGGTGCAGCTCGCGCCGCTCGCGCTGCCCGCGGTCGCCCCATGAATCCTCTTCCAAGCGGGGAGCGCCGACCCATGGGCGGACACGAGCAGACACGAGAACCACAAACGAAGTTGCCTAGCGCGCTCCGAGCTCGGCGATGCCGAGCGGCAAGCCCGCGTTCGTGCCCATTGGCTGCAGCACGCCGGCGCCTACATCCTCAACCACATCGTCCACGAGCGGCTTGAGCGCGAAGGGCATCGGGCTGTTGTCGGGCTCTGGCTCGACGCTGATCACCACGGTACCGCCAACCACGGTGCGCGCCGGCGAGATGAAGTCCTGGCCGGGGAACGGCGGGGCGGCATTCGGGCCCGCAGACGGCCCCGCACCGTCGTCATCTGCCGCACCGACGTCGGTGAAGCGCCCCGTCGAGGTAGGGGTGTCGTCGATGACGACCCAGCCCTCGTAGACCCAGCCCTCGGGCAGAGGCGGCAGCGCGAGCGAGGGGCCGGGGCCACCCGCCACGTCGAGGAACCACAGGCCCTGGTCGTAGTCACCTTCGTCGGCGCTGGTCGGAGTCTCCAGCAGGTAGCCGCCCATGGCGGTCGCGAAGTCCGTCCCCAGCGCGGCGGGGTGGGCAGTCGAGAGGTTTGCCTTGCCACTGTTGTCGATGTCGCCGGCGAGCAGGTGGACCGCGCTCGGCGCGGGGTCGTCGCCGAACGCGGGCTCGATGGTGAGGACGAAGGTGGTGGCGGCGGCGAAGGTGTCGCGGTCGAGCTGCACCTCGACGTTCTGCTGCTCGGGGGTGACCGAGAAGCGACCGGTGGCGACCGGCGCTTCGTCCACGATCAGCCAGCCCTCGTAGACGTAGTCAGCACCGAGGTCCGGCAGGTCTGTGAACATGAGCGACAGGGGCAGCGCCAAGGGTTCGTCGGGCGCGATGCCGGGACCCACACAGCCGCTGAGCGACACGAGGGTGAACGGCAGGGCGAGCAGGGACGAACGTGGGAGCCAGCGGGGAAGGTGATGAACGAGCATGGTCATTCTCCAGGTTGTTGCGCTCTGGCCGACCAACACGGCGGCCGTCGCAGGAATCATGGTGACGCGTCTCGTTTCGGCCACTGCAACGTTCTTCACAGACCATGCAGAATTGCTGTATGGTCGATCGTGGACCGCGCGCGCCGTGTGCATGAGATCTGGAGCTGGCTGCCCGCCTTTCGAGCGGTGGCCGAGACGCAGCACCTGCCCACGGCGGCGGCGCAGCTGCACCTAACGCCATCGGCACTGTCACGGAGCGTCCGGCTGCTCGAGGACGCGTTGGGCCAGCCGCTCTTTCACCGCGTCGGTCGCAACCTGCGGCTGTCCGACGCAGGTGAGGCGTTCCTCGCCGCGGTCCGTGACGCCATGCGAGTTGTCGACGACGGCATGGCAAGCGTCCGCGGCGGCCTCCTTGAGGGCGCCTTGGTGGTCGCCGCCCCCGACGCGCTGCTGACGCTGGTGCTGGATGTCGCCATCGGGTTGCGGGCCGCACATCCGCGACTGGTCGTGCATGTGCGGCAGGTACCGGCGAGCGAAACCGGACCTGCGTTGCTGCGCGGCCAGCTCGACGTCGCGCTCGTAGACAGCGATGGGCCGCACCCGCGCCTGACGCGCACGTTCTTGGGCAGCGTCACGCACGCATTGTTCGTCGGGCACGGGCACCCGCTCCGTGGCAGCAAGCGTGTGACCACCGATGAGCTGGCCGTGCACCCATTCGTTGCGCTCGACCCGGCACGGGACGGAGCCACCGACCCATGGCCCGCAGCGCGCACCCGCACCGTCGCCCTCTTCGTCGAGCGAAGCGCAATCGCGGCGGACGTGTGCGCGCGCGGACTGCACGTGGCCGCCCTTCCGGTGTCGCTCGGCGATGCGCGCCTGTTTCGGCTGCCGGTGCGTCTGACGCTCGCGCTCCCACTGTTTGCCGTGTCCCGCCCAACCCTCCTTGCGGGCGGCAAGGCGGAGGTCTTCCTCGCTGCGGTACGCGCAAGGCTCGCCAGCGATGCGGACGCGTGAACGGCTGCGCTCTTGAGGACGCACCTGATCTCGATGAGGGCTCTAGAGTTCGTTTCAATCCCTCGGACCGAGCGGGCGCGCCAGGCGGGTGAGCACAAGGCGCGAGGAGCAGGCCATCCTCGACGGATGGTCGGCCCGCAGCAACGAAGTGATCGCCCGCCTGGCGCGATGCACGCGACGGGAGGGGTTCTGAAACGAGCTCTCGTGGGTGACCCATTAGCGACGCCGGGATGAGGCAGCCTTCCGCCAGAGCCTGGAGGCCCTGAGCTCGACGCCGCAGGCATTTCGCGCGAGCTAGCGCCCCACGCCCGGCCCCCGTGACGTCACGGGCCTGCTTGCCAGGGCTCAACGTGCGCAGCCCAACCCGGGCGACAGCGGAGGTCCCAGCGGCGCAGCCTCGTAGAGCTGCATCCGGTCATCACCGGCATCGCCACGTCGCAGATCACCGCGTCGAAGCGCAGTCCTTGCTCGATGGCCGCGAGCACCGAAGGCGGGGTCTCGAGAGCTCGGCCTTGGTTCGCGCTCGATCTCCTGGCGTGGCCAAAGGTCGGGGCGACAGGCTATGCACTGGTTGGGACGCAAGAATGTCATCGGGAGGCTCGATGTCCGCAGCCCTGCAAGCCTATCTGCGCGACCTGAAGGCCTTGCTCGAGGCGAAAGACCCGCGAAGCGCGAAGCTCGCGCCGGCTTCCTTGTTGTTCTCGTTTCCGGGAGACGGCCAGATCACCATCGAGATTGGGTCATCGACGGTGCGTGTGCTCGAAGGCGATCGGCGCGATCGGGACAACGTCGACCAGCGATCGCTGATGGTGCGTACGCCGCTCTCGACGTGGCTGCACGTCTGCGCGGGCGAGCTCGATCTCGACAAGGCGGACATCGACATGCTCGGTGATCCCACGCTGCTGTCGTCGATGGCGCGCCTGTGGGAACAGAAGCGCAGCGGCATCTCCACCCGTCTTGCCCGCTAGCGCACGCTGACTCGTCGGAGCAATCGTCATGGCACCACCGAGAATTCAAGGCGGACCGAAGATCCCGGTATCGACGAAGATCGCCGACACCATCGAGAGCCAAGTTCGCCAGGCAGAGACGGCGCAGGGCGGTGGAGCGATCGCCGTACCCGGCACGGTCATCGCCGACACCATTCGCCGCGAGGTCGACGAGTTCGCGCTGCGAGGTGGCAAGCGCCTCAAGGCCGACGACGTGCGGAAGCTCGCGGCCGCGGTCGCCGACAAGCTCGTCGGACGCCTGGATCAGCTCGCGAGCGCCGGCGAGGCGAAGGTCGCGCAGACCATCATGAAGTACAACCTGCTGCAGCTCTCGTCGCCCGACGAGGTCGCAGCGCTCGCGAAGAGTGCGTTTGGCGACGCGCAGTACGCGATCGCCACCGCGGGCTACTCCGATCCGAAGCTGTCGGAGGCGGCGAACTACACGGCGCGCATGACGCCCTACTTCGACAACATCGGCAAGATGCTGCGTGAGCTCGCGTACTCGTCGAGCCCGACGGCTACCGGCGGCAGCATCGACGCGCTGACGACCGTGGCGGCGCAATCGCAGAACAAGCCGATCCTGTATCAGACCGCGGCCGGGTACCTGCCGTACATCGTCATCGACAGCTTCCCCGAAGCGGTCGACCGGCAGAAGTTCATCGAGGCACCCAAGTTCTTCTATGCCACCGGCGACGCGTACTCGAAGGGCATGGCGATCGGCAGCAACAACTTGAATTGGTCGGGCGGCGGCGACGTCGCCGTCAAAGACTTCTTCAACCAGCTGGTCGAAGGGCACCCGGTCGTGGTCGTGCGCGATGGACGTGGCCCCGAGTGGAACGACAAGAAGATGCGGCCCGACAACAGCTCGGACTGGATGGCGGAGCAGATCGGGAGCTTCCTGGCGGGCAAGCCGCTCGACGAGCGCTTGTTCACCAAAGAGAAGGGGGCGCTGAGCTTGCCCGGGCAGACGGGCGCCTATCAGCCCGGCGACTTCCTGAAGTTCATGGAGGCGAACCGCAGCTTCTTCGAGAAGAAGGTGCGCATCGTCGATCTGCCGACGCCCGACCATGCGCGCGGCGCCGCGGACGACACGGTGCAGCACCTGAAGCGCGAGATCGCCGGCGTTCGCTTCTTCGGGCAGTCGCACGTGAACCTGGACCTCGGCGCGCAGGTCGTGTCGAACGCGCAGAAGTTCATCATCCCGGTGCCCGCGTTCCAGGGCCGCGCGCCGGTCGACAACACGGGCAAGCAGATCGTCGACTACCAGGGCAAGCCGCGCACCGGCGAGGGCTTCGTTTGGTACAACGCCATCGACAAGGCAGCGCAGTTCGTGCCTACCGACGGCACCGGCGTGATCATCATGAACGAGATCACCGAAGAGATCGGCAAGAAGATCCAAGCGAAGATCGCCGAGCTCACGGGCGTGCCCGGCGGCGATCCGTCGAAGCTCAAGGCCCCGGACCTCGAGAAGCTGATGAACTACGTCATCAACGACCTCGGCCAGAAGGATTGCTACGACTCGAGCAACACGTTCATCGACTCGAAGATGCATGCGATGGAGACATCGAAGACGGGCGTCCCACGCTTCGGTCTGCACCGACGTGACGATCGTGACATCTGCCAGGTGGTCTTCGTGAGAGGCACCGGAGAGTTCGCCGGTCCGGCGTTCACGCCGCAGCAGTTCGACGACGGTGCAATCATCCTGCGCCAAGGCGAAAAGATGCGCCTGATTCAGCCCGACGTGTTCTTCCGGACCTACTCGCAGGTGAACGGCGAGCCGCTGACGAGGACGGACGTGCCCGACCAGACGCCGCGCGGCCTCGCGTGAAGAGCGGTCCCGCTGCAACGCAGCTTCGCGCGCGACGCCCCCGGCACGCGCTCGTCGTCACATGCGCCGCTTGGCCTCGGCCGGGCAGTTCGGGTGCTGCAAGATCAGCGTCTTGAGCATCTGCTGGCGGCGCACCAGGTTCTGCCTGAGCAGGTGCGCCAGCACGGGGGGCGGCGTGGCGCCGAAGCGCGCCAGGTTCTGCACCAAGAGGCTCGAGGTGTAGGTCTTGCCGCACAGCATCGACACGGTCTTGCTGTCGAAGGGCAGGCCGGTGAGCTGGTTGAGGCAGCGCCCCTCGGTGGTGAACACCAGCGCGGCGCGCTCCTCTGCGTCCGACGACGACCACTTGGAACGCATGACCAGGCGTGCCTTCTGGCGGTTCCGGTCTGGGATCTCGCGGCTGATGGTGACCTTGTAGATCTCGGCCAGGCGCTTGGGCTGCAGGATGCGCTTGATCTGCGGCTCCTGCAGCATGGTGTTGGCCAGCAGGTAGCGCTGCACCTGCGCGTCGCGCAGGAACTCGGCACGGTTCATGACGACGTCGAGCCCTTGCGGCGTGTGGTGGTGGCGCGCCACCAGCCGCGCGTGCGACGGACCGGCGCGTTGGTTCTCGAAGATGCCCTTGATGACGGCAGGCAGCGCATCGAAGCACAGCGCCATCAGGCGCGGGTCTTCCGCCGAGCGGGCCAGGGCCTCGCGCTCCGGGGCCTCGAGCTTCGAGAGCTCGGTCTCGAAGAGCTTGCGGTAGTTGCCCTCGTCGGCATCGCTGGGCTGCTCGGCGTCGTTCGCGTCCTCGAGCTGCTCGTCGCCTGCCTCCGGTGCGTCGGCGGGCGGCGCGTCGGCGCCTGCGTCGACCTGCGCTTCCTCGGCCCCCTCCGGCGCGGCGTGCGCGGCGGGCACGTCGGCCAACACCGGTTTCGGATCGGCGTCCTCGGTCATCTCCCCCACGGGGGCGAGGTCGTCCATGGTGGGCTCGCCGAAGTCGCCCTCCGCGCTCGAGGCGAGCATCTTCTCGAGCTCACCCGTGGCGAGGTTTGGATCGGCCGTGAGGTCCGACTCGGCGCGGGGCTTGCGCGACGACGGGGCGGGCGCGGGCGTCGCGGCAACGTCCTCGACGGCGCCGGTTGCCACCAGCTTGCGCAGGATCTGCCGCACGCGGCCCTCGGGCAGCCCCGTCGAGCGGCTCAGCGATGACACAGACGCCCTGCCGTCGATGCGCGAGAGCAGCACCCCCTCCTCGCCGGTGAGGTTCAGGTCCTCGGTCTTGGCGTCGGCCTTGGGCTTGGGGGTCCACTCGCTCATGGCCCGCCAACATTATCCAAAAGCATTCTCCAAAAGCACTGTCCAGGTGGGACATGCGGACAGGGATCACGAGCGCCCGGCACCGGGCGGCTGCTACCCTTGGGGAGGCGGGCCCCAAGCGGCACCGCCCCGTACGCACGAGGCGCCAGATGAAGGACACCGTCGTCGCTCGCCTGCAGGTCCTGTGGAACCGGGCCCGCGCACCAGGTCGCTTGGTGCTGGTCGCCGCGCTGCCCGCGGGCGTGATCGGCGCTGTGCTGTCGCTCTCCAGCGCCACCGGCCCGCGCTACTTCGAGCGAGCGCCGCCGGAGCCCTCGCCCTGGGTCTTGGGCGAAGCAACCGCGGCGCGGCCGGGCACCTGCCAGATCGCGGCGCGCGTGCTCGAGGACGGCCACGGGATCGCCGACGCGCCGCTGCGACTCGCGCGCGTCACCGCCGAGGGGAGCGTAGAGGTCTGGACCTCGCGCACCGCCGCCAGCGGCGCCCATCGCTTCATCGACCTGCCGCAGGGCACCTACCACCTGAGCGCGCTCGTCGACGGCCACCCCCCGGCGGGCGCACCAGAGCTGCGCTGCACCGGCGCGGCCGAGCGAGCCTTCGTCGATCTCCCCCTGTCCAGCGCCGTTGCCGAGGGCGCGGTGCTGCTCGAAGTGGCGCTGTCGTCGGCCGGTGGCCGGGCCCTGCCCGGCGCCGAGCTGGCCATCGCCCAGGACCTCGACGGGCGCAGCGCCATCGCGGGTGTGGCGCGGGTGCCGGCTGGTGCCGACGGGCGCATCGCCGTGAAGCTGGCGCCGGGCAGCTACACGGTGCTCGCGCAGGCGCCGAACCACGAAGCGGCGCGCCGCACCATCACCCTGCGCGCCGACGAGCCGAGCAACCACGCGCGCATCGCGCTCGCCCCCGCACCGCGCATCCGCGGCGCTGTCGTCGACGAGAACGGCGCGCCCATCGGCGGCGCGTTGGTGTCGCTGGGCGCCGCCTTCGATCCCACGGCGCGCGTGGCGCGCGTGCACACCGAGGCCGACGGCAGCTTCTCCTTGCCCATCCGTCGCGGCCAAGACGTCACGGTGAGCGCTCGTGGTGGCGGCAAGGTGGCCCGCGCGGCCTTCGGCGTGCTGACGAGCCCCTTCGGCCTCGACGGCGTCACGCTGGTAGCGCGCGCCGGCCGCAACGTCGAGGGCATGGTCAGCAAGCCCGACGGCGCCCCGTGGGCCTTCGGCTTGGTGCGCTACCGTGTGCGCGACCTCGGCCTCACCGGCGTCGAGCAGGCCGACGGCGCCGGGCGCTTCGTGCTGGATGGCATGCCCGCCGACGCCGACGTGGAGGTGTGGGCCGAGGGCAACGCCACCGGCGCCTGGGGCGCGCAGGTGTCGACGCCTGCCGGCGAGCGCCTCGCGCTCGTGTACGTGCCAGCCGCGTACTGAAGCAGGCGAGCACGCAGGACCGCCAGGAAGTCGTCGCGAGCACCTCGCCAGCAACGGCTGCGGGGGACCCGCGAGGCGAGCCTGTCGAGGCATGTGGCGCCGAAGCGACGGGACCCGCAACGCGGCCAGCGGGTCGCGCAGCAGAGCACCGGCCCGCAGCTCACTCGAGGTCGATGAGGTAGCCGCTGTCGACGGCGCGCGCGATGCCGCGTTGCATGATGTCGTGCACCACGCCGTCGACGAGCACGGGGTCAAACGCGCCGGTGGCGATGATGGAGCGCGGCGTGCGCCCGGCCCGCAGCGCGCTGATGAGCGGCCGCACCTCGGGCGCGCATTGGCGCTGGTACACGCTCAGGCGCGCCTCGTCGAACGTGAGCGCCGAGTCGTGCGCCAGGCACTGCTGCTGCTCGTCGGCCTCGTTCATGACCTGCACGGCGCGGATCTCGTCGACCAAGGACTCGAGCGGCATGGCAGGTGCCGCCGCGCCCTCGGCGTGCATGACGCTGACGCGCGCCGGGTGCATGCCGAGCGCGCGCGCCAGGGCCGCGCGCCCCGTCCAGTGCTGATCGCCGCTCCAGCCGTCTGCGCTGGCGAAGCGGCCGTGATCAAGACGTAGCTCGACGCGCGTGTCGTCGTCGTCGAGCACCACGCGCGCCGACAGGCCGGCGCGCGCGGCGTCGTGCAAGAGCGCGCCCAGCGAGATCTCCTCGGTGGTGCTCGCGATCGGCCCGGCGCCACCGAGCGCGGCGCGCAAATGCGCGCGCGCGCGACCGAGCGCCAGCACCTGCTCGATGAGCTTCTTCGCCTTCCCGTCCTTCTTCACGTAGGCGTCGGCGCCCGCGCCGATGCGCGTCAGCTCGTCGAGCAGCTCGTGGTAGGCCGAATGCAGGATGATGCGGGCGTCGGCGGTGGCCGGGTCATTGCGCAGCTCCGCGATGACGCGCCAGCCGTCGGCCTTGGGCATGTGCAGGTCGGTGACGACGACGTCGGGTCGCAGCGCGCGCGCTTTGGCCAGGCCCGTGGCGGCGTCCTCCGCCTCGATGACCTCGAAGCCAGCGCGCGCGAGGAACGCGCGGTAGAGCCGACGAACTTCGGGATCGTCGTCGATGAACAGCACCGTGAGGCCGGAGGTCGCTGCCGCGGGCTCCGCCACGCTCTCGGCGCCGGTGGTCAAAGAGAAGTCGAGCACGGTGGACGACAAGCCCACCAGCGCATCGATGGCCGTGAACGCTGTGTGCGTACCATACTCGGCGCGCACCACGCGTCCCCGCTCGAAGGTCAAGGTCGCGGGATCGTCGGCGGTGGTGACGTTGACCGTGCCGGTGAACTCGAACGACGCCAGCAGCGTGATGGTCCGGTGCAGAGCACCGTGCTGGGAGCGTTCGAGCAGCGGCTCGACGCGCTCGTCTTCCGGCCCCTCGCCAATGACGCGCTCGATGGCCTCGACGTCGGCGCCGTCGTCGAGCACGGCGCCGGCGCCCAGGCGGAGCGCATCGACGCGCCGCTGCAAGTCCACGGGGCGGCTCACCACCAAGACCGGCACGGCGGTGAGGGCCGTATCGGCGAGCACGCGCGCTGCCGCGCGCATGCCATCGGTGCTGCCGATATCGGCGAAGAGCAAGACCGCCGTGACGCCCTGCTCGTCGAGGAGGCGCGCGGCGTCTCGAGCGTCATCGGCCTTGATGACTTCGGCGACGCAGCCCAGCAGGTCGATGACGCGCTGCGAGGTGGGCGAGCTCCCGACGGTGGCAAAGCGGTGTCGCATACCTTGGTATCGGATCGATCCGGTGAAGTCTTGAGGCCTACATCGGCGGCAGCGCGACCGGCCCGCAGCGTTCGAACCGAGCTCGAGGCCCCCCGTCGACAACGGAGCGCTACCCCAGCGCCTGCGCGTACTCGAGCTCGTCGTCCAGCGCGCCGTGCGCGGCCCCGCGCTCGGGCTGGGCGCGGCTAAAGAAGGCGTCGACCGCGTCGAGCACTGCCGCCGGCTGCTCGAGCGCCATGGCGCGCTGGCGGAAGTCGCGCGCGCCCTCGAGCCCACGGGCGTACCACACCAGGTGCTGGCGGAAGGTCTTGACCGCCATCAGCTCGGGCGGTGTGCGCATCAAGCGGCGCTCCTCGTCGGTGCTGAGGCCGAGGTGGAAGGCAAGGTGCGCCTGCAGGTGGCGCGTGATGAGGGCCACGCGCTCGGCGGGTGCAGGGGGCCCCAGCTCGCGGCCTGCCTTGAGGCTCGCGAACAGCCACGGGTTGCCGAGCGCGCCGCGCCCGATCATCACTGCGTCGCAGCCCGTCTCGTCGAGCATGCGGTGCGCGTCGGCCACCGAGGTCACATCGCCGTTGCCGATGATCGGCATGCGCACCGACTTCTTCACACGCGCGATGACGGACCAATCGGCGCGTCCAGCGTAGCCCTGGGCGCGAGTTCGCGCGTGCACGGCGAGCGCCGCGCAGCCGACGTCCTCGAGCGCGCATGCGACCTCGACGGCGTTCCTGCTGTTGTCGTCCCAGCCGCTGCGGATCTTGACCGTGACCGGCACGGCGTCTCCCACCGCGGCGCGCATGGCGCTCACGATGGCGACGGCGCGCGGCACATCGCACAACAGCGCCGAGCCCGCGCCGCTGCCGGTCACCTTGCGCACCGGGCAGCCCATGTTGACGTCGATGATGTTGGCGCCGTGCTCGGCGGCCGCGCGCGCGGCGGTGGCCATCACCTCGACCACGCCGCCGAAGAGCTGCACCGAGTGCGGCCGCTCCCGCTCGCGGTCGAAGGTCAAGTACTGCCGCGTGCGTCGGTTCCGGTAGTGGATGCCCGCAGCCGAGATGAGCTCGGTGGTGGCGAGGCCCGCTCCCATGTCGCGCACGAGGACGCGGTAGGGAAGCTCGCTGACGCTGGCCATCGGCGCCAGCAGAAAGGGCGGGTCGATCTGGTGGGGACCGATGTGGAACAAAGCGCGACGTCCTCGACGTTGTGGAGCTGCCGGATGCGGCGCGTCGAGAGCTTGTCGAAGCGCACGGGAGACGACAAGATGGTGTCGATGGGCAACGAGCAAGGACGGGGGGGCGCGGTGCGCGGCTATTTCGCCGCCAGCCGCGATCCGTTCACCAGCGCCGTGCTGCTGGTCCCGCTCTTCGTGTTCTACCAGCTCGGCATCCTGGCCACCGGCAACCTGAGAAACGGCGTCGACTTCGTCACCACCACGCTGTTCACGGTCGTCAACGGTAGCGTCAGCGCCTACCTGGTGTTCAACGTGGTGGTGCTCGCCGGCTTCGCCATCGCGCTGGTGGCGCTGCGCACCAAGGGGCACTTCGAGGCCCGCATCGTGCCCCTGATGATGCTCGAGTGCATGGCGTACGCGTTGGTGTTCGGCGGCGTGGTGGTCGCGCTGGTTCGGGGCCTCGGCCTCGGGGGACTGCTCGGCGTCGGCCTCGCCGCCGACGCACCAGGCACGATGGGGCTCATCGACAAGGTCGTCATGAGCGCTGGTGCCGGGCTCTACGAGGAGATCGTGTTTCGCTTGGTGCTGATGGGTGGCCTGTTCTGGCTCGGCCTCAAGGTGATGGCCATGCCGCGTTTCGTCGCGGCGGCGCTGGCGCTCGTCATCTCGAGCGTCGTGTTCTCGGCGGTGCACCACATCAGCGAGCCCTTCACGGTCTCGGCGTTCACCTTCCGGCTGTTCGCCGGCGCAGTGTTCGCCGGCCTGTACCACACGCGGGGGCTGGCGGTGGCCGCCTATACGCACGCGTTCTACGACGTCTGGATTATGGTGTTTCGCGGCGAGTGACGAGCACTGGGCTGCGCGCGCCGCGCGCTACCGCTCCAGATGCGAGAGCTGCCCGCCAAAGAGGGCGCGCGGCCCGAACAGCATGAGCGCTGCGATGAGCATGGGGTCGCTGTAGTACAGACCGGACTCCACGGCCCACCGCAGCGCAGCCACGCGCTGCGCGCGTTCTTCGGGTGTCTCTGTCGCGTCAGCCCAAGGATCTTCGAGCTCGGGCGCCCCCGCGCGCTTGGTGGTCATCTTGGCTCTCCCCTGCAGGACTTCGGCGCGCTCCGCAGGGAACTCAAGCTGATCCGCGGCCAACCCAGGGCGGTGCGTCAGGCGGCCAGCTCGTGGCGCAGCGTCTGCTTGAGGTGCACCACCGCCTCCGCGTGGAGCTGACACACGCGGCTCTCGGTCACGCCCAGCACCTCGCCGATCTCGCGCAGCGTGAGATCGTTGACGTAGTAGAGGCCGAGCACCCGCCGCGCGCGCTCCGGCAAGCTGGCGATGGCCGCCGCCAGCGACGCACGTCGCTGGCGGTACTCCACGAGCGAGCGCGGTGAGGGCTGGCTCGCGGCGAAGCCGTCGAAACCGAGCCCCGCGGCGTCGTCGACCGACACCACCGCCGAGTCGCTCTCGCCGCGCTTGACGCTTGCGCGCACGCCGCGCGGTAGCCAATCGAGGGCGCGCAGGTGATCGAGGATGGCGCCGCGAATGCGCAGCTCGGCGTACCCGGTGAACGAGGTGGCGCGCGCGGGATCGAAGCGGCGAACCGCGTCGATGAGCCCGAGCGAGCCAGCGCCCACGAGGTCGTCGAGCGCGATGTTGCACGGCAGGCGCCGCGCCATGCGCCGCGCGACGCGCTCCACCAGCGGCAGGTACTGCGTGACGGTCGCGCGTTCGGGGCTCGTCGGTGACAGCGCGTCGCTCATGCGCACCTGGCTATTCACTACCCGTGCCAGAGGCGTGCAGCGCGTCGTCATGCGCCCGCACCAGCCTGCCTACGCCCTTACCCGGGGTCGGCATGACCCAGGATCGCAGCGACGCCTGGTGCATGCGTGACACGGGCGAGTGCGCGTTGGGGCCTCGCACATTCTCGGCCAGCGATCATCGCGATACAGCCACGGCAATTCGCTTTGGCGATCGCCCGCAGTGATGGCACGCTGAACGCGATGGAGCGCACCACCGATCGGGCGACGATCCTCGTAGTCGACGACGATCTGTTGCATCGTGAGCTGGTGCGCGCGGCGCTCGCCGACATGTGCGCGGTCGTCGAGGCGGATTGCGCTGACGCAGCACTCCGCGCCGTACAGCGTCATGCCGTGGACCTCGTGGTGCTCGACGTCGTCATGCCGGGCGACTCCGGCATCGAAGCGTGCCGCGCCATCAAGGCGCTCACGAACGGTCGTGTCCCGGTGCTGTTCGTGTCGGCGCTGCAGGATCGTGAGCATCGGCTCGCCGGCTTGTCTGCTGGCGCCGACGACTTCCTCACCAAGCCCTTCGACCGCACTGAGCTGCGCTTGCGCGTCGACATGTTCCTGCGCCTACGCGCTCAGGCGCGCACCATCCGCGAGCAACTCGACGCGCTGCAGCGCCTCGACGCGCTCAAGGACGACCTGGCCTCGCTCTTGATCCACGACCTCAAGCACCCGCTGGCTGGCGTGTTCGCCTGGCTCGCCATCGCGCGCAGCTCGGCGCCGCCGGAGATCGCCGACGACCTCGACCAGGCGCTCAGCGCGGCCGCGCGCGTGCGCGACGCCATCAACGACCTGCTGCAGATCCGCGCCTTCGAGCAGGGCCGGCTGGTCCCGGTGTCGAAAGACCTCGCGCTCCACGAGCTGGTCGCGGACGTGGTGTCGACGCACCAGGGCGTCGCGCAAGGGCGCGAGGTGACCTTGGCAGTGCAGACGACGCCCACCACCTTCGCCGGTGACGCGCAGCTCTTGCGCCGCGCGCTCGACAACCTGCTGGCCAACGCCATCAAGTATGCGCCGGTCGCCAGCACCATCGACGTCGTCGTGCGGCACGACGGAGCTGACGTCGTCATCGAGGTGTGCGACCGCGGGCCCGGCGTGCCGGTCGACCGGCGCGCGGATCTGTTCACCAAGTTCGGCGCCCTCGACCCCGCGTCGTTGCGCACGCGCCGCGGGTTCGGGCTCGGGCTCTACCTCGTGCAACTGGTGGCAGAAGCGCACGGCGGGAGGACGGGCGTGCGCGACCGCCCGCAGGGCGGCGCGATCTTCGAGATCGTGGTGCCGGCCACGTCGGCGGCGGGGTAGCGGGCCCCGCGTGCACCCGAGCTCCGTTGCGTTGATCGAGCCCGGCCACCATCAATGCACGCGATCTCCGCTGTCGACCCGTCGAGTCAGGCGCGCTCAGGCCGAGGTGCGGTAGGTGGTCTTGCCGAAGCGACGCGCCGCCGCCGCGAGATCCGGTGCCGCGGCCTTGGCGGCACGCTCAGCGACGACGCTGGTGGCGGCGCGCCGTAGCGCCGCCTTGAGCTCGGCGTCGGTCCAGGGCTTCTCGAGGTAGTGGCACACGGCGCTCTCGTTGATGGCGCGGATGGTCGCCTGGCTGTCGGCGCAGCCGGTCATCAACATGCGAAAGCTCGCCGGCCGGCGCTCGCGCACCAGCGCGAGGAAGTCGACGCCCGACATGTTGGGCATCATGAAATCGGACACCACGATGTCGAACGCCTCCTCGCCGATGCGCGTCAGCGCGTCGAGCGGGTCGCTGCAGAACGAGGTGATGTAGCCTTCGTCGCGGAGCGTTCGCTCGAGCGCGCGGAGCACGCACTTTTCGTCGTCGACGAACAGGACGCTCACGGTCACGGATCCTCCGAACAGCCGACGAGCCCGCCGAGCGAGGGTGCCGCAGGCGCGCGGCCCAACATCCGTTCTTCGGATCCCCCACGAGGGAACTTCAGTTGGGATCCCCACCCGGATCAGGTGGGAGCGCCCGCTCGTTTTCGCTACACGCTGCCGTCGTCGTCCCTGCCCGCCTCGCCGTCGCCGACGCCGTACTCGCGCAGCAGCCGCTTGAAGTTTGAGCGATCGACGCCGGCCTCGCGCGCAGCCCTGCTGATGTTGCCGCCGGCAGCCGCCAGCTTGGCCTTGAGGTAGCTGCGCTCGAAGGCCACCAGCGCCGTCTTCTTGGCCTGCGCGTAGGGCAGGTGCGCGAGGCTCTGAGCCTCGACGTCGGAGGCGGCCACCGCACCGCCGATACCCGGGGGCAAGTGCGAGACCTGGATCTCGGGACCCAGGCACATCACCACGCCACGCGCGATGGCGTTCTCGAGCTCGCGCACATTGCCGGGCCAGTCGTGGGTCAAGAGCGCCTTGCGCGCCTCTTCGGCGAAGCCTTGGACGTTTCGCTTCATGCGCGCGCCGTGGCGCCGCAGGAAGTGCAGCGCCAGCAACATGATGTCGTCGGGGCGTTCGCGCAACGGCGGGATCTCGAGCGTCACGACGTTGAGGCGATAGTAGAGGTCCTCGCGAAACTTCTTGGCGCGCATGGCCGCTTCGAGGTTGGCGTTGGTGGCCGCCACCACGCGCACGTCGACGGCGAGGGTCTGGTTGCTGCCGATGGGCTTGACCTCGCCCTCTTGCAGGACCCGCAACAGCCGCACCTGCATCTGCGGAGAGATGTCGCCGATCTCGTCGAGAAAGATGGTGCCGCCATCAGCGGCCTCGAACAGGCCTTTACGGTTGGCCACCGCGCCGGTGAACGCGCCCTTGACGTGGCCGAACAGCTCGCTCTCGAGCACCGTCTCGGCGAGCGCGCTGCAGTTCAACGCCTGAAACGGACCCCGGACGCGGTCGGAGCGACGATGGATGGCGCGCGCCACCAGTTCTTTGCCCGTGCCGCTCTCGCCGCGCACCAGCACGGTCGCCGGCGTGGCGCCCACGGCTTCGATGAGGCGGAACACCTCGCGCATCTGCGCGCTCTGTCCCACCAGATCCTCGAGGCCCTCCTTGGCCTCCAGCATCTTGTGGAGCGCGGCGTTGTCCGCCACGAGCCGCTGGTGCTCGAAAGCGCGACGCACGGTCAGGACGATGTTCTCGAGCGAGTCGAACGGTTTCGAGAGGTAATCGAAGGCCCCGGCCTTCACAGCGTCGACGGCGAGCTGCACGGAATTGCTGGCGGTCATCATCACCACCGCCATCGACGGCCGCGCCGCTTTCACTCGCCGCAGGAGCTCGATGCCCGAGATGGTAGGGAGCATGACGTCGAGCACGGCCACGTCCGCTGCGCCGGCGACCAGTTGGGTCTCCGCTGCCTCGGCGTCGTCGTGCCGCAGCACCGTGCAGCCCCCGCGCTCGAGCACCCGGCACACGGACAAGAGCACGGCGGGATCGTCGTCGAGCACCAACACGCGCGGTTGCTGCTCTTCAGCGCGCAGCGGCGGTGGGGTCACAGGTGCGGTGCGTGGGGGCGCCGTCGCGATCACGGGAGCACAATACCTTGGGCGCGGGTGGCGCGTGCGATGGCGCGGTCGCGACGTCGCACATTGGGACGAGCGCGGATCTCAAGTTCCGCCCCCGCGTGGCGATAGCAGTAGGACGAGTCCGGAGGTCCCTTGCCCACTCCTATCAGGATCCTCTTTGTGGACGACGAGCAGCTCATCCTTGCCGCGCTGCGGCGTTCCCTGCGGCGGGAGGGCTTCGAGCTCTACTTCACGTCCGATCCGCACGCCGCGGCGCGGCTCGTGGGGGAGCATCAGATCGACATCGTGGTCAGCGACTACATGATGCCCGAGCTGAGCGGCGTGGAGGTGCTCGCGCTGGTGGGGCGCCTGCACAGCAACACGGCGCGCATCATGATGACGGGGCAGGCGGATCGCGCGGCGACCATCCGTGCCATCAACGAGGGCAACATCCACCGTTTCCTCGAGAAGCCCTGGGATGATGCCGAGTTGAAGCGCGTGCTCCACGAGGTTGGGCGCGACATCGTGGTCCAGCGCGCGTCGGTCCCCCGCGCCATCGACGGGCGCGCGCTGCGAACGGTCGTGCGGGACGGGAGCGGCACCATCGTCATCAAGGACGCGGAAGGCGAGCGCCCATGAGCCGCAGCGCGTCGAAGGTGGGATGGGCACGCAGATGAGCGGCAGCGAGCCCATCGTGTTCATCATCGGCGACCCCGGCAGCGCGTGGGCGACGAGCACCGCCGCCGCGCTCGCCCCCTTGCCCGTGCGCGGCGTTGGGGAGCAGCCGGCGGAGCTCGAACAGCACGCTGACGTCGTCGACGTCTGCCTGGTCCACTGTTGTTCCGACGACACCATGGTCACGGTGGCCGAGGTGCTGCGGCGAGCGCCGCGCGCGAGCATCGTGCTGCTCGGTGACCACATCGACGCCGACACCAAGAGCGCCGCCTACCAGGCCGGCGTCGCGTTCGTGGCGGGATCGACGCCGACGGCGGAAGAGCTGCGCAGCGTGGTCCGCATGGCGCACGACCAGAATCGCTCGGGCTCGCCAGAGCTGGTGCGCGCCATGTGCCGCACCATGTGCAACCTCTCGAGCCTGGCGGCGCGAGCATCGAACAGCACCTTCATCGACGCCGCCGTGCAGGAGATCGCCGATCTGTTCGCCGCGGACGTGGTGTCGGTGCAGCTCGCCGGCGACGACGGCGACCTACGGATCGTCGCGCACAAAGGGCTGGCCGATCGCGCGCTACGCAACCCGAGCCGGGGCGGTATCTCCGACGTCGTCCTTCGTTCAGGAGAGGCGCGCATCACCTTGCGTGGCTTCGCGGCGGGCGAGAGCAGCGCCCTGCCCCGCGCCGACCTCTGTGCATCGATGTGCGTGCCCATCGCGTCGCCGGGGACCGGCGAGCGCGGTCGCGGGGTCATCAACATCGCGCGCAAGAACGGGCGCTCAATCTTCACCGCCCGCGACCTCGATGTCGCCACCTCGATCGCGCGCCTGGTGTCCGAGGCGCTCGGTGGTATCGAAGCGCGCGCTGCCGCCGCCGAGACCGAGCGCCAACTGCACGCCGCCGAGCGCTTGATGATGCTCGGCGAGATCGCGGCAGGCATCGCCCACGAGGTCGCGAACCCTCTGGCCATCGCGCGCGCCAACGTCGGCTCGCTCATCGCATACCTCACCGAGGCGAGCCCGATGCTCGCCGAGCTCGAGGTCGCGCACCCGCAGCTCTCCGAGATGCTCGACGACCTCCCCGCGGTGGTGTGCGAGACCTGGGAGGGCCTGTCCCGCGCCGACGAGGCAATTCGCCAGGTCAAGAACCTGGCGCGCGCGGAGCAGGGTGCAGCGCGCGACCAAGCGCTGGCGATCGGCGAGCTGGCGCAAACGACCGTGCGCTTCCTTGGTGCGCGCCTGCCGCGGGTGCGCACCAACCTGGACGCCACTGCGCTGGTTCGTGGGTCGGCGGTCGAGCTGTCACAGATCCTCGTCAACCTGCTCGTCAACGCCGCTGACGCCTGCGACGAGCGCTCGAGCAGAGGCGAACAGGGCTACCAGCCCACAGTGGTGATCTCTGTGACGCGCAGCGGCGAGCGCGTGCAGCTCTGCATCGAGGACAATGGCGTGGGGATGTCTGAAGAAACCAAGAACCGCGCCTTCATGCCGCTGTTCACTACCAAGCAGGGCGCACGTGGCACCGGCCTCGGTCTGTCTTTGGTGCGCCGCCTCATCGACCGCCACGGCGGCAGCGTGCGCGTCTCCTCGACGCCAGGAGCAGGGACGACCTTCACCGTGTCCTTGCCCATGGCGACGCCCGACGGCGCGGCGAGCCCCAACGACACGCGCCAAGAAGCTCAGGAGACGGAGACTCGCGGTAGCAGTGCCGCGGCGCGCCTGCTGGCGCGCATCGCGAATTGACTCGACGCGCGGGGTGAGGATCAAGGCAATGCCGACGGTGCACGACCAGCAGCAACTTCGTACCCGGCCCGGCAGGCGAGGTCGCGCATGAGCGAGCCGACGCACGTCGAGCGGGCTGCCACGCTCGTCGCCGAGATTGTGGCGCTCGGCGTGCTCGTCGAGGGGCTGCCGCTGCCGGCCGAAGCACCGCCGGCGATCGCTGAGGACATGGCTGTGGTCCGCACCCAGTCGCACAATGCGGTGGCCGCCATCGAGCACCTCAACGGTCTCGTGGCGCGCGGCTCGTGTGGCGAGCTCGACACGCTGCTGCACCGCCTCAACAACTTCTTCACCGGCATCGCCAGCCTCGCGACCCTGTGCCGCGACGACGTGCGGGGCGCGCCGGCGCTCTCGGCGCAGCTCGTCGCGGTGGAGGCGCAGGCCCGGCGCGCCGCGGACCGTGTGCGCGAGCTGGCGCGCTCCGCGCCCCGCTGACGAGGTGCCGAGGGTGCTCCCGCGGCGGGGAGTCACCTCGACCAATGTGGCTGCTTGACGACGTCGCTCAGCGCGGCTGACCGCCGCCATACGCGGCGCGCGCGTGGCGGGCGGCGCCGAGCTCGCCGAGCTCGCGCTCGAGCGATCGCTCCGCGTCGCGCGCAGCAGACAGGCAGGCCTGCGTGAGGTCGCGCAGGCACGCAGGGTCGTCGACCAGGCCGGCGCCGAGCTGCTGGCACGCCAGCACCGCGGCATCGAGGTCGAGGCCGGCCCCGATGACATCGCCGTGGCCGAGCTTTTGCCGCGCGCTCAGGAGCGCAGCGTGCAAGCGCTTCTCGAGCTCACTCATCGAGCGCCCCCCGGTGCGAGGACCTGTTCGAAGGCCTCGGCGACGGGGCAGAACACGCGCAACGCCTCTTCGAGCGAGGACACGTTGCGCCCGCTGCTGGCGGCCACGAGCCGCGCCAGAACAAACTCGTAGGTGGCGCTCAGGTTGGCGCACAGCTCGGGCGCGCGCGCGTGGTTGAGCGAGGAGACGAGCTCCGCGACGATGCCCGAGGCCCGGTCGATGTCGCGGTGGACGTCGGCGCGCTTGCCCTCGTGCAGGTTCCGCACCGCGCGCGTCATGGACAGTCGGGCCTCACGCAGCAGGAGCAAGAGCACCTGATCGGGTGACGCGGTCTCGGCGCGGGCGCGGGCATAGCGGGCGGCTCCCTGGATCATTTCTTGTCTCCGTCGTCGATCGAGAAGTTGTGGGACGAAAGGAAGTTGCCGACCGCTTTCAGCGAGGAGACCACCTTCTCCATCGCGGTGTATTGCGCGATGAGTATGTCGCGGTAGGCCTCGGCGCGGGCCTCGAGCATCGCCATCTGGTCGTCGATACGCCGCTTCTGCTCGTTGAGCGACTTGGTACGCAGCGTGAGCGCGCCGTCCACGGAGTCGACGAACGCGTCGACCACGCTGTCGGCGGCCGTCGCCAGGCCACCGTCGATGATCTCGTCGATGCTCGCGGGATCGGCGGTGAAGGTGCGATTGAAGGTTGCCTCGTCGATGGTGAGGGAGCCGTCGCGCGCCGAGCGCACGCCGAGATCAGCGAGCGTGCGCACGTCGCCGGTGCCGACCTCGGTGGTGATGAGGCCCTGCATGCGCGCCTGGATCGAGCGCAGCGCCGGCTCGCCGCCGAGGGTCTTCGAGCGGTCGGTGTCGGAGGTGAGGGCCAGCTCGCCCTGGATCATCGACACGACGGCGTTGTAGGCATCGACGACCTTCTGCAGGTTCGCGCGCGTCGCGCTTGCGTCGTTGCTCAAGACCAAGGTCTCTGGTGCAGTGGTCTGAGCCGTCAACGACAGCGTGGTGCCCGGCAGCGCGTCGGTGACGTCGTTGCTGCGACGCTCGAAGGCGAGCGTGTCGATGCTGAACTGCGCGTTGGCGGCGGCGACGACGGTGGAGAGGCCGAGCGGCTGGCCGAGCACGCCGGTGGAGGTCTCGGTGATGGTGAGCGCCGTGCTCGGGTCGTCGCCGATGACGTGGCCCGTGCTGGTGCGCGTGAGCACGAGATAGGAGCTGGTGCCGTCGTTGAGCACGGCCGCGCTCACGGGCGCGCCGCTGGCTTCGATGGCCTCGGCCACGTCACCTAGGCTGGCACCGTCGTCGATGGTGACATCGAAGGCCTCGCCGTCGGCCTCGATGTGCAGCGTGCCTCCCTGCGCCACCGCGCCGGCCGCGAACGCGCTCGACCGAGCCTTGGCGGCCTGCGCGAGCTGACTCACCTCGAGCGAGAAGCTGCCGGCGAGCGCCTCGGCGCTGGCTGTCACCTTGACCGACGCGGGCTCGCGCACCACCTGGACGCCGCGCGCGCCGCTCGTGCCCAAGGACGCAAGCGCGGCGTTGAAGGCCTCGAGCTTGGAGGCGAGCTGTCCGAGGACCGACACCTTGACGTCGACAGCCTTCTTGGTGGCTGCGAGCTTCTCGATGGGCTGGCGACGCAGCGCGACGAGCTGCTCGATGATGGCGTTCGAGTCCATGCCCGAGGCCAATCCACCGGCTCGAAAGGTCGCTGCCACGGCTGCCTCCTACCTTTCCCTGCAAACAGAAGGGCGGGTCCGTGCTCCTCGCACGGACCCGCCCATCTCTACGTCACATCAGCCGAGGAGCTTGAGGGCCACCTGGGGCGCCTGGTTGGCCTGCGCGAGCACCGAGACACCGGCCTGGACCAGGATCTGCGCACGGCTCATCTCCGAGGTCTCGGCCGCCACGTCGACGTCACGGATGCGGCTGTTGGCAGCGGCCACGCTCTCCGCGGCCTGGCCGATGGTGTTGAGGGTCGACTGCAGGCGGTTGGCCGCGGCGCCGAGCTCCGAGCGGAAGCCGGAGACCGAGACGATGGCCGCGTCGATGTCGGCCAGATGACCGCGCGAGGTCGCTGCGTCGGCGCTGAGGTCGACCGCGTCGACCGACAGGCTGGCCGAGTCCACGTCCATGGCCGTGGTGTCCACCGTCAGGTAGTCATCGGCGGTGTCGCGGATGCCGACCTGGAAGGTGAGCGCCGCGGCCGCGCCGAAGATGGTGGTGCCGTTGAACTCGGTGGTCGCGTCGATGCGGTCGAGCTCGGCGATGAGGTTGTCGGTCTCCTCCTGGATGTAGCCGCGCTCCGTGGTGCCGATGCCGTCCGAGGCCGACTGCATGGCGAGCTCGCGCATGCGCGTGAGGATGTTGCTGACCTCGTTCAAGCTCGCCTCGGCCGTCTGCACCACCGACAGACCGTCGTTGGCGTTGCGCGACGCCTGCACGTAGCTGCGGTACTGCGCGGTCAGGTTCGAGCTCACGCCCAAGCCGGCAGCGTCGTCGGAGGCCTTGGTGATGCGGTAACCCGAGGACAGCTTGGCGAGCGAGCTGTCGAGCTGGGTCTGGCTCACCCCCAGGCTTCGTTGCGCGTTGAGAGACGACAGGTTGCTGCGGATGGACATCATGGCGGTTTCTCCTCTTGGTTCGTGTGGTTGGCGTTGTCGCTTCCAACCAGTGCTTCGTCGCGGTCCGAGCGGTGGTTAAGCACGCGTGCGCTGTTCATAGGTGCGCGGCGGATCAGGAGGCGCTGCCGAGCCCCTGGGTGGAAAAAAGAACGACGCGCGTCTCTCGACGCGCGTCGCCTCCCCCAGGTAGCCCTGCGTGCTCAGCGCAAGACGTCGAGCAGCGAGGGCCCGAAGCTCTTGGCCGTAGCCGCAAACGAGGCCTCGAGCGCGCGCTCCGCGAACGCGAGGTTGGTGGCGGCCTCGATGAAGTCGGCGTCGGTCAGCTCTGCACGGCGCTCATCGGCGACGTCGGCGAGGGTGCGGTTCGACGCCTCGGCGATCTCGAGGCCGAGCATGACCCCACCAACCTTCGACTGGGCCACTGCCACCTGACCGACGCCGGTGTGCATGGCGTCGATGGACGTGCGAATCGCCGCGGTGTCATCGGCCTCGAGCGCCAGGGCGAGGTCGTCGAGCGCGGCCAGCACGTCGATACCACCGGCGGCAGTGCCGAGGATCTCGTCGCCACGGAAGGACACGACCTCGGTGCTGCCGGGCGCAAGCTCGATGCGCCGCTCACCGGCGTCGCCCTGATAGCTGCCGGCCGCGTCGAAGGGCCGGGTGCCTTCGGCGGTGCCCGACAGCAGGTAGCGGCCCGCGGACTCGATGTTGGCCAGGCGCAGCACCTCGTCCCTCAGGGCGCGCACCTCGGCGGCGGCGCTGGCGCGGTCGGCGGCGTTGTAGGTGTCGTTGGCGAGTTGCACGGCGAGCTCGCCGCCGCGCTGGAGCACGTTGACGACGCCGGCCAGGGTCCCATCGACGAGATCGAGATCTCCGCGCGCCGCGCCCACCGCGCCGTTGATGGCGCGCATGCGATCGGCGTCCAGGCGGTAGCGCGTGATCTGCGGCGTGGCGCTCGAGTCCCAGGGGTGTTGCACCTTCAGACCAGTCGACGCCTCGGCCGTCGCCTTGGCGTGCCGCTCTCGGGCAGCACCGTTGCGCGCGATCGAAGATTCGAACAGAGCGCGATCCGTCACCCGCATCGCACACCTCTACTTGATGCTCATCAGAGAGCCGAGCATCTCGTCAGCGGTCTTGATCACCTTGGTCACGGCCTCGAATACGCGCTGCGCTTGCGTCATGCGTACGATCTCTTCCTCGATCGACACGCCGCGGTTTGACTCGCGCAGCCCGTCGAGGTGCGAGCCCACGGCGCGCGCGGCCTCGGCGGAACGCTCGATCTGCGATACCGCGCTGCCGAACTCGCCGATGAGCTCCGATAGCGCGGCGCGCGGGTCGCTACCGCTCGCGAGCGGCGCGCTCTCGGTGGCGATCATCGCCAAGAGGTTGGTGCTGTCACCAGGCGCGGCCGTAGCGCCCGCCGCGAACAGGCGCGGGTCGCCGGTGATGGCGGCGTTGACGTCGATGCGCCCGGCCGCACCCTCGACGATGCCGGCATCGAACAGATCGCGGCCGCTGGAGCCATCGAGCGCTACACCAGCGGCGTGCACACCGTTGATGGACGCGGCGAAGTCGAAGGCGAGCTGGTCGAGCTTGCTCTCCGCGGTGCCGAGCACACGGTCGCGCCCGTCGAGGATACCGGCCAGGCGACCGCCGACGTCGCGGCTGGCAAGCGCCTCGGGGCCGGTGGCGTCTGCGCCCGTCACCTGCAGCGCCAGGTGGCCCCCGTTGGCCGCATCGGGCTCGGTAGAGAAGGTCGCGGCGCGATCGCCCATGACCAAGCCCACCGCGCCGGTGCGCAGGTTGAGATCGCCGTGGTCCTCGAACAGCTCGGCACCGGTGAGCGACGCGAGCTCCTCAGCGAGGTGTCGTCGGCGCGCGATCAGATCGTTGGGTTCGGCGCCGCTGCCGCGGGCCACGCGGATCTGCGCGTTGAGATCCGCGACCTCGCGGCCAAGCTGGTTGGCGCCATCCACGGTGGCGCGCAACTCGTCGTCGGCGGCGGCGCGGGCCGCGGCCAGATCGCGCGCGCCGCCCTGGAAGCGCTGCGCCAGCGTCTCGGCGGCGCGCACCGCCGCCTGGCGCGAGGCAGGGTCACCGGGGCGCGCGCTCAGGTTGCGCAGCGCGCTGTAGAAGTTCGACAGGCTCGCGGGCAGGCCGTACTCGTCGTTGGGGTCGAGCGTGGTGATGGCAGTGGCGACGCTGACTGCGGCATCGAACGCCGCCGTGGCGGAGCGCGCCGCCGGGATCTGTGCGTCGAGAAAGAAGTCGCGTGCCTGCGTGACGCCTAGCGCCTCCACGCCACCACCCAACGCCACGCGCCCGAAGGTGGTGCCAGCCAACGACGCCAGCTCCACCCGCTGCCGCGCGAAGCCCGGCGTCGACGCGTTCTCGATGTTGTGGCTCGCCGTCGCGCTCACCGAGCGTTGTACGCCGAGCGCGTTGGCGCCGATGCCGAGCTGCGACAGCAGGTTGCTCACGCGTGGGTCCCCCGAAGCTGCGGCAAGTGCACGGGCGCCGGCTTGCGCCCATACGCCTGCGTGGTCGGAAACAGTGCTGCGGTGTAGCCGCGCACCATGCGCCGCGCGCGCTCGATCATCTCGCGCCGCCGTTCGTCGACGAGCGCCAGGGCGCTGCGCAGCTCGCCGATGCGGTGCAAGCGGCCGCGGATCTCTCCGGCCGCCGTCGGGTTGCTGGCGCAGAGATGCAAGAGCGGCGCATCGCGCGTACCGCTGAGCTGGATGATGGCGTCGATCGCGGCGCGCTCGAGGCGTGAGGCGGTCTCGACCGCCGCGACGCGTCGTTCGGACCAGGCGCGCAGCTCATCCACGTTCGTAGGCTGCTCCGAGGTGCAACAGGCACCGAAGGCGGCGATGATCTCGTCGAGCGCGTTGATGCAGTCGGCCAGCTTCTGTCGCTCGAGCTCGCTGCGCGGGTTGTCAGTCGCGGTGCTCACCATGCGGGTTCTCCTCCGCGAGCGCGTCGTCGATGGCCTTGAAGAATGCCGAGGCCTCGACCATGCGCGTCGCGACGAGATCCGGATCGGGCTTATAGCTTCCTGACTTGAGGGCGATCTCCAGCTCCTCGACGCGCGCGGAGCGCACGCGCTCCAGCTCGGCCTTCGTCGTGGCGTGCGCCGCGACGGCCTCGCCCATGGTGGCTGGTTGTGCGCCGCGCTTGGTCGAGACGCCGGCGGTGCGCTCCGCCGTGGTGGCGCGTACTGGCTGGACGGGGGGCTGGATCTTCACCACGGGTCACCTTCTGGTGCCGTCATCGGCCCCTTCCGCGAGATCCTTTAGGGCTGTGGGGTCGGCCTGTGCGCCGCGTACGTACATCTCCACGTGGACGTGAGGTCCCGTGGAGCGCCCGGTCGAGCCCACGGTGGCGACCACCTGTCCTTCTGCGACGCGATCGCCCTTCTTGACCAACAAGCGATCGGCGTGGGCAAGGCGCGTCACCACGCCATCATCCGTGCGGATCTCCACCAGGTTTCCATGTCCACCGTGAGCGCCGGAGAAGGTGACCTCGCCCGCGAGAGGTGCGTGGATGTCGGTGCCTCGGGGTGCCGCGATGTCAACGCCGTGGTGGAAGCTCGCGGCGCCATGGAAGGGATCTGGGCGCACGCCGTAGCCGCTCGTGATCTGGCCGCGGCCGGTGATGAGCGCGGTGAGCGGGTCCGCCGCGGTGCCGGCAGCGGAGCCGGGCGCGGCGCTGCCGGCGAGCTGCGTCTTGAGCGTGTCAGCCAGGCCGAGGCCGCCGGCACGCGCGATCATGTCGGCCACCGCGTCGACGAAGAGGTCTGCGCCGAGCCCACCTTCGCTGCCAAGCCCCGCGCCGAGCTTCGATTCGCGCAGCATCTGGCGCAACAGCACCGCCTCGAGCTGGGTCGCGGGATCGTCGATGACCCGGGTCACGCGTGGCTCCATGCGACGGTCAGCGATGCATCATCGTTGCTCATCACATCACCACCAACTCGGCGTCGAGCGCGCCCGCGGCTTGCAGCGCCTGCAGGATCGCAATGAGGTCACGCGGCGTGGCGCCGAGCGCGTTGAGCGCAGCCACCAGCTCGTCGACGGTGGCGGTGGCGGGCAGCGCGCGAATGGCAGCGGTGGGCTCGATCACCTGCACGTCGGTCTTGTCCCTGCGTGCGGTCTCGCCACGTGAGAGCGGCAGCGGCTGCGACGTGATCGGCTCCTTGTTGATGGTCACTTGCAGCCCACCATGCGCCACCGCCGCGGGGCGCAGGCGAACGCCTTCACCCGCCACCAAGGTCCCGGTGCGCTCACTGACGACGACGCGGGCGCGGCCCGCCACCTCGATCTCCACCGCTTCGAGCGAGGCCATGATGTCGACCACACTCTTGCCGCCGGCGTCGATCTCGATAGCGGCGGCGTCGACGGCGCGCGCCACCTCGGCCTTGAGCGCCGCGTTGACGGCGGCGGCGACGCGCTGCGCGGCGACGAAGTCCGGGCGCCGCAGCGCGAGCACGAGCGGGCCGGTACCAAGCTCGGGCGTGACCGCGCGCTCGATGGTGGCACCGCTCGGGATGCGCGCAGTCGCTCCCTGGTTCTTGCGCACGCGCACGCCGGCTGACTCGGCGAGCACCGAGCCGGTCTGCACGGCGCCCTGCGCCACCGCATAGACCTGCCCGTCGGGTCCCAAGAGCGGCGTCAGCACCAGCACGCCGCCCTCGAGGGAGCGGGCGTCTCCGAGCGAGCTCACGGTGAGATCGAGGCGACCACCGGGCCGCGCGTAGGCCGGCAAGGTGGCGGTCACCATCACGGCCGCGACGTTGCGCGACCGCACCTGCTCGGGGCTGACGCGAACGCCGATGCGGCCGAGCATCCCCGACATCGATTGCGCTGTGAACAACACGCGCTCGCTGTCACCAGTCCCCGACAAGCCCACCACCAGCCCATAGCCGAAGATGGCGTTGTCGCGAGCGCCTTGCACGTCGGCGAGATCGCGCAAACGCGCCGAGGCGCCCAGCGCGCCGGTGGCTGCGAGGCTGACAAGGACAAAGGCTGGGACCGATGCGCGCATGGAGGGGTGCCTCGATTAGAAGGGCCAGAGGAAGCCGAGGAAGCGCTGCACCACGCCCTGGGTCTGGTTGTCGCTGACCACGCCCCGGCCCACGAACTCGATCTGGGCCTCGGCGATCTTGCTCGAGGGGATCGAGTTCGACTGATCGATATCGATGGGCCGAACGATGCCCGAAACGTAGAGGTGGTGCTCCTCGTTGTTCACCAGCACCACGCGGTGACCCTCGATGAAGAGGTTGCCGTTGGCCAGCACCTCTCGCACCACGGTCGACACCGTGGCCACCAGCCGATCTCGCCGGTTGGTGCTGCCGCCGCCTTGGAAGGTCCCGTCTGCGGTGGCGCCGGCGGTGGCGTTGACCGTGGCGGCCGCGGGGACGAGCGGCCCGATGATCGGAACGGCTTGCAGGCCGATGGCCGTGTTGCTGCGACGCTCGACGTCGGTGTCGGCGCTGCGCTCGGCGTCAGCAACCTCCTCGACGCTGACCACCACCACGTCATTGACGCGAAAGGCGCGTGCGTCGACGAAGAGCGCGCCTGCGAGCTCGCCGTCGCGGTACAGGCTCCCGGGCGTGGTGACGCGTTGTTCGGGCGTCGGCTTTGGGCTCGCATCGAGCGCGCGCTTCTTCGGCGTGTACTCGGCGATATGTGCTGGACCACACGCGCACAGGGTCACGAGCGCGACGGCGCCGAGCCACCGGAAGCTCACCATGGCATCACCACGCGCAGCACACCGCCGCGCTCGATCGGTCCGTCGAGGTCACCGCGCACATGGCGTCCGTTGCCGAGGGTGGCGCACACCGCATCGTCGCCGTCACCACGGGGGCATGCGCTCACCTGGCCGTGCGTGGTCACCGCCAGCGCGCCGGTCGCCATGACCACGCGCACCGGCGTGCCGAGCGAGGGTCCCGCCGCCACGTCGCTGGCGAGCACCACGGTGCCGGGCGGCAGATCCCGCGCGGCGCTCGCGGCAGCACCGGGGATGCGCCATGCGGCACGGCGTTTCACCTCGACGGTGCGAAGCTCGATGCTGTCAGCGAGCAGAGCCCCTCGCGCGACGGGCCCGGTGGTAACGGCCACGCTTCGCTCCACGCGCACCTGCGCGTTCGCCCAGGTGGTGCACGCTCGGCCATTGCTGTCGACGCCGGCGATACGCAAGGCAACGCGCCCACTCGCGTGCACCTTCGTCGTCGCCACCACCTGATGCGCCCGGCATGCGGTCGCCCGCGGCGGCGACAGCGCGACCAGCTCTGCATGGGCGTCGGGTGCTGCGGCGGCGACGACGGCACCGGCGGCAAGCGTCGCCAGGTCGGCGCCCAGAAGTGAAGCGGTCACGGCCAGCAACAACACGACGGCCCTCCGAGCGGCACGCGCCTCAGCGCAGGTTGCTCAAGCGCTGCAGCATTTGGTCGGCGCTCTGAATCACCTTCGAGCTCATCTCGTAGGCGCGCTGCGTGGTGATGAGGTCGATCATCTCCTCGACGGTCTTGACGTTGGCCCCCTCGAGGAAGCCCTGCTGCAGCTTGCCCGCGCCGCGCTCACCCACGCGCACGAGCTCGGCGGCGCCGCTCCCCTCGGTGGCGCGCAGCACCCCGTCGCCCATTGCCTCAAGACCGCCTGGGTTTTGGAACATCGCGAGCTGCAGCTCACCGAGCTCCACGGGATCGTCGCGGCCCTCGACGTCGGCGACCACGCGACCGTCGCTCTCGATGCGCACCGCCGTTGCGTCGCGCGGCACGTCGATCTGCGGGTCGAGGGCGTAGCCGGCCTGCGTGACCAAGCGGCCGTCGGCGTCGATGCGCAGGTTGCCAGCGCGCGTGTACGCCATCTCCCCGTTCGGCAGGCGCACCGGCAACAAGCCGGCGCCCTGGATGGCCACGTCGAGCGGGTTGTTGGTGCTGATCATGTCGCCCTGCTGCCAGCTGCGCGTGGTCGACGCCACCCGCACACCGAGGCCGCTCTCGAGTGGCGCAGGGCGCGATACCCCATTGCCGTCGGGCGCGGTCGCGGAGGCGATCACCTCGGGGAGCAGGTCGGCGAATTCGGCGCGCTGGCGCTTGAAGCCCGTGGTGTTGGCGTTGGCCAAGTTGTGCGCCACCACGTTCATCTTGTTCTCTTGCGCGACCATGCCTGTCGCCGCGATCGAAAGTGCCCGCATCATGCGATCCTCCTCAGCCGCGCACGCGGCCCACGTCCGCCGCGCGCTCATCGAGACGTTTGCTGGTTTGCAGCGCCTGCATGGCGTTGTCGTACGCGCGCTGCGCGGTCACCAACGCCACGGTGCTCTCGAGCGCGGTGACGTTGCTGCCCTCGATCTCGCCTACCGCGAGGCGCCCCTCGATCGGCACGGCGGCGCCCTCGGCGCCGAGCGCGAGCACCGCCGGGCCCACGCGCTCGAGCGCGCCGCTGAGCTCGTGAAGGGCGAGGCGATCGATTTCGACGCCATCGGCCTTCACGACACCGCGTTCATCGATGGCAACGAGCGCGTTGCGCGGCACCGTGATCACCTCGCCGCTCTGGCCGAGCACCGGTCTTCCTTGGATGTGCAGCATCCCTTCCGTGTCGACCTCGATGCGCCCATCGCGCGTGAAGCCGGGCAAGCCGTTCTGCTGTTGCACGGTGAGAAAGGCCTGACCGTCGACGCGCACGTCGAGAGGACGACCCGTGAGCTCGGGAGCGCCGCTGCGCCCATCGATGCCGCCCGCCATGGCCGCGACGTACGACGGGTGCTCGGCCGCGCGCTGACCCGCATCGGCGAGGTAGGACTCGAAGCGCCCCTGCGCCGCGCGGAAGCCCGGCGTCTCGGCATTGGCCAGGTTGTCGGCGATGGTGTCGAGGCTGCGCAGGCGCGCCGCCGCACCCGCCATCGCGAGGTAGACCTTATCGCCCATGCTGCGTGGGACGGCCGGGTGGCCCCGATCTTGAGGAAGTGGCGGATCCGCGACGCAAGGTCCTCAAGTCCCCCTCTCCCATACCGTTGGTGTGACGGTGAGCCAGCGCTACCAGGCCGTTGTCAATGTCCGTCGCCACTCCGAACGCCTGGCTGCGGCCGCGCTGGCCGCCGCTCGCACCGAAGTGGAGCGTTTGCGCGCCGAGCGCGACGCCCTGCATGACGCACCGCAAGAGACCGGCAAGCACAGCGCTGCGGAGGCAGCGTTGGCGCTGCTCGCGCAGGAGCGCGCCGTGCAGCTCCGCAAGGTCGTCGAGGAGCGCTTGTGTGGGGCCGAGCGCGTGGCGCTGGCCCACGAGCAAGAGCTCTTGGCCGCGCACCAGAGCCTGCGGCTCGTCGAGCTGCTCGCCGAGCGACAGCGAGACGCCAAGCGCAGCGAGCTCGAAAAGCGCGAGACCAAGATCCTCGAAGAAGCGTCGCGCCGCCGCTGATCGCGAGGCGCAGCACCCAACACGCCATCGTCGCTTCGTGACTGCCAGCGTCTCCGGTGGGCTCTTCCGACGCGTCCCGCCGCAGAACCCGGACCGCCATCATCGCGTGCGCGCCTGGATCTTCAGCCCCCGCGGTTCATGATCTGCCGCAGTCGCTGCACCGCAGCGTTGTGGATCTGACAGACGCGCGGCTCGCTCACCTTGAGCAGCTCGGCGATCTCGCGCAAGGTGAGCTCCTCGGCGTAGCGCAACGACAGCACCATCTGCTGCCGCTCGGGCAGCTGGACGAGCGCGGCGCGTAGGTCTTCCTTCTGCTCCTCGCTCACCATGAGCTCGTCGACCGCCGTGTGGTCCGACTCGGCGATGCTCTCGTTGAGCTCGACCGGCTCACCGGTGAGGCTGTCGAGGCGCTCGACGGCTGAGGCCTCGAGCCCCAGTGCCTCTGCCAGCGCTTCACGCGTTGGCTCGGCACCCGTGGCGTTGCGGATGCGATTTCGCGCACGGTCGAGCTCCGACAAGCGTCCGCGCAAGCGACGCGGCAGCCGGTCGAGGCGCCGCAGCTCATCGAGCATGGCGCCACGAATGCGGTGCGCAATGAAGGTCTCTTGGCGCACGCCGTGCGCCGGATCGAAGCGTCGCACCGCTTCGAAGAGCCCGAAGGCGCCGGCCGACCAGAGATCGCTTGGGTCGATGCCGCAGCGAGCGGCCAAGGCGAGCGCGATGCGGCGCACCAAGCCGCCGTGCCGCTTGAGGATCTCGGCCTCGCTGTTGCGCTGCGCGTACGCGACGACGCCGTGGTGGGTGCTGGTCATCGCGCCTCCGCCCCCGATGAGCTCGCCATTGCACCCCCAACGACGCACGGTATGGCTAGCCCCCGCGCACCGCCGAGCGCGATTGATGCTCGCGGTGGCAACAGTGCGCGGAAGATGCCGTCGAGCGCGCACGCCGCGCGGCTGTCTGAGCTGTAGGTGACCACGGGCTGACGGGCGCGCACCGAGCGCCGTACGTCCTCGTCGCGCGGCACGTGACCGACGTAGCACGGCTCCTTGGCGAGGAAGCGCCCGCTCACCGCTCGGAGGCGGCCATAGGCGTTGCGGGCGTCTGACGTCGACAGCGCTTGGTTGACCACCACCTGCACGTCGATGCTGCGGTCGGCCGCCAAGGTCTTGAGCAGCGCGTACGCGTCCGCCAGCGCGGTCGGCTCTGGCGTCAGGGTCAGGAGCACGCGCCCCGCGACCTTCGCGAAGAACAACACGTTGCGCCCGATGCCGGCGGCGCAATCGATCACGATCAGGTCGAAGGCCGTGCCGATGTTGGTGAGCTCGCTCTGCAGCACCGCGAGCCCACCGACGTCGAGGTGGGCGAGCCACTCTGCGCCGGACCCGGCCGCCAGCACGCTCACCCCACAGGGGCCCGGCTCGATCGCGCGCGCCAGGGACACCTCGCCGCGCAGCACCTCGCCGATGCTGTGTTGGCAACGCAGGCCGAGCGCCACGTCGACGTTGGCCAACCCCAGGTCTCCGTCGATCAACAGCACGCGGCGGCCCGCGCGCGCGGCCAGCACCGCCAGGTTCGCGGCCATGAAGGTCTTGCCGACACCGCCCTTGCCGCTGGCGACGGCCACGGCCTGCGCGTTGCCGAGCCGCACACCGCTGGGCCTACGATCAATGAGGCTGCGCAGGCCGCTTGCTTGATCGCTCATCCACGATCCTCGTCATCGCCTGACCTGCCGCCAGCCAACACCCCGTGGCGGAGCCACTCGAGATCCGCCTCGTGCGCGTCCTCTGGCACACGCTGGCCGTCGGTCCACGCGAGCACCGGGGCGCCGAGCGTGGCTGCGGTGTTGAGAAAGGCGCCGGGCCCTTCGCTCTCGTCGACCTTGGTCACGATGAGTCCCGCGAGCGATGCGCCAGCGTAGCGTTCGCGCAGGTCGCGCAACTGGCGGCGGCCGGTCGCCGCCGCTGCCACCAGCACGATGTCGGCGTTGGCCGCGCGACAGAGCCCGAGCTGGCGCTCGAAGGACTCGACCTCAGAGGGCGAGCGACCAGCGGTGTCGATGAGCACGAGCTCCGCGTTGCGCGACCGCTGCAGCGCTTGGTCGAGCGTCGCCTCGTCGCGCGCCGCCCAGGTGGGCAGGTCCATGATCTCCCCGTAGTGACGCAGGTGATCGACGGCGCCGATGCGGAAGCTGTCGAGGGTGATGAGCGCGACGCGCAGCTTGTTGTCGAGCAGCGCGCGAGCCGCGATCTTGGCCAGCGTGGTGGTCTTGCCGACGCCCGTCGGACCCACGAGCGCGACGATCCGCTGGCCCTGGGGGCGCGACCAGGGCGCGTCTCCCACGCGCACCAGCTCGTGCAGCATGCCGTCGAGCGCTTCGATGGGTGTCTTGCCCGGCACGCGCCGGCAGCCGTCAGCGATCGGTCCGGCCAAGCAGTCAAAGACGCCCGCGGCGCGAAGACGCTCCTCGAGCGCGGTCTGTTCGCCGAGCTCGGCAGGCGGGGCGAGCCGAAAGGACGGGGCGCGGGACACCGGTGGCGTCGCCAACGTCGGCCGCGCGATCGGTCGCGTCCGCAGGCCTGCGCTGGGAGCGGGCACGGTGTCGACGAGGAGCTCGATCTCGGAGCCGCCAGTCACCGTGCGCACGGTGCGCGTGCTTACCACGCAGGCGTCGGTGCCGAGCGCGGCGCGCGCTGCCTCGAGCGCGGCCGCCGCGTTCTCGGCGCGGAAGGTGCGAAGGGTTGCGAGCGAAGCCAGGGGTGCCATGCAGCTCTCCGTGTCACATCACTGCGGCACGTTCGCGCCGAGCTGTAGTGTGCCGACGGGATCCAGCGTCACGCTCGACACCAGCTCCCGCGCGCTGACCACCCACAGGTCGGGGATGAAGCGCGACGCCAGGTCGAAGAGGGGTCGCCGCAGGTCGGGTGGCGCCAGCACCACCACGGGGGCGCCCTCGGCCAACAAGCGCGCCGCGTGACGCTCGATCCCCTCGATGAGCCGTCGTGCGCTCTCGATGTCGAGCGCCAACACCGGCTCGCCGTCGGCCTGCGCCATCGCCGAGCGCATCGTCGTCTCGGTGGCGCGATCAATCACGATGGCGCGGGTCTTGCCGTGCTCATCCACCAGGCGCGCGCTGATCTGGCGCGCCAGGCGCCGGCGTGCGTGCTCGATGAGAAAGACCGGGTCTTTGCTGCGCGGCGCCGCCTCGGCGATGGACTCGAGGACGCCGCGCAGATCGCGGATCCCCACGCCCTCGCGCAAGAGCCCACGCACCACCGCCAACACCTCGCCAAGACCGACGGCGCCGGGCACCACATCCTCCACGAGCTTGGGGAACTGCTTGGCGAGCAGCGCCAGGTGCTCCTGCAGCTCTTGGCGACCGATGATCTCGTGCGCGTTTCTGCGCAGCACTTCGCCCACGTGCGTCGTGATCGCCGAGGACGGATCGACGATCGTCAGGCCCTGCATCTCGGCGGCGCTCCGCCGGTTGGCGGCGATCCAGCGCGCTGGGAGCCCGAACGCCGGCTCGCGCACCGCGAGGCCGTCGATGGCCGGATCGGCGCCGCGGGGATCGAGGACCATCAGGCGGTCGTGGTGCGCCACGCCCCGCGCGATCTCGCTGCCGCGCAAGAGGATGCGGTACGTCGAGGGCGGTAGGCTCATGTCGTCGCACAGGTGCACGGCAGGCAAGAGGAAGCCGAGCTCGGTTGCGATCCGTTTGCGCAGCGCCACCACGCGCTTGGGGAGGTCGTCGCCACCCTTGGCATCGATCATCCCCACGAGGTCGAGCGACAGCTGCAGCTCGAGCGGTTCAACAGCGAGGAGATCTTGCGGTCGTTCCTCGGTCGGCTTCTTCGCCTCCGCTGCAGGAGCTTTGGGTGCCATGCCGAGCTTGCGCACCGACCGGCCCATCAACGCCAGTGCTGCCCCCATCGACAGCAGGATCATCGAGGGCATGCCCGGTACGAATGCCAACATCCCCATGACGCCCGCGGTGAGGAACAGCACCATCGGGTCGCGGACCATTTGGCCGCGGAACGCAGCTCCCAGATCGCCGCTCGTGCCCGCGCGCGTCACCATCAAGCCGGCAGCCGTCGACACCAGCAGGGCCGGCAACTGCGAGACCAGGCCGTCGCCGATGGTGAGGATGGTGTAGGTCTCTGCTGCCTTGCTGATGTCCATGCCGTCGCGCGCCACGCCGGCGACGAGCCCGCCAACGATGTTGATGCCGGTGATGGCCAAGCCCGCGATAGCATCACCGCGTACGAACTTGCTCGCGCCGTCCATGGCGCCAAAGAACTCGGTCTCCTGCTCGAGGCGGCGGCGCCGCGTGCGCGCCTGACCGTCGTCAATGATGCCCGCCGCCAGATCGGCGTCGATGGACATCTGCTTTCCTGGCAAGGCATCGAGGGTGAAGCGCGCCGCCACTTCCGAGATGCGACCCGAGCCCTTGGTGATGACCGCGAAGTTGACCAAGAGCAGGATGACGAACACGACGGCGCCGATAATGACGCTGCCGCCGACAGCGAAGCGCCCGAACGCCTCCACGATGTGTCCAGCGGCGCCATCGCCGTCTCCGCCGTGCAGCAAGATCAAGCGCGTTGTCGAGATGTTGAGCGCCAGGCGCAGCAAGGTGATGAGCAGCAGCAGCGATGGGAAGATCGACAGCTCCAGTGGGTCGCGCATGCGCAGCGCTACCAGCAGCACGACCACTGATGCGGCCATCACCAGCGCGAGCATCGCGTCGACCGCTGGCGCCGGGAGTGGCACCACCAGGGTCGCCATCACGCCAACCACGGCGATAGCGAGGACGTTGGCGCTGCGTGTCGTGCTCTGCTCGGGTGCGTCGCTCATCGATGTCGGCCGCGCTAGGCGTCGAGCATGGAGACGCGCAGGCGCTCGACGAGGCGAGTATGCAACTGGCACACCCTGCTCTCGGTGATGCCCATCAGCTCACCGATCTGCTTCATGGTCAGCTCTTCTACGTAGTAGAGCGACAGGATCTGCTGGTCGCGCAGCGGCAGGCGCGCGATGGCGGCAGCCAGGTCACGGCGACGCTCGTGCGACTCGAGGTGGATCGTGGGGACCACGGCGACGCCCGGCAAGGCCTCGGCACCCCCTTCGCGCACATCCTCGATGTGCACCACGGCGCGGGAGAGCGCGACCGGCAAGCGACGCGGCGCACCGCCCAGATGATCCGCGACCTCGCGCTCGGTCGGCAGGCGACCAAGGCGGCCGGTCAAGGTGTGCTCGACCTCGGCCGCACGGCGCACGCTGCGACGCACCGAGCGCGGCAGCCAGTCCATGGCGCGCAGCTCATCGAGGATGGCGCCGCGGATGCGGACCTCGGCGTAGTACTCAAAGTGGTCGGCGCGCTCGTCATCGTAGCGGTTGAGCGCCGCCAGGAGCCCGATGGTGCCTGCGCCGATCAAATCATCGATGGCCACGTCCCGCGGGAGGCGGCGCGCGATGCGGCGCGCGACGCGGTGAACCAGATGGAGATGCTGTTCGACGGTGGGAGCGCAGGAGCCGGTGGTGGGAGCGTTCATCGAATCACCTCATGACTGCCGGAGGGCAGATGATCACGAGGCGTGCCACCGCATGCGAGGCGTCCGGACGCCGAGGCCCGGTTGAATCTCCTGGGTCGCGCCGACCCCTGCTGGTCACATGACACCCGTGCGACAAAGCCCGACCCCATGCACGCGGCGTCTGGCTGTTGGATCGGCCGCTCTTTCCGAGACCCTAAGAGGCAGCTCGTGAGATCACGCGTCGCCTGCTGGCATCACCGAGCTCCTGCGACCCGCTGAGCGTGCCGGCCGGGGAGATCCGCGCCCCACCAGGTACCCCTTAATCACCGCGCGGTTGCGACGAAACAACGGTGAAGCTCAGGAGTGGGCCAATGATGCGCGTCCTCTTCGTCGATGATGAACAGCTCATTCTCAACGCGCTGCGCCGCACGCTGCGCAACGAGGGGTTCGAGCTCTTCTTCACCACCGATCCACTCAGCGCGCCGCGTATGATCGCGGAGGAGCGCATCGACGTAATCGTCAGCGACCACATGATGCCCGACATGTCGGGCGTCGAGCTCTTGGCGCTGGTGCGCTCGCTCCACCGCAATGTCACGCGCTTGATGATGACGGGTCAGGCGGACCTCAGCGCCACCATCCGCGCCGTCAACGAAGGCGCCGTGCACCGTTTCCTCGAGAAGCCATGGGACGACGCCCAGCTCAAGCGCGTACTGCACGAGATAGAGCGCAGCCGTGAACGGCTCGCCGTGGTGGCGCCATCGCCCGCGCTGCCGCCGCTGGCGTCGCGCGCGCCGTTGCCGACCCAGCAACCGCGCCAGCGCGTGGTGGGCATCGAATCCTGAGCGCGGCGCGCGACTCCCACATCGTCGACCACCGCGAGCGTCCGCGATGCGGCGCAGTCCTTGGCGGCTCCGGCGCGCGCTGATCGCGACGGCCTCGGTCGTTGGTCCTCAAGATCTCCCATTCCTCGTCGTTCTGCGGGATGTGGACTGCGGGCGACCACCTCTTGATCGTGCCCTGCAAGCCGTGGGGGAGATCGATCCGCGGGCGCGCAGCTTCGTTCGCGAGGTGTGCGATCGCGTCGCCAACGGCGACTGTGTCCGCAGCGCGCTGCTGCCGGCCGTCGCGCTCGAGCTCCACGAGATGGCGTCGGATCCCAACGTGCACCTCAAGCGCGTGGCGGAGCGCGCGGTCACCGATCCTTCCATTGCCGCTCGCGTCATCGCGCTCGGATCTTCGCCGCTGTACTCACCACACCCACCTCGCACGGTGAAGGACGCGCTCGCGCGCATCGGGCTCGATGGCGTGCGGCACGTGGTGTTCGACGCCGCCTTCCAGTCACGCCTGCTGCGCCGAGGGCCGCTCTTGCCGCTCGTAGAACGCACCATTCGTCACGCGAGAACCATGAGCGTCATCGCCCGGCATCTCGCGATCGATGTCGGCGTTCATCCGGGTACCGCCGGGCTCGCCGGGCTGCTCCACGCGCTCGGCGCCATCGTGCTCTTCGACGAGTTCAGCGCCAAGCGGGGCGCAGCTTTGCCGCGCAGCGTCGCGATCCTCACGGCGCGCGTGCTCCACGCCTGGGTGGCGGCGCGCGTAGCGAAGAACCATGCCATCGAGCCAGAGGTGGTCCAGGCGCTTCGCGACCATCATGATCTCAGCGAGCCGACACTCCCCCGCCTCTTGTGGCTCTGCGACCGCCTCTCACCCGCTGAGCCGGGCCAGCGGGCTGCTCCGCTCGACGAGTGCATCGCCCGTTCCGGCCTGCCGCTGCGAGTCGAGGCGGTGACCGACCGCTTGCGGCCGCTGCTGGTGACGGTCGAGGAGCTGGTGCGAGACCGCATCGCATCTTGAGCGGCGCTCTTAGCGAAGGCGCACGGTGCGCCGAGGAGATGACGTGGACGCGAACGCACACAGCACCAACCTCCAGGCCTTTGCCAACCTGCTGGTGCGCGCAGGGCAAGGCGGCTGCTCGGATGTCCATGTTCGCACCAACGCGCCGCCCATGGGCCGACGTGGCGGGCGCTTGGTTCCGCTCGGCGACGGCAGTGTGAGCAGCGATGCCATTCTCGAGCTCATCCAGGCCACGGCGAAGCGCCCACTCGCCGCGGCGTCGCTCGAGTACTCGTTCGACATTGGCGACGCGCTACGGGCTCGCTGCCATGCTTTCCGCGACTCCGACGGTTGGGCTGTGGCGGTTCGCCTGGTGCCGCATGCCATCCCCAGCTTCAGCGACCTGCGCCTTCCGCCCGTGGTCAAGACCTTCGTCGAGCCGCGGCCGGGCCTCCTGCTCATCACCGGGCCCATGGGCACCGGCAAGTCGACGACGGCGGCAGCGATCCTCAGTGCCATCGCGGCGCGCGACGGCCTTCGCATCGTCACGCTCGAGGACCCCATCGAGCACCGCATCCACGGCGCGCCCTCGTGCGTCAGTCAACGCGAGATCGGTCGCGACTGCGTGAACATCGAGCAGGGTTTGCGCGACGCGCTACGCGAAGACGCCGACGTGCTGTTCGTCGGTGAAATCCGCACCGGCGATGAGCTCGAGGTGGCGCTGCACGCGGCCGACATGGGCATCTCGGTGGTCGCGACCTTCCACACTGCCGGCGCCCTACAGACCGTGAATCGCCTGGTGTCGATGCACGCACCAGACGCTCAGCAGATCGCACGCGAACGCCTGGCCGACTCGCTGCGCGCGGTGATCTCGCAGCGTCTCTTGCCGCGCAAGAACAGCGCGGCGCGGGTGCTCACGACGGAGGTCATGGTCAGCGGCCCCACGACGCGCGAGTGCGTCCGTGATCTGACCAAGCTCAAGGGACTGCCCGCCGTGCTCGAGCGCGGCACCGATGTCGGCATGCACACCTTCGATCAGAGCCTGCTGCAGCTCTGCTCCTCGGGGCTGGTCGATGTCGAGGCGGCGATCGCCGCGGCGACCTCACCAGGCAACCTGCGACGCGCGCTCAACCTCGCCGCCATGAACGCCGCGTGAGGACCACATGATCTCCTTGACCAGGCTCGACGGCGCTCGTTTCTGGCTCAACGCCGCGCTCATCGTCACGCTCGAGGAGGCCCCGGACACCGTCGTCGTGCTGTCGACCGGCACGAGCATGATGGTGCGCGAGAAGGCAGCCCAAATCCTCGACCGCATCTTGCAGCACCAACGTTCCATTCGCGGCGTCGTCACGCCCCCACAACCGGAGTAGCCGCGCCATGGATATCGCCACCGTCGCCGGGCTCGTTGGAGCGATCGCCGCCATCCTCGTCGGTCAAGCCCTCGAGGGTGGACACGCCGGCTCGCTGGTCCAGGCGACCGCCTTCATCATCGTCGCCGGCGGCACGCTCGGCGCCGTGGCGGTGGCGTCACCAGGAAAGCAACTCAAGCAGGGGTTCGGCCTGCTCAAGGTGGCGGTGTTCCCCCCAAAACACGACGTGAACGCGCTGGTCACGCTCATCCTCGAGTACGCCGCCCTGGCACGCAAAGAGGGCGTGCTGGCGCTCGAACCCAAGATCGATCAGACCAAGGACCCGTTTTTGCGCCGCGCGCTGCAACTCTTGGTGGACGGTGTCGACCACGCCGTTACCCGCGACATCCTCGAGGAAGACTGCCACCACACCATCACCACCAAGCTGGCGGCGGCCAAGCTGTGGGAGACCGCCGGCGGCTTCGCCCCCACCGTTGGCATTCTCGGCGCCGTGCTCGGCCTCATCCACGTGATGGAGAACCTGTCCGATCCCTCGAAGCTGGGTGGCGGCATCGCCACCGCGTTCGTCGCCACCGTGTACGGCGTTGGCCTCGCCAACCTCGTGTTCCTGCCTATTGGCAGCAAGCTCAAGACGCGCATCGCTCACGAGAAGGAATTCAAGACGCTCATCATCGAGGGCATCCTCGGCATGCAAGAAGGCCTACCCACCAGCGTGCTGAGCGAGAAGCTGTCCGCGTTCTCCGGTCATCCGCCACCGGCCAAGAAGGCCTAGGACCCACATGGCCAAGCACGTCGAGCACGAAGAGCACGAGAATCACGAACGTTGGCTGGTGAGCTATGCCGACTTCATCACGCTGCTGTTCGCGTTCTTCGTCGTCATGTACTCCATCTCCTCGGTCGACCAGACCCGCGCCATCCAAGTGGAGCAGGCAGTGAAGTGGGCGCTGCACATGGTCGGAAAAGGCGGCGGCGGCACGAGCGTCGTATCGGGCCCGCTGACCGTCGCGCCCGACGTGACCAACCAGGGCGTAGTCATCGAGCGCCTGCGCCTGCGCATCGAAGAGCGTTTGCGCGCCACCGGCGTGGGCGTCGCTCGTCCGTCGCTGATGGTGATCGCCGAGGGCAACAGGCTCACCGTGCGTCTGTCGGCCATGGAGCTCTATGACGAAGCGGAGGCGATTCCGCGGCCGTCAATGTTGCCGACCCTCGATACCGTCTTGGCTGAGCTCGCGCGCTACAGCGGCACCTTGTCGGTCGAGGGGCACGCCGATCAGGCGGGGCGAACCAAGAACGGCGTCGATCCCAATTGGGAGCTGTCGGCGCGGCGCGCGGCTGCTGTTGCCGCGTACGCCGATGCGACCCACGCCGTGCCCCCCGAGCGCATTCGCGCCGTTGGCTACGGCGCCACCAGGCCCATCGCCACCCAGGCGACCGCCGAGGGCCGTCGTCAGAATCGGCGCCTGGAGCTGGTGCTCGAGCTCGATGCTCCGACCACAAAGGAGATCATCGACCCGACCCGGCCCCCGGACCCACTGAACCGCTACGACGCGCCGCGGTCGGACGACCCCGCTCGCAAGTAGGCAGCAGGCGTTCCAGGCGCACACGGATCCGCACCGCTCAAGCCTCGCCCCTAGGTGGCGATGACCATCACCGTGCTTGCAGCCCTGCTCTTTTTGGCCGCGACCGGTACGCCCTTCACCGACGTCATCGAAGGGTGGCCGGTGCCGCCCGGCACGACTGTCGAGGTGGATGCGCTCGCGGCCAGCATCCGGCTGCGAGTGCCCAGTGGCGCGCTGGGCGCGCGCGGCGATGCACGGGGGCTGCCGCCGCTGCCGTTCACCTCCACGCTCTGCCGACGTGAGAGCCAAGTTCTCAACCGCATCGTGATGCGCTGCTCGAGCCGCCGCATCGCAGCCGAGGTGGTGCGTGGCAAGGGCGGCGTGCAGGTCATGGTGCGGCGCCTGCGCACGACGCCGCTCGTCGACGGCGACGCGACCTTGCCGTTGTTCACGTGGGACCCGCGCGAGGTTGGCATCGGCGGTGCCTGTCCTGGTGACTCGCCGGCGGCACAGGCAGAGTGCTTGCTGCAGAAGGGCGACCTGGTCCACGCCGTCGTCCCCTTGCGCACATCGATGGAGCTGTCGCCGAGCTATGCCGGTCTCCGCTTGGGTGACCTGGCGGTGTTGGCCGGTGACCTGGAGGGCGCGGCGCAGTTCTGGGATCGCACGCAGGGCCTGGGCCCCTTCGGACGCCTGGCCGCCGCTCGCCTCTGCGATCGCACCGGACGCTGCGACAAGGTTGCGGCCAAAGAGGTCGGCATTCTCTTCGACCCTCTCGACGACGTGGCGCTGCCACAGCCGCTCGCCGACGAGATGGTGCTGCGCCGTGCGCGGGCGGCCGCATACGACGATCGCTTCGATGACGCAGTCGGCGCCCTCATCGCCGCCGACCTGCGACCGTGCGTGCGCGCCGTGGCCTTCTGCCAGCGCCTGCTGCTCGAGGCGTTCCGCGAGCGTGGCGGCGACGATGCGTCGGCAGAGCTGACGGCGTGGCTCTTGTTGCCGACGCGCGACGGCACGCAATCGAGCGAGGAGCTCGCGGCCCTGGCTGCGCGCGCGGCTCGTCAGGTAGGCGCCGCCGGCTTCGCTGCCGGCGTGTGGTCGCAGGCCATCGATGGCAAGCGCGGCGCCGAGCTCGAGCAGGGCATGCTCGCCATCACCGACCTGTACCTCGACGCGGGCGAGGGGGCGCGCGCCGCCGCCGTGATGCGCTACGCCGCTCGCTCCTTCCCTGCATCGTTCAAGGGCGAGCGGTGGCGCGTGCGACGCGATCGCATGGCCGCGCTCGACGAGACCGGAGACCCCCCATGAAGCTCTTCGACGGCGCACTCCCGACGCTCGAGCGCGCGCTCGACGCACGCCAGGCGAGGCAGACGGCGCTGGCGTCGGATCTTGCCAACGCCGACACGCCCGGGTTCATGCCCGTCGACGTCGACTTCGAGGCGGCCATGCGCTCTGCGCTCGACGGTGGCGACGTCCGCCGCACCGATGACCGGCACCTCGGCGACGCCGGTGCCGCTGTCGGGCTGCTGGCCACGGAGAGCGAGGCCCTCGCTGGCGCCGCGACACCCGACGGCAACCGCGTGGAGGTCGATCGCGTGCTCGGCGAGCTCGCGGCCAACGGTATGCAATACACGGCGGCGGCGCGCGCGGCAGGCAAGCAGCTCGCGATGCTGCGCTACGTCGTCACTGAAGGAAACGGCTGAGGAGCACGAGGTCCACCATGAGCATCTTCCGCGCACTCGAGATCAGCTCCCAAGGCATGTCGGCGCAGCGCGAGCGCGTCACCCTTGCCACCTCCAACCTGGCCAACGCCGAGACCACGCGCGGCCCCGACGGTGGTCCCTACCGTCGGCTCGATCCGGTGTTCGAGGCGACCGTGAACGACGATGGCAGCGCCGGTGTGCGCGTCGCCGAGGTGGTCGCCGATCCCGGCGAGGGCAAGCTGACCTACATGCCCGGACACCCCGACGCCGACGCGTCGGGCTTCGTGCGCCTGCCCGACGTCAACCCGGTGCACGAAGTGGTCAACTTGGTGTCGGCGCAGCGCGGCTTCGAGGCCAACGCCAGCGCGGTCGACACGGTGAAGACCATGGCGCAACGCGCGCTCGAGATCATGAGGTAGCCATGACGGTACGCATCCCGCCCTCGTCGTTGCCCGGCATCGCCCCGCTCGACCGCGGGACCACACCCGCGGCGCCGAGCGCGCCCGCCGGCAGCTTCGGCGACATTGCGCGCGAGGCCATCGCAGGGGCCGAGCAGGGCCAGGCCGACGCGACCAACGCCGCCACCAAGCTCGCGGTCGGCGAGGGCAACGTTCACGAAGCAGCGCTCTTGCTCGAGAAGGCCGACATCCAGATGCGCCTGCTCGTCAAGGCGCGCAACAAGGTCGTCGAGGCCTATCAAGAGATCATGCGAATGCCCGTTTGATCCTCCGGCGCGCTGCCGCTGCATGGCGGCGCGGTCCCGATGGAGGGTTGAGTGGAGCCACTCGCGAACCAACTGCGGAAGCTGCCGGGCCGCGTGCTCGCGATGCCCATGCGGGCGCGCGTCGCCATCGGTGTGGGCGCCGCTGCGCTCCTGGCGCTGGTGGCGGCGGTGTCGCTGCTGTCGAGCGCTGGCAGGTGGGAGTATGTCTTCACCAAGCTCACGCCGGAAGACAGCGCCGCCAGCGCCGACGCGCTGCGTTCTTCCGGCATTCCCTACCGCGTCGAAGCTGCCGGCGACGCTATCGCCGTGCCGGCAAGCAAGGTGCACGAGGCGCGGCTGCTGCTCGCTGCGCGCGGCCTGCCACGGGCGAGTGGCGTGGGCTTCGAGCTCTTCGACAAGACCGACCTCGGCGTCTCGGAATTCACGCAACGAGTGAACCTGCAGCGCGCCATCGAAGGCGAGCTCGCGCGCACCATCGCCAACATGGACCCGGTGCGCGAGGCGCGCGTGCACGTCACCATGCCGCGTCGCGGTCTGCTGCGGCCCGACGATGCGCATGGCGCCGCTGCCGTCATCCTGCGCCTCGAGCCCGGGCGCAGCCTTGGGGAAGACGAGGTGGCCGGCATCCAGCACCTGGTGGCCGCGTCGGTCCCAAGCCTTGCTGCCGAGCAGGTCTCGGTGCTCGATCAGAACGGTGCGCAGCTTGGCCGGCCCGGTGACGAGGGCGACAGCGGCGATCTCGAGAGCAACCTGCAGCAGCGCATCGTGGCGCTGCTCGAGCCAGTGGTCGGCCCCGGCAACGTGATCGCGCGCGTCACCGCCACCTTGGACCGCGCCGAGGAAGAAGAGACGCAGTCGGACTACAACCCCGACGGCTCGGCGCTGCGCAGCGAGCACACACGCAACGATCAGCAGAACGCCGGCGACCCCTCGAGCGCGGGGCTCGCGGGCGCCGCGGCGAACCAGCCACCTGGACAAGCCGGCGTGGTGGCGCGCGGCGGCATGCAGCGCAGCTCGACGATGAATGACCTGACCCGCAACTACGAGGTCTCGGGCACGGTCACCCACCGCGTCAAGCGCAAGCCGCGCCTGACGCGTCTCTCTGCTGCTGTGCTGATCAACCAAGGTGCGGGCGTGACGCTCAACGACGCCGAGCTGAAGAAGCTGACGGAGCTGGCGCGGCGCGCCGTGGGTTTCGACGAGGAGCGCGGCGACCTGATCGAGGTGTCGACGGCGAGCTTCGTGGCGGCCGCACCGGGCACCGACGCCTCGCCCACGCCGAGCGCTCTGCCCGTGGGGCTGCCGGTGCTCCTGGCCGCGGGGATCGCGCTCCTGTTGCTCGCGCTCGCGGTCGTCGCCGTGGTGGCGCTGCGCAGGAAACAGCGCAGCGCGCCTGCCGAGCTACCGGCCGCATCCCCGGCCGCGCTCCCCGACGGCGCTGTGAACCCCGTCGTGGTCAAGCAGGTGACGGTGCGCGAGAGCGCGCGTAAGGCCGCGCTCGGCGATCCCGAGCGCGCCGCGCGCCTGCTGGTCGCGTGGCTCGAGCCCAACGGCGCCGTCGACACCGCAGCGGAGGAGAAGCTCCATGCCCGATGACACGCCCCCGTTGCAGCTGCCCGGCCGCGTCGAGCTCACGCCGATCGATCGCGTCGCGGCCGTGTTGCTGGCGCTTGGGCCCGAGGTGGCGGCCCCCATCCTGCAGCGGCTCCCCGCAGACACCGTGCATGCCATCGCGCGCGCAGCGCGTCGCCTCGACGCCGCGCCCGACAGCTTGCTCGACGACGCCGCCAAAGCGTTTGTCGCCGGCATGACCGGCTATGGCACCGAGCGCTTCACACGCGCCGTGGCCTTGCGCGAGATGGTCGAGAAGGTACTCGGCCCCGAGGGAACGGCCAAGGCGCTGGCGCCCACGTCGGCGGCTCCCGGCCGGCTCCAGGAGCTGTTGGCCGCGGAGCCCGCCGACCTGGCGGTGGTCCTCGAGAAGGAGCAGGTGACGACCTCGGCGCTGGTGGTGGCGCTCTTGCCTCCCGAGCGCGCGGCGGCCGTGGTGCAAGCCCTGCCCATGGCCATTCGCGGTGACCTGCTGCGCCTGGCCAGCTCCATGAAGGCGGTGTCGGAGGCCGTCGTCGACGATGTCGTGTCCGGGCTCGCCGACGAGATCCGGCGCTACATGCGCGCGGGCAAGCGGCGCTCGCTCGACGGCAACCAGGTCACCATCGCGCTGCTGCGCAAGCTCAAGACCGACGAGCAGCGTTCGACCATCGCCGAGATCGAGCGCAAGGATCCCCAGCTCGCCGAGACGCTGCGCGGCAAGCTCATCTCCTTCGAGGACCTGGCGCGCTTGACCAAACGCGAGCTGCAGACCTTCCTGCAGTCGTGCGACGCCCGCACCCTCGCGGTGGCGCTCAAGGGCGCGCCCGACACCATCGCCGATGTCATCCTGGGTGGTATGTCGCAGCGCGCTGCTGCTGCGCTGCGCGAGGAGATCGAGCTGCTCGGCCGTGTCCGCATCGCAGATATCGAGGCCGCGCAGGCAGATCTCATCAAGATCGTCATGAAGTTGGCCGACGAGGGCAAGGTGGTGTTCGACAACGGCCCGTGACGATGGGCCACGGCAGTGTGGAGCAGACGCATGACCACCCACCCTTGGTTGAAGCCTCGCACCCTGGTCGCCCGCCCCGCACCCTGGGCCTCCTCGGGCGGGCGCGGCGCGAGCCCCCGTGAGCACCCCTTCGTTGCCACGCCAGCGCGGGAGCATGCTGCTGCGCCGCTCGAGGTGGCGCCGCCGCACGTGGCCACCACCACGATCCCCCCGGCCGCTCCCGCGCCGATGGCGCCGCCCGTGCCGCCCAAGCCGGACCTGTCGCGCCTGGCGAACCAGCTCGAGAGCGCCCACGCCAGCGCGCTCTCGCATTTGCACAACGACATGGTGGCGCTCGCCATGATGGTGGCGCGCCATGTGGTGGGTGATGAGCTGAGGAGCAACCCCGACGCGCTGCTGCGCGCCACGCACGCAGCGCTCGCCGATGTGGTGGGCTCCCAAGGCGTGGTGGTGCGCGCCCACCCCGACGACGTCGGCACGCTGACCGCCGCCGGCCTATCGACCAAGGATGGCGCACGCGCGCTCGAGCTCCGTTCCGACGTCACGCTCAACCCGGGCGACGTGGTCGTCGAGGCTCCCTGCGGCACGGTCGACGCGCGCGTAGCGACGCGCTTCGCCGCGGCCGAGCGCGCGCTGCAAGAGGCGTTGCTCGGAGCGACCCCGTGAGTCGCTTCGGCGCGCTCGACCTCGAGCGCGTGCGGGCCCGCATCAGCGAGGCCCCAGTCACCTCCGTATCGGGTCGGGTGGTGCGCGCCGGCGGCCTCGCCATCGAGGCGCTCCTTCCCGCCATCAGCGTGGGCGCGGCCTGCGAGATCGAGCTGCCGAACGGGCGCCTGCTCGCCGAGTGCGTCGGGTTCAACGGCGAGCGCGCCATCCTCGTCCCCATCGGCGACGTACGGGGCCTGCGCGGTGGTGCCGCGGTGTTCCCCATCGAGCACGCGTTGGCGGTGCCGGTGAGCGACGCCCTGCTCGGGCGCGTGGTGTCGCCCACGATGGAGCCCATCGACGGGCGCGGCGAGCCGGCGTTGGAGCGCCGCGCGCTCGCGCAGCTCCACGCACAACCGCCGAACCCGATGGCGCGACGGCGCATCAGCCAGCCCTTCGTCACGGGCGTGCGCACCATCGACGCGCTGCTGACCTGCGGCGCCGGTCAGCGCGTCGGCATCATGGCGGGCGCTGGCGTGGGCAAGAGCGTGTTGCTCGGCATGCTCGCGCGCCACTGCGAGGCCGACGTCATCGTGGTGGGGCTCATCGGCGAGCGCGGGCGCGAGGTGCGCGAGTTCGTCGAGCGTGATCTGGGCGAGCAGGGCCTGGCGCGCTCCATCGTCATCGTCGCCACGGGCGATCGGCCGCCGCTCGAGCGCGTGCACGCCGCGCTGGCCGCCACCGCCGTCGCCGAGCACTACCGGTCCGAAGGCAAGCGTGTGCTCTTGCTGATGGACTCGCTCACGCGCGTCGCTATGGCGCTGCGCGAGATCGGGTTGGCGGCGGAAGAGCCACCCACCTCCAAGGGCTATCCGCCCTCGGTGTTTGCTGCCTTGCCCAAGCTGGTCGAGCGCGCCGGTAACGACGAGGGCCCCGGCGGCATCACGGCGTTTTACACCGTGCTCGTCGAAGGTGACGACCTCGCCGATCCGGTGGCCGACTGCGCGCGCGCCGCGCTCGATGGCCACATCGTGCTGTCGCGCAAGCTCGCGGGCGCCGGCCACTTCCCGGCCATCGACGTGCTCGAGAGCGTGAGCCGCGTAATGCTCGACGTCACCACCGTGCAGCAACGGGCGAGCGCGGCGCGTGCGCGCGACGCGCTCGCCGCGCTCCGCGAGAGCGCTGACCTGATCGACATCGGCGCCTACCAGGCGGGGTCGAACCGCAGGGTCGACTTCGCGCTCAGCGTGCAGGAGCAGCTGCGCACCTTCGCGCGCCAACAGCCCGAGCACGGGTCGTCGTACGACGACACGCGCGCACAGCTCGATCAGGCACTGGTGCCACCGCGCGCACCACGGAGCGCCCATGCGTAGCTTGCTGCCACTGGTGTTGCTCGCGTCGACAAGCGCCGCCGCTGCGCCGCCGGTGGATCTGCCGCCCCTGCCATCGGCGCACGCGCTCAAGCAGCCGATACGCGTGCCCATCGCCACCTGCGCGCCGCCGGAGGCCGCGCCCCCGGCGAACCTGAGCGCGACGGCGCTGCTCGACGAGTTGCGCCGCCTGCGCACGCGCATCGAGGAGCTGCAGGAGCGACGGGCAGAAGCAGAGCGCGCCGTGGCCGAGCTCGCGCAAGAGCGCGCACAGGTGGCGGCTGAGTGGGAGCGCTTGGCCGCTGCGCAGCTCGACTTCGATCTGGCGCGCGCTGAGCAGCACGGGCCCGCGCCACGGCTCGGCGCGGGCAGCGAGGGCGAGGCCACGCGCGTGGCCGGGTTGATCAAGCAGATGAAGCCAGCCAAGGCCGCCGAGCTGCTCGCGCGCCTCGATCTCAGCCTCGCCACCGAGGTGGTGCGCGGCCTGAGCGGCAAGTCCGCGGCCGCCCTCCTCGAGCGTCTCCCCCCCGAGCGCGCGGCCAGCATCGCGGCACGACTGGCCCTCAAGGATCCGCCGCCGGAAGCGTTGTAGCCTCCATGACCCCCACTATGCCGGGAGCGAGCGCCTCGCACGCGCGCGCGCCAGAGTCCCGCATCGACGCCGATGGCACCACGTCCCCTCGGCGCACGAACGAGAAGCACACGCCGGCGGGGTCGCGCTTCGCCGAAGAGCTCGAGCGGTCGCTGCCGGGCCCCCGCGGCCGACACGAGGGCGGCACCGCGAGCGCCCGCCGCCGCAAGGGTCGCGCCGGCAGCAGCGAGATCGAGGCGACGCCCAGCGGCGAGGCCACGGCGACAAGACACCCACATCCAGTGCTGCAGCACGCTGATGCCAAGCGTCACGCCGCTGATCCCGTTCCGCCGCCGAGCGCGCGCGTCGACGCGCTCGAGCGCGCGCGCGGTGGGACCACGCCGACCTGCGATCGAGCAGAGCCCGTGGGCTCCGCGCATCGACGGCGCCCCGCCGACGAGCACACGCTCGATGCGGCGCCGCCGCTCGCCAAGGACCCAGCACCTGCGCTGACGGTCACGGAGCGCGCGCTCGTCGCCGACGCTGCCGCCGCTCCGGGCATCGACGCCCCGCGGGCCAGCGGTGCCACCGAGAGCATGACGCGCGTGGCCGCGGCGGACGACGTCGGCATCCTGCTCGCCGTCCATAGCGCGCGCGTGGTTGTCGACGTGGGCGCCGAGGGGCCGCTCACCGTTGTGGTGCGGGTGCGCGATGGCGCCGCCGACGTACGCGCGCTTGGGCCGGCGGCCCAAGCGCTCGCGAGCGGCGAGGTGTCGCTCCGTCGCAGCCTCGGCGAGCACGGCCTCGACCTCGGCAGCTTCAGCGCGCATGACGAGCGCGGCAGCTGGTCGGGTCACGATGGTCGGCGCGAGCTCGAGGAGCACCGCGAGCTGTTCACCGATCGCCGTGCGCCGGCGGCGCCGGCGACGCCCACCGGGCGACGACGCGGCCTGCGGGCCTGAGAGAGGACGAGGCATGGACATCTCGAGCGCACGTCGCACCAGCACCGAAACCCCGGCGCCACAGGCGCAAGGCAGCAGCCAGCTCGGCAAGGACGAGTTCCTGCGCTTGATGATGGCGCAGCTCCAGGCGCAGGACCCCACCGCGCCGCAGTCGAGCGAGGCCTTCGTCGCGCAGCTCGCGCAGTTCTCCAGCGTCGAGCAGCTCGCGGGCCTCAACTCCATGATGGAGTCGCTCTTGGTGGCGCAGGCAGCCAACAACCAGACCCAGATCGCCGGCCTGGTGGGCAACGACGTGGTGTACAGCACCGACGCCATCACGCTCGGCGCCGACGGTGCCACGCCGGTGCGCGTGACCCCCGACGCCAACGCCAACGACGTCGTGGTCACCATCAAAGACGAGAGCGGCACGGTGGTGCGCACCGTGCACCTCGGCGCCGCCACGGCAGAAGGCCTCGACTACACCTGGGACGGCCTCGACGACCAAGGACAACCGCTGCCGGAGGGGGAGTACAGCATCTCGGCCACGGCCACCGACGCACAAGGGAACCCCATCGACGTCGATGTGGGGGCCAGCGGCCACATCGACGCCGTCTCCTTCGACGGGGGCGTGCCGATGCTGGTGATCGGAGGCCTCAAGATCCCGGTGGCCGATGTCGTTCAGATCGTGGAACCGACCACCTCCGACGAGGCGGCGGACAAGGAGCAGCCATGAGCATCGTCTCGTCCCTCTACATCGGCGCCAGCGGCCTGCTGTCGAACTCCCTCGAGCTCGAGGTGGTGGGCGACAACGTCGCCAACTCGAACACCATCGGCTTCAAGGGCAGCCGCGCCGCGTTCGCCGACGTGCTCGGTGACACCATCATCGGCGGCAACGGCCAGCTCGGCCTCGGTGTGCGCGCGCAGACCGTGCAGAAGATCTTCACGCAGGGCTCGCTCACCTCCACCGGCATCGCCACCGACATGGCGGTCCAGGGGCCGGGGCTGTTCGTCGTCGAAGGGCCCGACGGCCCGCTCTACACGCGCAACGGGCAATTCACGCTCAACCAAGACGGCCACCTGACCTCGCTCGAAGGGCTGCGCGTCCAAGGCTACGTGGCCGACGCCAATGGCGTCGTCACGCCCGGCACCGGCCTCGACGACTTGCAGCTCGCGGACGCGACGTCGCCCCCGCTAGCGACGAGCAACCTGGTGATCCACGCGAACCTCGACTCGCAGGCCACCGTGCTCGGCGTGCCCTTCGATGCCACCGATCCGGCGAACACCAGCAACTTCTCCACGACGATGACGGTGTACGACTCGCTCGGCGCCGCGCACGACATCGATCTGCACTACGTGAACCTGGGTGGCGGCACCTGGGAGTGGCATGCGGTCACCGACGGTGCCAACGTCGACGGCGGCACGCCTGGCGTGCCTTTCGAGCTCGGCACCGGCACGCTCACCTTCGACGGCGCCGGCAACCTCAGCGCGGTCGCTGGCAACACCATCACGCTCGACCCCACCGGCGTGGCGCCGTCGCAGACCATCACCCTCGACATGGGCGATCCCGCCACCGGCACTGTCGGCATCACGCAGTTCGCGGCGCCCTCGGCGACCAGCTTTCTGTCGCAAGACGGACACACCGCGGGCACGCTCGCCGGCATCAAGGTCGACGAGAACGGCAACGTCATCGGCGCGTTCACCAACGGCGAGACCCGCACGCTCGCCCAGGTGGCGTTGGCCGACTTCCCAGCGCCCGACGAGCTCGGACGCATCGGCGGCAACCTGTACCGTGCGTTCGCCGACGCGGGTGAGCCGAACATCGGCGCCCCCGGCAGCGGCGGCCGCGGGACCTTGGTGCAGGGCGCGCTCGAGCAGTCGAACGTCGACCTGGCGAGCGAGCTCATCCGCATGATCGTGGTGCAGCGCGCGTTCCAGGCGAATTCGAAGACCCTGACCACCGCCGATCAGATGGCGGCCGAGCTGGTCCAGATCAAGCGCTGAGCCCCGACGGCTTGAGGTGACATCATGGCTGCGGACGCCAAGGTAGACGCCGACATGGACGACGACGAGAAGGCAGCGGGCGCCACGAGCGGCGGCACCAGCAAGCTCGTGGTGATCGCGCTCGTGATGAACATGATCTTGAGCGGCGCCGCGGTAGCGCTCGGCGTCACGTCGAAGCTCGGCGGCGAGCCCAAGCCTGCCAAGGCCGACAAGGCCACACCCGAGGGCGCTGTGCAGCCCAGTGGCCACGACGAGGCCGGCGCGGGCGGCGAGCACCAAGCGCCTGCGGAGCACGGCGCCGAGCCGGCGCCCGCCAGCGACAAGGCAGCGAGCGCAGGCGAGCATGGCGCGCCTCCCGCGGGCGAGCATGGCGCGCCTCCTGCGGGCGAGCATGGCGCGCCGGGCGCCGCGGGGACCGCCAAGCCGGCGAATGGCCGCGGCCCCATGGTGCGCCTCGAGAACATCGTCGTGCATTTGCGCAACCCCGAGGTCGATCGCTTCGCGCGCTTGACGGTGGAGTACGAGCTGGCCTCGCCCACGGAGCTGGCGCAATTCGAGGGCTCCGCGCCACACCTGCGCGACGGCGTCATCACCTACGTCTCCGACCGCACCTTCGAACAGCTCGCGGGCGCGGCGGGCATCACCATGCTCAAGCGCGACCTGCTGGAACAGGCGACCGCCATCGGTCACGCCAAGGTGCGCGCCGTCTACATCACCGACTTCGTCATCCAGTAGCCGCTTGCCCCTTCGCGCCGGAGGCCCCCCGTGCTGCTGTCCGAAGAAGAACGCCGATCCATCGATGCGGCGCTGGCCCTCCCGGAACCCGAAGCGCGCGCGCAGGCGATCGCGCGGCCGCACCAGCTCGTGCAGCCTGGCGCCGACGGGCGCAGCGCCCTGGTGATGGCCGAGCGCGTGGGTCCCGCGGCAGCGAAGGACATCGGCATCAACTTGTTCGCCGAGACGCGCGTTCCCTGGGAGATCCTAGCGGCGACGCCCGAGCTCGCCGATCAGCCTGCCCTGCGCCTCGCCTCCTCCGCCCTGGCGTTGATGGTCGAGACCAGCGCGGGACCCGGCGCGCTCTTGCTCGGCCCTGGGCTCGGGCCGCTGCTCGTGCGCGCTGCATTTGGCATCGCCAGCAGTGGCGCCGACGAGCCCCCACCTGCCGAGCTCGGCGTGGCGGACCGCCCGGTGTTGACGCGCCTCCTCACGATGTTCGTCGAGCAGATGGCGAAGAGCATCAGCGCGGAGGGCGGCGCGCTGGTGCGCCCCCGGCTCATGGTCGAGGACCTCACCCGGCTGGCGAGCCTCAAGGGTCCCATGCTCGCCTTGTCGTGGCGCTTCGCTGCGCCCATCGACGGCACCATGGACCTCCTCTTGCCGCTCCCCGTCGCGGGTTCTGGTCAGCACGCGCCCACACAGGCACACCTCGCGTCCCACCTGCCACTCGTGGAGGTGGACGCCGTCGTCGAGCTGGGTCGTGCGCACCTGCGCCTGGCGGACCTGGCGTCGCTCCGCCCCGGCATGGAGCTGCCGCTCGACAGCTACGAGCGCGCTTTGCTGCCCGTGCTGGTGGCGGGCAAACGCCTCTTCTTCGGCAAGCCGATCACCTCGGAGGGACGCCTCGCCGTCGAGATCGCGCTCAAGGAACCACCGACTGCACCGATGAAGGCCTCCAGGGAACGGCACCCCGGCTCTCGGTAGGTCGCGACGCGGCTCACCGGGACCACTCCTGGTGAGGCGCATGAACGACGACTCCTTCGACCCGCCCACGAACCCTGGCATGCCGCTGTCGGCTGCCAGCATTCGCTCCACCGATGGGCCGCCCGGCGCGCCGCGGCTCGACATGTTCCTCGATGTCGCGCTCGACGTGCGCGTCGAGCTCGGCCGCGCGCGCGTGCCCATTCAGCGACTGCTGGAGGTGCAGGAAGGATCGGTGCTCGAGCTCGACAAGGCCGCGGGTGAGCTACTCGACGTCATGGTCAACGGCCGCTTGGTCGCGCGCGGCGAAGCAGTGGTGGTCGGCGATCGCTTCGCGGTGCGCATCATCGAGGTGGTGAACGTCGACCGCCGCGCCACCGATGGGTGAGCGCGACCTGTCCCGTCTGCAACCGCAACCCGGTAGGTGACTCATGTGGTGGATGCTCGCGCTCGCGCTCAACGCTCAAGGCCCCCAACCGACCGCGACCGACGCGCGCTCGAAGCTCAGCGCGGACGACGCCGCCAGCCTGCGCGCCGAGCTCGCCGACGTGCTCGCCAAGAACGCGGCGACGCCCGCGCCCGCCAACCCCCTGCCGCTGAAGCGCACCGTTGACGCAAGCTCATCGAGCGTACCCGCGAGCGCCCCCGTCGTCGGCAGCGCCATCGCGAACCGCAGCTCGCCCGCAACCTCGTGGGTGGCGCTGGCGCTCATCGGCGCCGCGGCCGGCGGCGCCGCGTTGTGGCGCAAGCGCAAGAAGAGCCGCTCGTCGCTGCTCACGATCCGCGAGACCGCGCCGCTCGGACGCAACAAGCTGCTCGCGCTCGTCGACATCGGCGGCCGCCGCTTGCTCATCGGCGTCACCGATCAGGGCATGCAGCTCCTCGCCAACGACGCGCAACCGGCGGAGCCCCTGGCCATGATCGCGAGCACGCCCGACGCGCCGCCCATGCACGACCAGGCGCGCATGCGCTTCGACGACCACCTGCCACCGCTCGAGGGTGAGGAGCTGCGCAAGAAGCTGGCCGCGAGGTTCGCGTGAACCTGCAAGACCTCGCTGCCGCAGCGCAAGCGGGCCCCAGTGGCGCCGCGTCGCTCAAGCTCTTCTTCTTGCTGACGGTGCTGTCCTTCGCCCCGGCGCTGGTCTTGAGCGTGACCTCGTTCGTGCGCATCATCATCGTGCTGTCGTTCCTGCGCCAGGGCCTCGGTACGCCGCAGCTGCCGCCCAACCAGGTGCTGATCGGGCTCGCGCTCTTCATGACCGCGTTTCTCATGCGCCCCACGCTGCAGGGCGTCTACGACAACGCGGTCAAGCCCTACCTCGATGATCAGATCGGCTACGAAGAAGCGGCCAACCGTGGCGGCGTCGTGCTCAAGGGCTATCTGCTGCCGCACACGCGCGAGCAAGACCTGGCGCTCTTCCTCGACATCGCCGCGCTGCCGGCGCCGGCCAACATCGACGAGGTGCCGATCTCGGTGAGCATCCCGGCCTACATGGTGTCGGAGCTGACCGCCGGCTTCCGCATGGGGCTGAGCGTGCTCTTGCCCTTCGCCGTCATCGACCTGCTGGTGGCGGCGGTGATGATGTCGCTCGGCATGATGATGGTGCCGCCCCAGATGGTGGGGCTGCCGTTGAAGCTCGGCGTGTTCTTGGCCGCCGACGGCTGGCACCTCGTGGTCGCCACGCTGGCGCGAGGGATCCATGGGTGATGCCGTCGGTGACGACATCGTCAGCACGCTGACGCGCGAGGCCTTCGCCCTGCTCGCCACCTCGGGCGCGCCCATGCTCTTGCTCTTGTTCGCCACCGGCTTGGTGATGGGCGTGTTGCAGGCCGCCACGCAGGTGAACGATCCCGCCGTGGGCTTCTTGCCGCGCTTTGTCATCGGCCTTGGCGTCATGTGGCTGCTCGGCGGCACCGCCGTCGAGCAGCTCGCGACCTTCTTCGCGAGCGCGCTGTGGCGCGCGGCGGGCGCGCCTTGACGACGAGCACGACGCTCGACGCCACGCTCATCAGTGGCGTGCTCTTGTTGCTACGCGTCACTGCCTTCTTCACCTCCGCGCCGATCGTGAGCGCGCGTGGCATCCCGATGCGCGTGCGCCTCGGCCTCGCGGTGGTCGTGACGCTGGCGGCGGCGGCCATCGCCCCCACCATGGCGCCGCCAGCGGGCCTCGCCGACGTGCTGCTGCTCGCGCTCGGCGAGGTGTGCGCCGGTCTCGTGATGGGCCTCGTGCCGCGCATGGTGTTCGAGATCGCGTCCGCGGCGGCGCAGACCGCGGGGCTCGGCGCCGGCTTGGGCTTCGGCGCCGCCGTCGATCCCATCAACGGCGTGCCCTCCACCGTCGTCGGCGACTTCGCGCTCATCGCGGCCTTGGGCGCCGCCATCGCCGCTGGCCTGCACCGCGACCTGATCGCCTTCATCTGCCGCCTCGCCGTCGAGCACCCGGCGGGGACGCTGGCATCGCTCGACGAGCTGATCGCGTTCGCGCCCGGCGCCATCGTGGGCGCCGTGGTGCTGGCGGGACGGCTCGCGCTCGTGTCGCTGGCGGCGACCTCGGCCGCGCACGTCGCGCTCGGCGTGGTGGGCCGCGCGGTGCCGCAAATGGGCCTGGCGAACCTCGGCTTCGCGGCGCCGCTCTTCGTGTTCGGCTACGTGGCGCTCACCTGGCTCGACGTGGTGGTGGCACAGACCATCGGCGCCACCACCAGCGCGTTGGCCACGCTCGGGGGTTGAGCCGTGGCCGAGCAAGCGGATGATCAAGACGAACGCACAGAAGACCCAAGCCCACGACGGCTCGATGAGGCGCGCAAAGAGGGTCAGGTCGCGCTCAGCCGCGACGTGGGCGGCGCGGCGGCGTTGTTGGCGGCCGTGACAACGCTGTGGCTGGCCAGCGGCGCCGTCAGCGACGCGGCGCTCGACTGGGTGCGGCGCTCGTTGATGCTCGCCGGTGGATCGCCGCGTGAGCTCGTCGACGCCGGCCTGCCGCTGGTGGGCCTCTCCGTGGCGGTGCTCGCGGTGATCTGGCTGGTGGCCGTGGTCACGGGTGGCGCGCAGACCGGCTTCGGCGTGTGGCCAAACCTCCTGATCCCCAAGCCCGATCGCCTCTTCTCGCTGCGCCGGCTCTTCCACGCCTTCACCAAGGAGGGCGCGGTCGATCTCGTGTTCGCGGTGGTGAAGGCGAGCGCGCTGGTGTGGGCGGGCGTTGGCGCGCTCGAGCGCTTCATCGAGGCCACGCGCTTCCCCGCGGGGCTGGCGGCGCCGCCGGTGGCCATGCTCGCGGGCGGGCTCGTGCGCCTAGCGCTCGTGGCCGGCGCCATCGCCGCGCTCGATTTGGTGCTTCAGCGCTACCGCTACACGCAGCGCCTGCGCATGCGCAAGGACGAGCTCAAGCGCGAGCACAAGGAAGAGGAGGGCGATCCCTTGGTGAAGGGACGTCGTCGCCGCAAGCACCGCGACCTCCTCAAGGGGCGCATCGACATTGAGGTGCCGCGCGCCGATGCGCTGGTGGTCAACCCCACACACATCGCCATCGCCGTGCGCTACCGACGCAAGCGCGACGGCGCGCCGCGCGTCATCGCCAAAGGCAAGGGCGAACAGGCCGCGCGCATGCGCGAGCTGGCGGTGCAGCACGGCGTGCCCGTCGTGCAGAACATCCCGCTCGCACGCTTCTTGGTGAAGAAGGTGCGCGTGGGGCAGGAGGTGCCCGCCGAGGTGTACCAAGCGGTGGCCGGCGTGCTGGCCTTCGTGTACCGCGTCACCGGGCGCGTGCCGGGGACTGGCGCGGAGTGACGCGCGTGCGTTCAGCGCTCCTCGCGCAGCTCCGCCTCGATGGCGCGGGCCTTGTCGAGCAAGCCTGCCGCGGCGAGCGTGTCCTCGTCGAGCGGCTGCTCGGCCGCGACCTGCGTGGCCACGTGCAAGCGCAAGATCGGCGTCTTGTCGTAGGCCACGGTGTCGCCCGGGCGGAGCTGCCACGCGACCCCTTCCACGACAGCGAGCGGCAGGCCCCACAGACCGAGCAGGTAGGCGCCGACCTCGGCGTGGGTGACGCCCACGATCTCGGTCTCGGCGTCGACGAGTGCCATGCCCGCGCGCACGCGCAAGCCGATCTGGGCAGCGGCCTCGGGCGCGCTCGCCGCGAGCGCGAGCACGCCCACGTCGGCGAGGAGGGCCGCGAGCATGATGTCGTCGTGATCGTGCCCGAGGCGCCGCACGAGCTCGAGGCGCTTGAGCGCGCGCGCCTGCATGGCGTCGAGATCGACCCACGAGGGCAGCAGCTCCTTGCGTGCCGCCTCGAACACGGCGAGCGACAGCGCCAGGCCCTGCAGGAGCCGCACGCCCACGCGTCGCACCGCCTCTTCCACGCTCACCACCGCGCGCACAGCGCCGAAGTAGGAGGAGTTGCCGATCTGCAGCATCTTGGTCGTGAGCGCTGCGTCTCGCTCGACGACGTGCGCGATGGTGGCGCTGCTGGCGCGCGGGTCGGCGAGCGTGGTCTGCAGCTCGAGGTAGATGGCCGGCAAGCTCGGCAGGCGGCTGATGCCACCCAATGCCTTCCACAGCTTGTCGTTGCGCAGGAGCGCGCGCATGGCCGAGGCGCGCTTGACCGTGTCGGAGAGCATCTCCGGCGGACAGGGCTTGGCGAGGAACTGGTGCATGTGCGGCGTCACGCGCAGCACCGTGCGATCGTCGCAGTCGCCGGTGAGGACGATGCGGACAGTGCCCGGGTGCAGCGCGTGCACCCGCTCGAGGAGCGCCGCGCCGTCCATCGCCGGCATGCGCATGTCGGTGATGATGACGTCGCAGGCAAGCTCCCCGAGCGCGGTGAGCGCCTGCTCGCCGCTCTCGAAGCTCCTGATGACCACGCCGGCCACGCCCTGGCGCAGCACGCGCTGCATGCCGCGGAGGATGAGAGGCTCGTCGTCGACCAGGACCACCTGCATGCAGCACCACCGCGCACCTGTGCGCCTCGCGACCGCCTGGGGCAGCCGTCGATCCGCCCCCACGGCGCTCGCGCACGGCCCTCTCGTAGCTCTTCGGCGCGAGGCCCCGTGGACCTAAGCCGGGATCCCGCCGGAATCGCCCGAGCGCGCGGGAAGGGGGCGCGCGCACTCAGAGATAGAACCGCGGTCCGGCCTTGGCGTAGCCTGGCCGTCATGGCGTGGTTCGGGCCCTTCCTCGAGTCGTCGCACGGGGCCTGTTCCGCACAGTTCCCCCGCGTGTGCTCGCGCTGCAAGCGCGTCTTCCCAGACTTCGGCGATCTGGTGGCCCACACGGCACCCAAGGGCGCGCCCAAGCTCGACCACATCGCCGGCAACGACGACCCGCTCGGCCTCTTGGTGTTCCGCAACTGCGACTGCGGCAACACGCTCTGCCTCTGCTGTGAGGACGTGTCGCACCACGACGCCTTCAACCGCGCCGCGCTCGAGGAGGTGCGCGTCAACGGGCGCAACGAAGAGCAGGTCCTCGGCGAGCTCGTGGCCGCGCTTGCTGCCCTGCGCGGCCCTGCGAGCACCAGCGCAGCGGCGCCAGAGCCCCTGCTCCTCGAGGTAGGCGCCGAGATGCTCGCGCTGGTCGCCTCGGGCAAGCTGCCGGTGCCGCCCTACCCCGCGGTGGCCATGCGCGTCGACGCGCTCTTGCGCGCGGACAACGCCAGCCTCGACGAGATCGCGCGCACCTTGGCGGCCGATCCCGCGCTGGTGGCCGCCATCATCAAGGTGGCGAACAGCGCGGCGTACTCCCGCGGGCAGGCCCTCACCAGCATCGACGCTGCGGTGCGACGCCTGGGGCTCAGGGAGGTGTCGCGCGTGGTGTGGGGCGCGGGCGTTGGCTCCACGTCGGCGAAGAAGGGCCCGCTCGCGAGCCTGCGCAGCCACCTGTGGCATCGAAGCGTGACCACCGCCATCGTGGCGGCCCACCTGGCGGGGCTGCGCAAGGCGAGCCCCGGCGAGGCCTTCCTCGCGGGCCTGTTGCGCCCCTTTGGCGAGGTGGTGGGGGCGCTCGGCCTCGAGGAGTACTTGCTGCACCATCCGGGCTTCCCGGTGGAGCCCATGCGCTTCTGGCTGCGCGTGCTCGATCACTTCCGCGGCGACCTTGGCGCGCTCGTGGCCACGCGCTGGCAGCTGCCGCAGCCCCTCACCGACGTGCTGTCGGCGCGCCCGGCCGACCACGCCGCCGACCCGGCGCTGTGCCGGGTCATCGACGTCGCCGCCGCGGTGGCGCGCCTGGCCGACGAGCGCGACCGCGTGAGCGAGGCCGAGCTCGCCGAGCTAGTGCCGGTGGGCGAGCGCGACGAGGTGGCCAAGGCGCTGCCCGAGAGCGCGGCGCTCATCGCGGCCTTCGAGGCGAGCGCCGAGCCGCCCTTGCCGCCGGCGCCCTCGCGCGTGGCGCCGCGGCCGGTGGCGGCACCGGTCCCCGCGACGCCGGGCGCGCGCGCGCCGCTCGTGGCGCGCCTCGCGAAGACGCCCACGAAGACCTACGCGGTCATCGGCATGGCCCCGCGCGCGCTGGTCCTCGAGGGTGCGGAGCCGCTGCAGGAGAGCTTCCTCGCGTCGCTCGAGCTCGGGACCGAGCCGCCGCTCGCGCTGTGGGCCACGGCGCAGTCGTGCACGGCCATCCCGCAGGGCTTCCGCATCGCGCTCGCGCCCTTCGCGCTCACGCCCGAGGTGGAGCAGCGCTGGCTCGCGTTGGTGCGGAGCCGGAGCTAAACCGGATCACGTTGAGGCGCAGCCACAATGGCGCGCCTCGCCGGCACTTGACGCCCACCCCCCTGCCCCCCTCCTTCGGAGGGGGCCGTGCTGGGTTCGAGCGCCGCACGGATCGCGTGAAGCACCGCCGGGAGGTTGGCGACGA
>JADZDP010000190.1 GCA_020850995.1 Deltaproteobacteria bacterium
AACTCAATCGTCCTCGCGAGCGATCCATCGTCGCTGGCGGCGTCGCGTCCTCGGTCCGTGGCGACGGCCACGGCCCTGCGGGGCTCCTTGCCATCGACGCGCCTCGCTCGCGATCACCGATCGACTTATCCGTTCGCGGGCCCTAACCCCTGAGTCCACTTGCATCTGCACCACTTCGCTTGGTCCTGGCCACGATCGCTGCGTCGCGTGCTCGGTCCATCCCGACCGGGATGGCCCTCCGCTGCTCCTTTACCTCGTGGCCATGCCCTTCGCGGATCAGTGCAGATGCAAGTGAGCTCAAGGGTTGACGCGCGGCTCCCTGACAGCGGTCGCGCGCTGCGAATGACGTATGCTGCTCGTGCGTTGGCACGGCTCCTGGGGTCCCCGATGCCAAGCTGCTGCGATCGATCCGCTCGCCACTTCACGGCCCTCGCGCTGCTCGGCGCCGTCGTCATCACCGCGCACGCAGCGCCCGCCCAAGCCGCCCTCGACGTCGCGTGGGACTGCTACCTGACGAGCAGCAGCGTATCGTGCGATCGGCTGGCGCAGGCCTTCTTCTCGAACGGCGCGTTCGCGCGCTCCGCGGCCGACGCCGCCGACCCCAACAACCCCAACAGCCCCGACACCTCGGTGCACGTGCGCGCCATCGACAACGCCGACGGCACCGCCTTCCGCATCGACGTGCACGGCAAGGACGGCTCCACCTTCACCCTCGAGGACCGCGTACCGCGCGGCTTCTCCGACGACGCAGTGCTGTTGCGCTTGGTGGGCGACTTGCACAAAGGCACGGCGCACCTGTTCTCGCTCGACCAGCCCGGCACCAGCGACGGTGACGCCTTGGTGCTGCGCCTGCGTGACCCCGACGCAGGGCCCCGCCAGGCGCGCAAGGACGACGAGCAGACCGGCTGGTACGTTGCTCCTTCGCTCGGGTTCAACGCCAACGCCTCTGGCGTGACGCAGCTCTCGGCCTACGGCAACGTCGAGGTGAATTGGTCAAACCCCGCGTGGCGCCTGCACGGCTACGGCTGGAGCCACTACCGCTTCGTGCACCTCGACGACGGCAGCGATGACCCGGAAGACACCTACCAGAACTTCAACCTCGGCACCGACGGGACGGTGGTGCGCACCTTGGGCGCCGGCTTCGCCGTCGGCGCCAACGCCTACGTGATGCGCGAGCCGCAGGAGAACTACCTGCTACGGGGCGGCACCCAGGTGGGCGTCGAGTGGATGCTGTCGCCCTTCTTGAAGACTGACGAGGCCAACGTGGGAGTGCGCTACGAGATCGGCGCCGAACACCACGAGTATGTCTACGAGACCGTGCTGTTGCGACGTAGCCTCGACGAGCTGCGCCACCGCGCACGCGTGTTCGGCGCCTGGCACTTCTCTCGCGTCGATCTGAACGGCGGCCTGACAGCGCAGAGCGTGGTCGATGACCTCAACTACTCTTCCATCTCGGCCAACGGCGGGCTCACCTGGCGCATCCTCGATGATCTCTCGCTGCAAGTGCAGGGCGAGCTCAGCTACCGAAACGGCCTGCTCAACGAGCCCAAAGATCAGTCGCAGCTGCCGCCGCTCGAGGCCTTCTACGGCGGCGGCTCCTACGGCGACGTCACCTACTGGTCGTGGGTGGGGCTCGAGTACGTGTTCGGCAACTCGCTCTTGTTGCGGCAAGACCAGCGCTGGCGCTGATCAGGCGTGCTCAGGCTTGTCGTGCCCGGGGGCGTCCTGCGGGATCTCGCCTGCGCGCGCCAGCGCCCACTTGGTGAGCGCGGCCCCCACGATGGTGTTGAGCGCTACCACCGCGATACACAGTGAGGCAAAGCCACTGCCAACGCCCGGAAGGCTGTCGGCGATGATGGTGGCGAGGCCGATGGTCACGCCCGCCTGCGATACCAACACCAGCCAAGCGTTGCTCCGCACCGGTGCGGGATCCTTGGCGAGGGCGTGGCCGACCCGTGCGGCGATCACGCTGGCGACGACCCGCGCCACCACCAGCGCGAGCACGGCGGGCCAGAGCGCATAGAGGGCAGCGAGGTCGAGCTTGGCGCCCGCCGTGGCGAAGAACACGATCATCACGATGCCGCTGGTGCTCTCCGTCGCGCTCATGAGCGGAGCGCCCGAGCGGGTCAGGTTCATGACCACGAAGCCTGCGATGACGAACACAAAGAGGGTGTCGTACCCGAGGTAGGTACACAGCGCCGTGACGCCGTACGAGAACACCACCAGCACCAACACGCGCTCGCGATCCACGAAACGCAGCAGCGCGCCAACGGCCAATCCGAGCGTGACGCCCGCAGCCACCGACGAAAACAACTCGTGACCAAGTGTCGCCAGCATGTCGAGGTGGAGCTCGTCGCCCACCAGCTCGCTTTTGGTCACGCCGAGCACGATGGCGAAGATCGGCAAGATCAGCACGTCGAGGAGCACGACGATACCGATGGACCAGTCGGTGAGCGGCCCCTTGGCGCGGGTCTCGGCGAGGACCGCGATGGTGACCGAGGGCGAGCGGGTGAAGGCCAGCGTGCCCCACAAGAGCGCCACCACGAGCATGCCGGTGGTGCTCAAGCCCTCGGTGAAGGGTAGCGTGGAGGAGAGTCCCCAGAAGGCCAAGCCCACGCCAGGAATGACGATAGCGAGCTGCGCCAGGGCGGAGGCGCTCACGCTCCACCAGCTCCGCCGCAGCACGGGCAGCGTGATCTCGGCGCCCGCTTGCAGCGCGATGAGCGCCAGCGCCAGCGTGTTCACCAGCATCAGCGCCTTGACGTCGTGACTGTCGATGAGCCCAGCACCTTGAGGACCGGCGGCGAGCCCGGCGAGCAGGTAGCCGGTGAGGCGCGGCAGGCGCAGGAAGGCAGCGATACCGCCGCACACGTAGCCGGCGACCACGAGGAAGCCGAGCGCGAACAGCGGCCCCGCGCTGCCTGGCACCCCGATGCGCTCGAGCAGCAGGCGCACGCCCACGACGCACGCGAGGGCGACGACGCCCCGCACCAGCTCCTGCACCGACGGAGCTGCCCCGTGTGCGCTCACGGTACCCCCGCGAAAAACGATCAGCCCTTGAGCGCCTCGGCGCCGCCGATGATCTCCATCAACTCCTTGGTGATGGCCGCCTGGCGCACGCGGTTGGCGTAGAGCGTCAGCGAGTCGACCATCTCCTTGGCGTTCTTCGAGGCGTTGTCCATGGCCGACATGCGCGCGGCGTGCTCGGCGGCAACGCTCTCGATGACGGCGCGGTAGATGCGCGTCGCGAGCTGGCGGGGCAGGAGCGTCGACAAGAGGGCGTCGCGGTCGGGCTCGTACTCGTGGTCGCTCAACACCTCGCCTGGGCCCACCTCGGCCGGCTCGATGGGCAGCACCTGGTCCACCACCACCCGCTGCGTGCTGGCGTTGACGAACTCGTTGTAGACGAGGAAGAGCGCGTCGATCTCGCCCTTCTCGTAGGCCTCCGACAGCTCGAGGGCGATGGCCTGCGCCTTGTCGTAGCTCGGCGCCTCCACCACCTTCTCGTAGTGTTTGCGCACCGCGACCTTCTCGCGCTTCATCGCCTCGGTGGCCTTGCGGCCAACGGTGGAGACGCGGATCTCACGAGCGCTGTCCTTCAGGTCGAAGCGCTGCCGCATGGTGCGGCGCGTGATGTTGGAGTTGAAGGCGCCGCACAGCCCGCGGTCGGAGGTGATGGACAAGATCTCGACGGTGCCGCCCTTCTTGGCCGCGGGTCGCGCGGTCAAGAGCGGGTGCGGCGCCTCGCCCATGGCCTCGGCGCGCTTGGCCAAGCCGGCGCAGGTGCGCGCGATCTTCTCCGCGTAGGGGCGCGCCGCCTTCACCCGCTGCTCGGCTCGACGCAGCTTGGCCGCCGAGACCATCTTCATGGCCTTGGTGATCTTCTGCGAATTCTTGACGCTCTTGATTCGCTTACGAATGTCGCGCAGGGAGGCCACGGCTCAACTCCTCGCGCCCGAGGCGCGGGCTGTTGCGAGCGGCTGCACTACGCGCCGCTCGCCAAACACGGTCAGACCTCGACCGTCTTGCCCTGGAAGATGCCCTCGAACTCGGCGAGCGCCTTCTCGACACGCTCACGCACCGGGTCGATCTTCTGCTTCGGGTTGTTCTTGATGTCGTCGAGCAGGCTGCTGTGCTTCGACTTGAGGAAGTCGACCAGCTCCTTGGCGTAGCGCGGCACCTCGGTCTTCGCGTACTTGCGCACCCAGCTGTAGCGCTGGCCCGGGCGGTTCTGCGTGGCCGCGAAGATGAGCACGATCTGCTGCTCCACCGGCCAGGGCTTGTACTGGCCCTGCTTGAGCAGCTCCATGAGCCGCTCGCCCTTGGCGAGCTGCTCCTGCGTGGCCTTGTCGAGGTCGGAGCCGAACTGCGCGAAGGCCGCGAGCTCGCGGTACTGCGCGAGGTCGAGGCGCATGGTGCCGGCGAGCTGCTTCATCGCCGCCACCTGCGCGGAGCCGCCGACGCGGCTCACCGAGATGCCGACGTTCATGGCCGGGCGCTGGCCCTGGAAGAACAGATCGCTCTCGAGGAAGATCTGGCCATCGGTGATGGAGATGACGTTGGTGGGGATGTACGCCGACACGTCGCCGGCCTGGGTCTCGATCACCGGCAGCGCCGTCAGCGAGCCGCCGCCCTTCTTGATGTTCGGGTAGGCCTTGAGCTCCGCCTCGTCGGTGGTGATCTTGCAGGCGCGCTCGAGCAGGCGGCTGTGGAGGTAGAACACGTCGCCCGGGTACGCCTCGCGGCCAGGCGGGCGGCGCAGCAAGAGCGAGAGCTGCCGGTACGCCACGGCCTGCTTCGAGAGGTCGTCGTACACGATGAGCGCGTGCTCGCCGTTGTCACGCCAGAACTCACCGATGGTGCAGCCGGTGTAGGGGGCCAAGAACTGCAGCGGCGCCGGGTCGGACGCGCTGGCGGCGACGACGACGGTGTACTCCATGGCGCCGTGCTGCGTGAGCTTGTCCACCACCTGCGCCACCGTCGACTGCTTCTGGCCGATGGCGACGTAGATGCATTTTACGCCTAGGCCCTTCTGGTTGATGATGGTGTCGGTGGCCACGGCGGTCTTGCCGGTCTGGCGGTCGCCGATGATGAGCTCGCGCTGCCCACGACCCACGGGGATCATGGCGTCGATGGCCATGAGGCCGGTCTGCAAGGGCTCGTGCACGCTCTTGCGCGCGATGATGCCCGGCGCCTTGCTCTCGATGATGCGGCGCTCCTTGGAGGCGAGCGCGCCCTTGCCGTCGATGGGCTCGCCCAGGCCGTTCAGCACGCGGCCGAGCACGGCGTCGCCCACGCCCACGTCGGCGATGCGGCCGGTGCGCTTGATGGTGTCGCCCTCGCGGATGCCCGAGTCGTCGCCCATGATGGCGATACCCACGCTGTCCTCGTTGAGGTTGAGCACCAGGCCCTTGACGCCGTTTTGGAACTCCACGAGCTCGCCGGCCTGCGCCTTCTCAAGGCCGAAGATGCGCGCTACGCCGTCGCCCACGGCCAGCACCGAGCCGGTCTCTTGCACCTCGGTCTTCTGGTCGAAGGCCTGGATCTGGCCCTTGATGATCCGGGAGATCTCTTCAGCGCGAACCTGCATGGCGTGTCCTCGTCGTCAGTGTCGAACAAGAGCGGGCAGCGGGGGCGGGCCTCGGCCCAAACGAAGGTGAGCTACTGGACCTGGAATTCTGCGCGCAGGCGGTCGAGGCGCGCACGCACCGTGGCGTCGAACACCGTGCCGCCGATCTTGGCGCGCACGCCCGCGATCACGCTCGGGTCCACGGCGACGTCGGGGATGACCTTCTTGCCCGTGCGCTGCTCGAGCCCGCGCACAATGTCGGACAAAGCGGTCGCCGAGAGCGGCTTGGCGGTGAGGATGGTGGCGCGCACGCGGCCCACCTTGGCGTCGACCTCGTCGCGGAAGGCGGCGGCGATGGCCGGCAGCTGCGGGATGCGGTCTTTGTCGACGAGCAGCGCCACGAAGCGGGCGGTGGCGGCGTCGACCTTGTGGGCCTCGCCGATGGCCTTGAGCACGGCCTTGCGCTGCTCGAGGTTGAAGCTGGGGTTGAGCATGGCCTGGCGGAAGTCGGCGTGGCCGCTGCGGCGGTCGAGCAGCGCCGCCAGCGCCGACAGCTCGCCCTCCACGGCCTTGAGCTTGTCCTCGCCCTCCTTTTCGAGCGACGACAAGAGCGCGCGCGCATAGCGACGGCCGACGGTGCCTTCCTGCATGGGCGCGGGGCTACCGAGGCGCTGGGGGGGTGTCAACACACGCGCCGGGCGGCGGCCCGACGGCGCCGTGCGGCGAATTGCCCCAAGATCGCGACCGCCGGCTCGATCTGGGGCCAGGCCTCAGGGGTCGGTGAACACCAAGAGCCCATCCACGTTGCTGTCGTCGATGTCGCTGCCCTGGTAGGCGCCCAGGTGGCGGTAGAGCAGGCACTCGCCTTCGCCGCTGCACAGCTCGGCCGAGACGCTCATGGCGCCGAGCACGATGGACTCGAGCACGCCGTCGCCGTTGGTGCGCGTGAAGCTGGCGCGCGCCACGGGTACGGCGTCGCGCAGGGGGCTTGCGCCCTGGAGGGTCTGGTTGGAGTCGGCGCACTGGTCGCCGCAGGGACCCCGCTCGGGGTAGGCGGCAACCCAGGTATGGGGCGGCACCAGGTGCCACTCGCTGATGGTCGAGGTCTCGAGCCAGTCGGCCTCGCCCACCCAGGTGGAGCTTGGCAGCTCCGCGCGCACGAGCTCGGCGTCGGCGTCGGTTGGGGCGCAGCTTGCCGGGTCCATGGCGAGGGCGCCGGGCGCCTCGACGATGCAGTCATCGTCGTTGGCGAGCACCACGCGGCCGCCGATCAGATTGGCGCTGGTGCTGGCCTCGGCGTAGACCCCCGTGCCGTTATCGGTGACGGCCACGCCATGCAGCACGTTGTCTTCGGCGGTGCCGAAGAGCTGCACGCCATATTGGTTTTGCGTGACCACGGTGTTCATGACCACGTTGGCGCTGGCCTCCTCGATCTCGAGGCCGCTCAGGTTGCCGAGGACGCTGACGCCGATGAGCAGGTTGTCCTCGCTGGCCGGGCCCACCAGGCCGATCGCCACCTCGGCGTTGTGCGAAGCAATGACGCGCTCGAGCACGTTGTGGTGCGCGTTGGTCAGGCGAATGCCGTAGCCAATGACGCTCGGGCCGGCGTCGAAATTCTGGGTGGCGTTGACCTCGCTCAGCGCGCAGCGCGCTGAGTCGAGCATGGTGATGCCATGGCTATGGTTGCGCGCAGCGCTCACCCGCTGCACGCCCACGTGGTCCGACGAGTCGATGTCGATGCCCACCTTGTTGTCCCAGCTCACCGTGTCGCGCACCAGCACGGCGTCGGAGCGCAACAGGTCGATGCCCTCGGCGTTGTCGGCGCCGCTCAAGGAGGACACGTTGATCACCACCAACGACGAGTCCGTGACATCGATGACCTCGACGCTTCCCGACGAGGTCAGCAGGCCTTCCAGCCACACGCGCTCACGATTGGCGACGTCGAACTGCACGGCGCCTGTGGCGATGGCCGAGACGCCGTCGGCGCCGATGGTGAACACGCCGCTGAAGCCGCTGTCCACAATGACCACCGAGTTTGGCACCGTGGCCGCGCCGTCGCTCTCGACCAGCACGGTGTTCGACCACCACACCGAGCTCGCGCTGGTCAGCTGATCGCCGCTCGCCACGGTGACGTACAGGCGCTCGGGGACGAAGGCCGGCGGGCCGACGGTGTCGAGCAGCTGGTACAGGCCGTTGCCCGGCAACAGGCCATCGCACACGATGCGCGCCGGCGCGCCGTCCTCGCACCACCAGCCGAACACGTTCAGCTCGTCGTGGACGTCCCACACGTCGCCACAATCGACCCCCGGCGGCAATTCGGCGGCCAGCGCTTCGCCGGCATGCTGGCAACGGAATCCGGGCAGGGCCTCTTCGTTGCCCGTGCAGCGGGTGCCGCTGTCCTCGTCGATCCAGTCACCCCACAGGGTCGAGCCCCTCAGCGGCACCACCACCAGCTCATCCTCGCCCTCGCCCTCGCCCTCGCCTTCGCCCTCGCCCTCACCCTCGCCCTCGCCCTCACCCTCGCCCTCGCCCTCGCCCTCGCCCTCACCCTCACCCTCACCCTCACCCTCGCCCTCCGCCGTGCCTCCGAGGACGCAGAGGCCCGCGGCCGTGCAGCGATAGCCCTCGACGCAGGGGTGGGCCTGGTCGCAGGCCTTGTCATCGAGCGCTGGGCGCTGGACGCAAGACGCGCTCAGCGGGGCCAGCAGCATGTCGACGAGCGCGAGCAGGACGAGCGCGGCGCGGTTCACCGCACCGAGTCTACTCTGCGCGGGGGATCAGGCGTGCAGCTCGTCCACCAGCGACTTCTGCAGGCGCGCCTCGTCGGCGTCGCCCACGGCGCCGCGGATGCGCTCCTCGGCCAGCTCGAGGGCGAGGCGCGCGGCCTCTTGGCGCAGGGTGAGCTGCGCCCGCTGTGCCTCGGCGGCGATGGTGTCTTCGGCGTCCTTGGCGATGCGCGCCGCGGCGTCGTGCGCGAGCTTCTCCAGGCGCTCGGCCTCGGCCTTGCCTTGCGCCTCGAAGTCCGCCTTGAGGCGCAGCACCTCGCCACCCAGGGCCGCCAGCTTGGCCTCGGCGTCCTTGGCCCGTGCCTCGGCAGCGTCACGCGCGCGCTTGGCCTCCTCGATGGCCTTCTTGACGGTGTCGGCGCGGTTCTCGAGGTAGACGCCGAGGGGCTTCCTGAGCGCCACGACGAGCACGCCCAGGAACGCGAGGAAGGTGATGGACAAGAGGCCGAGCGCCGGGCTCTCGGCATGCTCGGCGCCGATGCCCCACATGTTCTTCACCTCGGCGTGGTGCTCGCCGCCGCCGTGGGCGGCGCCTTCGGCGAGGGCCGAGGTGGCCGCCGTGATGACGGGGACGATGACGAACAGGCGAGCGAGCAAGCGCCTCATGCCGCCCTCCCGAGGATCTTCTGCGCGATGTCGCCGGAGATGGCCTTGGCCTGCTCGCGCAGCTCGCGGCGTGCCCCCTCGGCGGCCTCGAACAGGTCGGCGCGCGCCTCCTCGAGGCGCTCGCCGGCCTTGGCGCGCGCCGCTGCCACGATCTCCGCCTCGCGCACGCCGGCCTTGGCGCGCAGCTCGGCCAGCACCTTGCGCGCCTCGGCCTGCGCGTCCTTGGTCTTGGCCTCGATGAGCGCCGCGCGCTCGTCGGCCGAGCCCGCCAGGCGCTTGGCCTCTTCCGCCGCGCCCACGATGCGGCGCTCGCGCTCCTCGAACAGCTTCAGGAAGGGCTCGAACAGGGTGGGCGTGAGCCAGGCCAAGAGCATGAAGAAGATCGCGGCCTGCAAGAAGATGGTGGCGTTCAGCTCCACGGGCGGCCTCTCGTCGAGATCGTGACCCGAGGTCGCTAAAACCCCGTGCGAGCGGTGTCAATGCACGGGCGGTGCGGCGCGCTGCCACATCCGCTGGGCGCCGCGCTCAGTACTCTTCGACGGCGCCGAACTGCAGGAGTTGCTCGAGGTGCGCGCGGGCCTCGGCGCGCACGTAGGCGGCGGAGCGCGCGGCGTTGCTGACGCGCACCTCGTCGAGGCGAGCGGCGAGCTGGTAGTCGTTGCTGCTGGCGATCCCCATCAAGACCTGCGCCGCCAGGTATGTGTCGGACTCAGTATCATCCACCAGCAGGCCTGCCGTGTGGTCGATGCCTCCTACTGATGTGCCGTTCACGTAGAGATCGATGCGTGAGCTCGTCCAGGTCGCGGTGACGACGCTGAATACGTTGGTCGGCACAGCGCCGACGGCGCTCAGCAACAGGTAGGTGCCCGTGCCGTTGGTCGGGCGGCTGATGCCCACCCTGGTGTCGCCGTTGATGGTGACGTGCATGGTGTGGTTGCCAAAGCCGGCGTAGCCCTCCCAACGATCGAGCACGACGGCGTGGCCACCGGACATCACGTTGTCGGTATTGGGCCCCACCATGAACGACATCGAGCCGTTGTCGACCCGGGCACCGCCGGGGCGACCCGAGACGAACGAGTTGCCTTGGACGAGGTCCAGGGAGCCATGGAGCGGCGCAGTGAAGTCCGCATAGATGCCGGCGCCGTACTGCTGCGCAGGGGTGCCCAGGGGGTCGCGCGCCTCGCGGACGAAGTCGTTCCAGCTACCGTCGTTATCGAAGTGCCACACGCCGTTGAAGTCAGTCCAGGTCGCCGCGACGTTCTGCCGCTCCGTCGGCGAGGGCCAATCGAAGTAGAGCCAGATGGCGTCGCCGCGATCGTGCGGGTTGAAGCTGCCCACGCGCACGAAGAAGAGCGCGTAGCCGTCGCGGTACTCGGAGCGCTCGAAGGGCAGGATGGTGCCGGCGCCGCCGCTGCGATGGTCCACGAAGATCACGTCGACCCCATCGTCCTCGGCCAAGCCAAAGTCGAAGTTGGCGTCGCGCAAGATCACGGTCACTGGCAGGTTGGTGACCGCGGCGTCGGGCGCGGCGCTGTCGCACAGCCCGAGGGGCATGCGCCGCTCGTAATCGCCGTCGTGCCACTGAGGCACCGGCACGGCCGGGCCGCCGCTGCACACCGTCATGGTGGGCTCGCCCTCGCCCTCGCCCTCGCCTTCGCCTTCACCCTCGCCCTCGCCTTCACCCTCACCTTCGCCCTCGCCCTCACCTTCACCCTCGCCTTCACCCTCACCCTCGCCTTCACCCTCACCCTCGCCTTCACCCTCACCCTCGCCTTCACCCTCACCCTCGCCCTCGCTCGGTGCCGTGCGCTCCACGCAGAACTTCGCCACGCACACTTGGCCGCCCTCGCAGTCGCCGTTCTCGTCGCAGGGGGGGCCGCCGGCGAAGGCCGCCAGGAGGGTGCAGCCGTTGGCGCCGGTGGCCAGTGCGAGCAGGAGGAGGATGCGGGGGGTGTTCATTCGGGGCTTGGGCTCGTCGCCATGAGGACCACGCCCGATCCTAGAACGCCCAGGCCAACCGCGCTGGTGATCCAGAGCGCGGCGCCCAAGGGCTGATAGAGCTCGCGGCGCGCCTTGGCATCGGCCACGGCGATGACGTCGGCATAGATGAGGTCGCACACCACCGCACCCGTGATCGCCAGGCCAGCCAGCGCGCCGCCAACACCGGTGACGATGAGCCCCACGGGCGGCCCCCCGGGAGGCGGCGGCGGCGGCTTGTCGCCCTCGCCCTCGCCTTCGCCCTCGCCCTCCGAGGGCGGCGGCTTCTCCGCCCCCTCGAGCCCCAGCCCCTGCCGCGCCAGGCGCGCGATGGCGGCCTGGTCGGCCACGTCGAGCTCGGCCGCGGCCTGACGCAGCTCCTTGGCCGCGGCCACATCGACGACCCGCAGGGTGAGCGCCGTCGTGCCGCCGGCGCCGTCGGCCACCGGCACCACCACCACGTCGACGCCGGCGGCCATGCCGAGCTTGACGAAGCAGGTGGCGTCGTCGGGCATGCAGATGAGACCCATGTCCGCCAGCGCGCTCAACTGCTCGCGCGTCTCGGCCGCCGACAGGAGGGTGAAGCCAGGCTCCCCCTCGACGGCGTTACGCAGCGCGGCGTCGAGCGCGCGCCGATCGGCCTCCGGGGCCTCGCCCACGGTGGTCAAGAGCATGAGCGAGCCGGTGGCCGGGCTCGCCTGGGCGAGCGCACATGACAGGAGCAGCACCGACGGAACCATGAGATCGTTCTCCCGTGCTATCAGTTTCCCCGAGAGGGCCGCAAACTTCGGAGCCGTCCACCAGCGCATGGGCACGTCCCTCGAGTCCCTGAACAAGCTGCCCCGTCCCTTCGGTGCGTTCACGCTGATTCGGCTGATCGCGCAGGGCGGCATGGGCCAGGTGTTCCTGGCGCTGCGCCCGGTGAAGGGCGAGCCCACCGACGAAGTGTGCGTGGTCAAGACCGTGCGCACCGACCTGCGCGAAGACCGCGAGGCCATCGGCCGCTTCCTCGACGAAGCGCGCATCATCCAGCTGCTCGATCACCCGTGCATCTGTCACACGCTCGACGCCGGCGTCATCGACCGCACGTACTTCCTGGCGCTGGAGTTCATCTCGGGTCGCAACTTCAGAGACATCCAGACGCGGGCGCAGAAGCTCAAGCGGCCCATCCCCGACGAGGTCATCTTCCACGGCATGGTGCAGATGCTCGAGTCGCTGGCCTACGCGCACGCCTTCAGCGACCCGCGCACCGGCGCCTCGCTCGGCGTGGTGCACCGCGACGTCTCGCCGCACAACCTGATGCTCGGCTTCGACGGCCACGTGAAGCTCATCGACTTCGGGCTGGCCGCGCACACGCTCAAGCGCGAGCTGACCCGCCCGGGCATCATGGTGGGCAAGCTGCGCTACAACGCGCCCGAGCAGGTGCGCGACCGCGCCCTCGACGGCCGCTCCGACGTCTACTCGGCGGGCGTGTTGCTCTACGAGCTCCTGGTGGGCGAGCGCTTCTACGAGGGGCTCTCGGAGGAGGACATCTGGCGCGTGGCCATGAAGGGCACCTTCAAGCCGCGCGGCTACGCGAGCCTGCCGCGCACCGTGAAGAGCGTGCTCGATCTGGCGCTGGCGCCCGAGCCCGAGGACCGCTTCCCCAGCGCGGCGCACATGCGCGACGCCGTCATAGAGCTCGGGCGCACGCGCGGCGTGGGCGACGGGCGCCGTCCCTCGGCGCGCTTCATGAGCGAGCTGTTCGCCGATGAGCGGCAGGCCGAGCGCGACATGATCTTGCAGGCCACCGGCCTGGCCGAGGCGCGCACGCGCCTGTTCGAGGCGCCGGCCATCTCCGACGACCCGAGCCTGTCGGGCTCGCACAGCTCGGTGGGGCGCTCGCAGGTGGTGTCACCGGCGCAGGTGCGCACGCGCCTGGCCGACTTGTTGAGCGAGGAGTTCGACCCCGACGCGCAGACCCAGCTGCCGCAGGCCCCCGAGATCTCCGACGTCGACGACGACGGCGGCGGCGCCTTCGGCGATGGGCCCCGCGAGCAGACCGACGCCACCGTGTTGGCGCGCTCCACCTCGGGGCGCGCGGCCAACGCCAACGCCGCGAAGCGCTCGAAGAGCGGCGGGCCGGCGCGCGAGCGGCCGCACACGGTCACCCGCCCCATCGTCGACGAGAACCTGCCGGCGGCGCGGGTCGGCCTCACGGGCACGCAGCCGCAGGGCCGCGTGCCCCAGGTGACCGACGAGCTGCGGCGGCGCGCGCCCGACCCACCAGCGAGCACGGGGCGACCGGCGTGGGCCGCCGCGCTCATGGTCTTGACGGCGCTGGCCATCACCGCCGCGGGGATCGTCATCTGGCTCTTGGTGCGCAGGGAAGCGGGCCCCGGCGTCAGCGTCGTCGAGGTGGTGCTGGACGCGGGCGCGGGCAGCGCGCTCCCCGCGCCGCCGGCGCCGCCCGACGCCGCAGCGATCGTCGACGATCCCGTGGTCGACGCGGGTGAGGCGCCGGCCGCCGCCACCGACGCGGGCCGCGATCCCGCCGTCGCCGACGCCGGTGAGCCCGTGATGGACACGCGGCCCGACCCGCCGCCCCCGGACCCCGCCGAGCGCGAGCGCCTGGCGCGCGAGAAGGCCGATCGACTGCGTGCAAAAGCGGATCGGGAGAAGGCAGAGCGGGAGAAGGCAGAGCGGGAGAAGGCGGAGCGGGAGAAGGCGGAGCGGGAGAAGGCAGAGCGGGAGAAGGCGCGTCCGCCCGTGCGCGAGCTCAAGACGCTGAAGGAGCAGGTGGCCTACCTCAAGGAGTTCTGCCTGGCGCGCGTCTCGTGCGCGGCGCCCGCCGTGGAGCAGTCCAAGCGCTTCGCCGCGCTCTCACCCGACGAGACCAAAGAGCTGTTGGCGAGCATCAACCGCTGCATCGCCAAGTGCCAGCGCTAGTACTGCTTGATCGGATCGTCGTCTGCTGCGGCCGCGTCTGCCGGGCGCCTCACGGCGGGAGTCCTCGGCGGCGCCTGCGCCGTACGGCAAGTACGGCTCGGCGGCGCCTCCGGGCTCCGCCGTGATCCGCCT
>JADZDP010000191.1 GCA_020850995.1 Deltaproteobacteria bacterium
CGAGGTCGTTCACCACCACCTTGGCGCCGCGGCTGCCGAACAGGAGCGCGTGGCTCTTGCCAAGCCCGTTGCCGGCACCGGTGATGACGACGACCTTGTTGTCGAAGCGCAGCTCGCTGGCCATGGGGACCTCGCTTGTTCGGAGACGTTGACACCAGAGTCAATACGACCTTGACTTCCGTGTCAATCGAGATCCGGCCCGTGGCAGGGGCAGGATCGTACGCGTCCCATGCGGGCCCATGGCGCACGAGCTCAGGCTCGTTCCTGCGGGGAACCGGCCGACCGCGCACCGCTTGGCCGCGACGCGACAGGGCGCCGACGCAGGGCTATCCGCGGCTGCGCGCGCGCCTGCGGTCGGCACTGGCTATGGCGTGCTGCGCCTGCCTGCGTCTCGGACGGGAGCGATGCTCGCTGTCCAGCCAGGCCAGGAACGAAGGAAGCCGCCCTTGACCTCGACGCGGCGCGCGCGCGCTGCCGCTCCCTCCAACCGTGATCCTGTCGAGGTCGAAAGCGACGCCACAGGTCCGACCCATCTCCCGATACCTTCCTGCTACAGCGGAGACCAGTTGTGTTGATCGAGCCCGGCGCAGGGGCTTGCCAGGAGCCCAAGGAGTACTGCAGCCGCGTACCTCGCGGCACGCGGCGAGGACGCGACGGAGGGGTCGTGGCAAGGAGCAAGCCCGGCGAGCATCGACGCAACTGGTCTCCCTGGAAGGACGCGCACAGGGGGTTGCGCGGCGCCGCTCCCGGCGGGCCTTGTCCTCGATGACACCACCGCTACATTTCGCGGATGCGAGCCGTTGCCGCGATCCTTGCTGCGCTCACGCTCTCTGCGTGCAGCTGCGACGCCCCGCAGGAGCCGATTGCGCCGGTACTGCCCGTCGATCCCGCGCCCTGGCCGCGCGGCGCCACCGCAATCGCCTTCCCCGATCAGGTGCCCCCGGGTACGCCCGCGCTCTACCTCGCCGTCGGCGACGACATCCCGCGCGCGGTCAAGGAGCGCTTGCTCGCGCACCTCGCGGCGGCGTCGGCGTTGCCGCTCGTCGACGCGGGCGCCGGCGGCCCGCCGCACGACGCCGCGCCGGGCTCGCGCGCGCTCGCCTTCGGCGACACCGCGGCCACGCGCGCGTTGCTCGGCGCCACGGCGCTGCTCGGCGTCGGCGACGAGGGCTTCACGCTCACGAGCGGCACCGTGCACGCCGTGCCCACGCTGGTCGAGGCCGGCGTGGGCCGCGGCGTGTCGTACGGCGCCTACGCGCTCCTCGAGGAGCTCGGCTTCGCCTTCATGCACCCGCTCGCGCCCGTTCGGCCGTCGTCACTACCGGCGGAGTGGCCAGCGCTCGACGCCACGAGCGCCCCACGCTGGCCCATCCGCAACATCCACGTGCACACCATGCACCCCCTTGAGCTGACCGAGCTCGTGAACGGCTGGCCCATCGACGACGCCGACGCGTGGGCCGCCATGCTGCCCGAGTGGGACTCGTTCCTCGAGTGGATGCTCGGCAACGGCGACAACGAGGTGGAGTGGGTGCTGCTCGAGGCCGCCTCGTGGTCAGACTACGCCGCCAGCAGCGAGCGTCAGCGTCGCCTGCGCATCCTCGTGCAGCGCGTGCACGACTTCGGCTTGCGCGCCGGCGCCGACGTGCCCATCGCGCTGGTGCAGCAGCACACCTTCCGGCTGCTGCACGACGAGGGCGAGCTCGACGACGAGCTGGCGCAGATCCGCGCGCGCCTCGACTGGCTCATGGGCGCCGGCTTCGACTTCGTCTCCACCGAGAACGGCTCCACCGAGTTCACCCACCCCGAGCCCGCGCGCATGCTGCAGTGGATGGACGAGGTGGCGCGCCACCTCGACGACGCCTGGGGCAAAGACGCGCGCATCAAGATCCACACCTCCACAGGCCAGACCGCCGATGGCTTCGTCGATCCCGAGAGCGGCGCGCCGCTCGACTTCAACCACCTGCCCAGCTACGCCGACCCACGCCTTGGCGTCATGCCGCACACGGTGCAGCACTACGGCCTCGACGACCCGGCGCCCACCTATGGCAACAGCGACTTCGCGCACGTGCGCGAGTACCTGCACGACGAGGCCGGGCGCCGCACCGTGGTGTGGCACCCCGAGACCGCGTACTGGGTCAGCTTCGATATCGACGTGCCCTTGTTCCTGCCGCTCTACGCCGAGCGCCGCCTGGCCGACCTGCGCATGTTGGCGCGCGACGAGGAGCAAGGCGTCATGGGACGCGGCGATTTCGTGGGCGCGCGCATGGACGGTCAGAGCGTGTTCTCCTCGGGCTGGGAGTGGGGCTACTGGTTGAACGACGTGGTGGCCGCGCGCGCCGCCTGGGATCCGCGGCTCGACCTCGGCGACAACGACGACGCGCTGGGCGCTGCGCTCGCACCCATGGCGCGCGCGCTCGGCGAGCCGGCGCTGGCCCCGTTGCTCGTCGAGATCGCGCACGCGCAGCGCGAGCTGCTCATCTTCGGCCGCACCAATTCGCTGGCGCCCTCGGATGTCGCCCGCAGGAATGGTCAGGCCTATCTGCAGGGCTTCGAGGCCTTCGATGACCTGTTGGACGCGGTCAACGATCTGCCGCTCGTGCCCATCGAGGCGCCCACCACCCAGCCAGACCGCCTCGGCCTCGTCGAGATGAACAACCCGCTGCACCCGCCGCCCGGCTACAGCGCCGAGGTGGAGCCGCTGCTCGCCGCCATGGAGACCACCTTCACAGCGCAGGCCGACGCGCTGCACGCGCTGCGCGCCAACGTGCGCCCAGAGGCACTCGAGCTGTTCGATGACCTCGACGACGCCATGCGGATGCTGGCGCTGCGCGCGCGACAGATCCACGCGCTCTACGACTACGCCGACGGCTACTGGACCCAAAGCGACAGCGAGCGCGCGCCCTTCCTCGCCGACGCCCGCGCCGCGCTCGACGAGGCCGCGCTCATCGTCGCCGCGCGCGAGCCGCGCTACCGCGTGCCCGCCGCGCGCATCGCCACCTGGCGCGAGAACCCCACCGCCTACGAGTTCACCTACCTGTGGACCGTGCACTCGCTCTACTTCTGGTGGCGCGACGAGCACAAAGCCGTCGACACCCCCGCGTCGCCCTGCACGTACAACATCATCAACCCCGCCGACGTGGCGCTGGGCGAGGGCGGCCTGGTCGACGCGGTGCGCGTGCTGCGTGAGCTGACCGACGGTGGGCTCTTGGACGGCCTGGGCGAGTGCCTGGCCGAACCTGCGGGCGAGCCGGTGCTCGCGCGCTGAGCGCCCAGGCGCTCGTGTCCTGCCGCCGCGTTGCCCGCGCTGCCGCGCTGCGCAAGGGTCGGCTCCTGCCGGCACGGGTCGGCGATGGAGCAGGCCATGGGTGAACAGGCATACCAGCGCTTGATGGATCGCGTGCGCGACACCGCGGTGGTGCAGTCGATCGGGTGGCTGTTGTCGTGGGATCAAGAGACCAACATGCCCGCCGCCGGCGCGTCGCATCGCGGACGACAGCTCGCCCTGGTTGCCGGCCTGGTGCACGAGCGCCTCACCGCCAGCGTCACCAAGGATCTCCTCGCCGAGGTCGAGGCTGCGCCGTGGCTGCAGGACGCGCCGCCACATGCCCGCGCCAACGTCGCCGAGACGCGCCGGGTGCACGAGCGCCTGACGCGCGTGCCGCGCACCCTCGTCGAGGAGGTCGCGCGCACCGTGCCGGTGGCCCAGCACGCCTGGGCGAGCGCGCGGCGCGCCAGCGACTTCGCGCTCTTCCGGCCCCACCTCGAGAAGATGGTGGCGCTCAAGCGCGACGAGGCGCGCGCCATCGCGGGCAGCGGCGGCGATCCCTACGACGCGCTCATGGACGAGTTCGAGCCGGGCGCGCGCATCGCCGAGGTGGCGCCCTTCCTCGACGCGCTCGTCGACGGGCTGGCGCCGGCGGTGCTCGCGATCAGCAAGCAGGGAAACCCGCCGCTGCCGTGGGAAGGTCGGCGCTTCCCCGTCGAGCGCCAGCGCGTGGTGTGCGGCGCGCTGCCTGCGGCCATCGGCCTCTCCCCCCAGGGCAGCCGCCTCGATGTGAGCGCGCACCCCTTCTGCCAGCGCATCGGCGTGGGCGACCTGCGCATCACCACGCGCTACGACGAGGCCGACCCGCGCGGCGCCTACTTCGGCGTGCTGCACGAGGCGGGTCACGCGCTCTACGAGCAGGGCCTCGACCCCGCGCACGATGGCACGCCCTGTGGCGAGGCCCGCTCGCTGGCCGTGCACGAGTCGCAGTCGCGGCTGTGGGAGAACTTGGTGGGCCGAGGCCGGCCGTGGTGGCGCCACCACTACCCCACGCTGCGCGCCGTCTTCCCCGAGGCCCTGCACGACGTCGAGCTCGAGGCGTTCTACCGCGCCATCAACCGCGTGGCGCCGAGCTTCATCCGCGTCGAGGCCGACGAGGTGACCTACAACCTGCACATCGCCGTGCGCGTGCGCCTCGAGCGCGCGATCATCACAGGCGCGCTCGCGGTCGCCGATCTGCCGGGCGCGTGGAACGACGAGTACCGCCGCGCGCTCGGCCTGACGCCCCCCGACGACGCGCGCGGTTGTCTGCAAGACGTGCACTGGTCGTGCGGCGCCTTCGGCTACTTCGCCACCTACGCGCTCGGCAACGTCTACGGCGCGCAACTCATGGAGGCTGCGCGCGCCGCCTTGCCCAGCCTCGACGACGAGATCGCATCCGGCTCCACGGCATCGCTGCTGGCGTGGCTGGTGAGCAAGGTGCACCGCCGCGGCGCCAGCGCGCGCGGCGCGCGCATCGTCGAGGACGCGACCGGATACGCCCCAGACGCCGCGGCGTTCCTTCGCTACATCAAGCAAAAGTACGGCCCGCTCTACGGCTTCTGAGGACCTGGTGGCTGCTCGCGTCGACGTTTGGATCTGCCAAGGGCGCATGTGCACGGCCAACGGCAGCGACCAATTGGCGGCGCGCGCGCGCGACGCCGCGGCGCTCTCTGCCGGCCGCTGCCGGGTCTTGCGCGGCGGGTGCTATGGCCTGTGCGAGCTGGGGCCAAACGTGGTGGTGCGCGAGCACGAACAGGGCGAGCTGCCCGACGAGAACGCCGACCGCTTGTCGCTCACCAACGCGCCCGGCGAGGCCGTGTATTGCGTCGTCGCCCCCGCACAGGTGGCCACGCTGGTGGCTGCGCACCTCGACGGCACGGGGCCCGTCCAGGGGTGGACGCGCGCGGCGCGCGAGGCCGCGCTGCCCGCCGCCTCGCCCACGGCCGCGCGCGTGCGCGCGGTGCGCCGCCGTCGGCAGCGGTGAGCACGCGCGCTCAGCCGATGGCTTCGAGGAAGTAGGGGTGGCGCGCGAGCCCGATGCGCATGGCCATGGCCTCGTCTTGTGAACGCACGCCGGGGATGGCGCCGATGTCTTCGGCCGTGACCTGCCACCCCTGGCGGCGCGCACGCGCCACCGCCTCGTCCACGACCTGCACTACCTCGTGCAGCGGGTCGCCGCCGCTCGGCAGGTGATGGCGCGCGGTCACCGACTGCACCGCGTCCGACAAGAGCCAGCGGTCGGTCATGATCCAGCCGGCGTCGCAGTGGTGACGCTCAACCACCTCGAGCCAGAAGGCCTCGTCCGAGGGGCCCGTGATGTGCGGGTGATCGACCTCGACCGCCAACAGCGCCGCGACCTTGCCCACGTCGTGCAAGAGCCCGCCGAGGTAGGCGTCGTCGGCCGGCAGCGCGCGCACCTGTGCGAGCGCGTGGCAGGTGAGCGCCGACGCCAGGCACTCGCGCCACACGCGCCGTCGCAGCGCGTGCAGCGGGCCCGGCACCAGCGCGACCCGCGCCAGCGACGCGGTCAGGCACACGCTGCGCACGCCTTCGCGACCGAGCCGAATGACGGCGTAGGGCAGCGAGATGCGCTCGCCGTGCGTGCCGGTGAAGGCCGGCGACGAGGCCAGGCGCAGGATGCTGGCCGAGAGCTCGCCGTCCCCCTCGAGGATCTTGGTGAGCTCGCCGAGCGGCGCGCGCTCGGCGGCGGCCACCACCACGCGCTCCACGCTCGATGGTAGGCGCACCGTCTCTTGCGCCGCCATGCGCGCCGCCAGCTGCGCGTCGATGTCGATGTCGGCGATGTCGACGTCGTCGGCCTCGTGCGCCGCCGCCCCGGGTAGGGCAAGGTAGCAGGCAGACGACGCAAGCGCGGCCATCGCTTGTCTGTCGGCGCTCTGCGTTCCGAATTGAAGGCCTAGGGCAAATCGCGGCCGGATCCGCTGGGATGACGCGCCCCTGACACCGGTGTAGGCCAAGACTGCTGCTATGGACCTGCGCGAACGTGCCCCCTCCGCGCCCAACGGCCCCGCGGTGCGGCACCCGTGGGAGCAAGCGCGCGCGCGCTTCGTGCTCGAGCGCCTCGCAGGCATCTCCGTGGGCCCGGGCACGCGCCTGCTCGACGTGGGCGCCGGCGACGGCTGGCTCGCCGGCGAGATCCAGCGCGCCACGGGCTGTCGCGTCACGTGCTGGGACCACGCCTACCGTGACGATGACGAGCAGCGCCTGCGCGAGCGCGGCGTGGCCGCGAGCCGGGTCGCGCCCACGGAGCAATTCGACGTCGCGCTCTTGCTCGACGTGCTGGAGCATGCCGACGACGACCTGGCGCTCTTGCGCAGCGCCGCGTTGTGCGTACGCCCCGGCGGCCACGTGCTCGTGACCGTGCCGGCCTGGCCCGCGCTGTTCTCGGCGCACGACCGCGCGCTGTGCCATCGCCGCCGCTACACGCCCGCCACGTGTCGCCGCCTCTTGCAGCGCGCCGAGCTCGTCGTCGACGAGGCCGGCGGCCTGTTTCACGGGCTCTTGGCGGCCCGCGCGCTCGCAGTGCTGCTGGAGCGTGTCGGCGTCGGCGCCGACGCGTCCATTGCGGGCGTGGGACACTGGCGCGCCGGCCCCATGGTCAGCGGCGCAGTGACCGCCATGCTGCGCGCTGAGCAACACCTGAGCCTGCGCGTCGCCCGCCGCGGCCTCGAGCTGCCGGGCCTGAGCTGGTTCGCGCTTTGTACACGCCCAGCGCTCGGCTCGTGGCAGAGTGCGGCGCCGTGAGCCCCTTGCGTGACTTCACCGCTGCCGAGCTGCGCACCTTGCGCGCGCTCAAGTCGCCTGCGGGCGTGCAACGCTTCCTCGACGCCCTGCCCTACCACCTGGCCTCAACGTCGTGGTCGCCGCGCCTGGTGCTCCGCGAGCGCACGGCCCATTGCCTCGAGGGCGCCATCTTCGGCGCCGCCGCCCTGCGCGCGCTCGGCTATCCGCCGCTCATCTGGGATCTCGAGGCCGACAACGACACCGACCATGTGCTCGCCGTCTATCGCGAACGCGGCCACTGGGGCGCCATCGCGTCGTCGAACTATGCGGGCTGCCGCGGCCGCGAGCCCGTGTACCGATCGTTGCGCGAGCTGGCCATGAGCTACTTCAACGACTACTTCAACCTGCGCGGGCATCGATCGCTGCGACGCTTCTCACGCCCCGTGGACCTCGCGCGCTTCGACGAGCGCGGCTGGATGACGGCCGAGGGCTCGGTGTGGTTCATCGCCGAGCACCTCTGCGAGATCCCGCACACGCCGCTCTTGCGACCCGGCATGGCCGCCAAGCTCGCCCGCGTCGACACGCGAACCAAGCAAGCGGGCCTCGTCGGACATCGCCGCAAGCCCGATAGCTACTCCGACGGGCCGAGCCCCTCGCGCGGCAAGAAGCGCGGCCGGTAGACGCGGACCTGATCGCGCGGGTGCTCCCGCGGCGTGCCATCGGCGTTGAGGCGCACCTTCTGCTTCGGTTGTTTTGGCGAAGAGAACGTGTCGACGAGCTCGAACAGCTCATCGAAACGCGCGTCAATCACCGACGGCGGCTCCCAGGTATCCACCGTGACCAGGTAGTCGACGCCGAGCTCGTCCACCATGTAGCGCAGGTCCTCGAAGGTGGTGGCCGCCAACACGGCCTGGAAGCCCACCTCGGGCACCAGCCACGCGATCTGACGAGCCTCGCTCGACGGCATTGCCACGACCAGCTGACCTGGCGTGCCGAGATCAAGTGCCAGGAGGTATGCCTGCAGCTCCAGGCGATGGAGCAGGGGCTCGGAGGGTCGGGCCGTGCGTGTCGCCAGGGCATCGTATCCCGACTCGACGGTGGCGACGGCGAACAGCACGAGCGCCGCCCAGGTGAACACGCCACCGGCGCGCGCACAGACGAAGTACGCGAACGCGAAGAACAGCACGCCGAGCAGCGCGTGACGGTCGCCGAACCACCACGCGTGGCCCAGGTCTTTGTGCATCACGTGCAGGAGCAAGAACGCCCCCACCCCAGTGGCGACGGCGAGGGCGTGGCGATCGGTGAGGTCGGCAAGGTCACGCCACCGCCGGCGCGGCGCGACCAGCAGCGCGGCCAACGCCAGCGGCCCAGCGTAGATGAGCCAGCCGAACACCCTGGGGTAGCCCTGTTTGCCAAACGCGATCAGCACGCCCTCCAGGCGATCGAGCACCGTCTCGGCCATGGTGGCGCCGACGCGCAGGCCCTGCACCGGCGAGAGCGGGCTCGCCTCACCGCTCATGTCGAAGCGCAGATAGGCATTGAACGCCGAACCTTCGACGAAGGAACCCACCCACAAGAGCTCCGGCAGGAAGGCCAACCAGCACGACGCCAGCGCGACGGCGCCGAACACGAGGGTCTGGCGACGCCGATCACGGTCGCGCAACAGGTGCCAGGCGACGGCGCACGGGAGCGCCACCACGATGACGACGTGCTGGCTGCGCGCGTAGAGCAACACCGCCACCCACACGCCGAGCTCGACGGCGGCCGCTACCGTGCGCCGCGCCAACAGCGACGGGGCGCGCACCATGCACGCGAACAGCAGCAAGAACGAGAGGCCCTCGGTGTAGGGGCGACTGGTGAACGAGGTGAAGTGCAAAGACAACGCGAGCAGCGAGAGCGCCACGTGCCCGCCGTGCACCATGCCGTCGGGTGCACGGGCCCGGCGCCACGAGGGCAAGATCGTGGGCAGCACGCGCCGCCCCCACCAGAAGGCGAGCGCCAGCGTGAAGAGCCACAAGAGCGCTGGCAACAGGACCGCAGCGGTGGTGAGCGGCACCACCGCGCCCGCCGCCGCCAAGAGCGCGGGCCACAAGGGCTGCACCGAGGTTGGGTGCGGCAACACCACGTACCCTTGGTGGTAGAGCGAGAGGCTGGTCACCAGGCCATCGCCCGACAGCAGGTGCTGCGCCACGTCCATGTAGAGGGAGCCGTCGGGGCCGGTTGGGTGGGTACCGAGACGACCCACCTTGTTCACCAGCGCCGGCACCATGATGCAGAGCGCCACCGCGGCCTCCACCAGCCACGGCCGCCGCGTCAGCTCGAGCAGAGCTCCCTTTCCCACCAGCGCCATGGCACTGCTTCCGCCGAGGAGGGCGCGCTGTCAACGATGCTGGTGTATCCATCCGTTCATCGATGGACGCCCCATGAACGCCCCACTCGCAACCTCACACCGAGCGAGCGCTGTGTGGCTCGTCGTCATCCTCAGCGCGCTGGCGGCGCTCAAGGTCGTCTACAGCCTCAACTGGAGCTTCCCCGCCGGCGCCGACGGCGGCTACTACACCAACATCGCGCAGAACCTGTTGGCCGGAGACGGGCTCACCACCAACGTCTCGCTCTACCACCGCGCCTTCACGAGCTTCCCGCACCCCGACTCGATCTACCCGCTGTGGCCGCTCTGCTACGCGGCCGTCGCTGCGCTATTTCCCCTCGACAAGGTCGCGGTCTGGCTGCCGAGCGCACTGTATCTCGCCTCGCTCGTCACCGGCTTTCTGTGGGCGCGTCGCCTCTCGCCCGGCGATCTGTCCCGGCGCGTGCCGGGGTTCGGGGCGGGGCACGTGCTGGTGATCGTGCTCGGCCTGCACGGCGCCTACTTCCTGCACACCTCGCGGCCCTACACCGAGGGGCTCGCGTACGCGCTGTTCTTCGCGTGCTGTTGGCGCGCCATCCCCTTGCTCGAGCGCCGTACCTTCGCGGCCGGGCTCGAGCTCGGCGCGTGGGTCGGCGTGCTGCTCCTGGTGCGCTCGCAGTTCGTCATCGTGGTGGCTGCGCTGGTCGGCACGCTCGTGGTGCAGCTCGTCGTCGATGGCGAGCGCCGTGGCGCTGTGCTGCGCTTCGGGGTGGCGGTCGCGCTCGGCCTGGCGCTGCTGCTCATGCCCTACGTGCTGTACCTGGCGCTCACCACCAGCGAGTTCTCTCCGTTCAACTACCTGCTCTTCGGCGAGACGCCGCAAGGATCGCCGCTCTCGCAGGCGAAACCCTACGTGCGGCCCGCGGGGCTCGCGCACCTACGGGTGCTCGCGCACGGCGTCGCCACCGCCTTCGCATGGAGCGTGAGCGTGTCCTATCGCGGCTCCTACCACCTGTTTCACTACGCCGTCCCTGTCGCCGCAGTGGTGTTGGCCGCGCGCGTGCTCGTCGCCGCCCGCGCCGCCGACGGGCGCGCGCGCATGGTGGCGTGGCTGCGCGATCCCAAGAACGCCGCGTGGCTGGTGTTCGCGCTGGTGGCCCTGCTCGGGTTCTTAAGCGTGCAGCTGCTCGTCAAGAACGACGACCGCTGGTACTTCCATCGACGACACAACCTGGTGGCGTTGCCGTTCTTCTTCTTCGCGCTGCTGACGCTCCTGCGCTCGCGCGTGCTGCCGGTGGCGCTCGTTGGCGTGGCGCTCTTGCTGGGTACGGTGGCGATCGGTGCGCGCCGGCTCGGCTTCGAGATCCACAAGACCACCATCGAGCCGCGCCGGCCGCCGCGCCAGAGCGTGGTCGATTGGCTGAACGCTGAGCACGCGCGCCTGGGTCGTCCGCTGGTGGTGGCGACCAGCGCGCCGCAGGTGATGGTGTGGCGCACGCCCGGGGTCAGCTACCACGAGGTCAACGCGGAGGTCACCACGCTCGACGATGTGCTGGTGATGTTCGACCAGCTCGGCGCCGACTACCTGGTGAGCCCCTTGCGCGATGAGGTGCGCCACCGCCGTCCCCGCGCGCGCCTCGATGCCGAGCTCGAGATGCTGCCCGGCGTCGAGCTCGGTCGTCTGCGCATCTATCGGCGACGCAGCGCGGGCAGCACGGCGGACACGCCCGCGCCCTTCACCGGCGCGCCCGACGCACCCGACGACACCGACGACCAGTAGCGCTCACGCGCGGCCGAGCTGGGCCTTGGCGAGGCGCGCCACGTTGTCGACGGTGAAGCCGAAGTGCTTGGCTACCTCTTGCCAGGGCGCGCTCTCGCCGAAGGCGTGCATGGCGAGGATGGCGCCGCTTGGCCCCGCGAAGCGCTCCCAGCCGAGGGCCGAGGCCATCTCCACGCACACGCGCGCCGTCACCGACGAAGGGATGACGCTCTCGCGATAGGCCGCGTCTTGCTCGGCGAACAGCTCCCACGAGGGCAGGCTGACCACACGCGCGTGGATGCCCTCGGCGGCGAGCTTGGCGCGCGCGTCGACGCACAGGCCCACCTCGGAGCCGGTGGCGATGAGCAGCACGGCGGGCTTGCCGTCGGGGGCGTCGAAGAGCACGTAGCCGCCCTTGGCCACGCCGGTGGCAGCGCCCGCAACGGCGCGATCGACGGTGGCCAGGTTCTGACGCGTCAGGCACAGGGCCGCCGGGCGGTTGGTGGTGCGCAGCATCAGCTTCCACGCCTCGGCGGTCTCGTTGGCGTCCGCGGGGCGCAAGACCAGCATGCCGGGCATGGCGCGCAACGACGCCAGGTGCTCGATGGGCTGGTGTGTGGGGCCGTCCTCGCCCACGCCGATGGAGTCGTGCGTGAACACGTGCGCCACCGGCAGCTTCATGAGCGACGACAGGCGCAGCGAGCCGCGCGCGTAGTCGGCGAACACCAAGAAGCCCGCGCCGAAGGGCCGCAGCCCCGAGAGCGCCATGCCGTTCAGCACTGCCGTCATGCCGTGCTCGCGCACACCGAAGTGGAAGTTGCGCCCGCCCGGCGACGATGCTTGAAACACGCCCGCGCCCTCGAAGGTGAGCGTGGTCTTGGTGGAGGGCGCGAGGTCTGCAGCGCCGCCGATCATCCAGGGCACGCGCTTGGCGATGGCGTTCAGCACCTTGCCGCCGGCGTCGCGGCTGGCCACGCCCTTCGGGTCCGCGGGAAACACCGGCACCTCGGCGTCCCAGCCTGCCGGCAGCTCGCCCTTCCACATCGATGTGAGCTCGGCGTACAGCGCCGGCTGCTCCTTGGCGTAGCGCTCCACCAGGCCGCGCCAGGTGGCGCGCGCCGCCGCCGAGCGAGTGGCCATGGCCTCGTCGAAGGCCACGTGTGCCTCGTCGGGCACGCGGAACTCGGCGTCCTCGGGCCAGCCGTAGGCCTTCTTGGTGGCCTTGACCTCGTCAGGCCCCAAGGGCTCGCCGTGGGCGTGGCGCGTGCCCTCTTTCTTGGGCGAGCCAAAGCCGATGCGGCTCTTGACGATGATGAGCGTGGGCGGCGCGCCCGGCTGCGCGCTGCGCTCGCCGAAGGCGTCCAACGCGCGTCCCACGGCGTCGAGGTCGTTGGCGTCGGCCACGCGCTCCACGTGCCAGCCATACGCGGCGAAGCGCGCGCCCGTGTCCTCGGTGAACGCGAGCTCGGTGCCGCCGTCGATGGTGATGTTGTTGCTGTCGTAGAGCCAGCACAGGTTGCCGAGCTTGAGGTGGCCGGCCAACGAGGCCGCCTCCGACGACACGCCCTCCATCATGCAGCCGTCGCCGAGGATGCTGTAGACCTTGTGCGAGAAGAGCGAGAGGCCCGGCTGGTTGTAGCGCGCTGCCTTGAAGCGCGCGGCGATGGCCATGCCCACCGAGGTGCCGGCCCCCTGCCCGAGCGGCCCCGTCGTCGTCTCCACGCCCACCACCATGCCCCGCTCGGGGTGCCCGGCGGTGATCGAGTGCAGCTGACGGAAGCGCTTCAGGTCGTCGAGCGTGACGGCCGCACTGCCGTCGGGCTTCTTGACGCGCGCCAGGTGCAGAAAGGCGTACAGGAGCGACGACGCGTGGCCGGCCGAGAGCACGAAGCGGTCGCGATCGTCCCAATTGGCGTCGCTCGGATCGAAGCGCAAGCGCTCGGCGATGGCGAAGAGCACGGGGGCCAGCGCCATGGGCGCGCCCGGGTGGCCAGAGTTCGCCTTCTGGATGGCGTCGATCGCCAGGGTGCGCATGGTCATGATCGCCGTGTGGCGACGGGCGGCGCGAGCGGGATCGACAGCGGACACGGTGCACCTCGGGGAGACAGTTTGGCGGCGACTGTCTTGTGCGCGCTGCCGCGTTGTCAAACCGGTCCCGGGCGCAAGTGGTCGCGTAGGGCCGCGCGACTACGTCGTATGGACCACCACGCGACCGGCGCGGTCCACCCGTGGCGGGCCGGCTCGGTGACGACCCCGGCGACAGCGTTGGCGAGACGCGATGCTCACCCTCCCGAGAGGTCCTCGATGATGACGTAGCCGGCACCACCGCCGCCGCCGCCGCCGCCGGCGTCCGCCACGTCCGATCGCCCCCCTGGGGCACCGACGTTGCTGGTGCCCCCGTCACCACCCGCACCCCCATCAGCGCCCGGCCCGGTGACAGCGCCTCCGGCGCCGCCAGCGCGGCCGTCCGCTCCGGCCTGGCTCGGCGTCCCCAGAGCCTCGTCATCGCCGCCAGCGCCGCCGCCGCCACCACCCACGTCGATGGACGAGCCGATCTCGATGGTCGACGCGAGGTACTGGACGAGCACGAGGCCACCAGCGCCACCACCGCCGCCTCCCGAGCCGAAGGACGCGAGAGAGCCGACGCCCCCGTCGCCGCCGCCGCCGGTGGCCACCAGGGTGCCCGTGAGCGAGAGCTCGCCGGCGACCACCAGCGCGAGGGCCCCGCCGCCGGCGCCACCTTGCGGGTGCTGGCCCAACGGTGACGCAGCGCCGCCTTGGCCGCCCGGGCAGCCGCCGAGCAGCGGCCCTTGCGCGCGCGCTGCCCCCCCTTCGCCGGGAGCGTTGTCGCCGATGCCACCGTGTCCACCCCCGTAGCGATGGCCGCCGCCGCCACCGCCGGCACCGCCCGAGTAGTCGCCGTCGGTGCCGTTACCACCCGCGCCGGCGGCGCACGCGGAAACGCTCGGCGCGCCGGGCCCGCTCAGGCTCCCTGCGGCGCCCACGTCGAGCAGGCCGGCGATGGACGCGTCGCCGAACACCACCAGGGCCACGGCGTCCGTGCCCGCGAAGCTCACCGTGGCGCTCTCGTCGATGACGAGAGAGCGCATCAGCAGGATCCTGATCGTTCCGCTGAGACCGCCTGTGCCCGTGGACACGGAGGCAACGCCATCGATGGCGCTGCCGCACATGGTCGGGACGGTTGGGTTCACCACGGTGTCGCCCGTGCAGCGCACGGCTGCCGCCGGCTCCACGCCGGGCGCCTCAGCCATGGCGCGCAGGTCGACATGCACGGCGCCCGTCGGAAACGAGCGCCAGCAGGTCGTGGCACCGCACGCGAAGCCGGGCAGCGTTTGGCACAGCGTGCAGCCCATGACGTCGACGAGGAAGTCGCACTGTTCGCCGTTCTCGAGTTGCCCGTTGCCGCAGAGCGGATCGCCTTCGCCCTCACCTTCCCCTTCACCCTCGCCTTCCCCTTCACCCTCGCCCTCACCTTCACCTTCGCCCTCACCTTCCCCTTCGCCCTCACCTTCCCCTTCGCCCTCGCCTTCACCCTCACCTTCACCCTCACCTTCACCTTCACCTTCACCTTCGCCTTCGCCTTCGCCGCCGTCGAGCGCCGAGCACGAGCCGAGCATGCACGCCGCGTCGCGCGGGCAATCCGCATCGGAGTTGCACAGGTACTCATGGCAGCGCTCGTCTTCGCCGCACGCGCTGCCGGCGCCGCAGTCGCGCGAGGCCGCGCAGGGCGGATCGCACGCTGCGCTCGCGCCCACGAGGATGGCGACGAGCCCGAGAGGAAGGCAGCGGTCGACGCGCACGGGACAATGGTAGCGCGTGCGCTCGCCCTGGTGTCAGCGCCGGCGCCGCGCCAAGAACCCGAGCAGCACGGCCAGGGTCGCGAGCATGGGCTCGCCTGCGGAGCGGCAGCCAAAGGCCACGGAGGGCGGCAAGTGCTCGAGCCCATCGGGTGGCGGCTCGGGCGGCGGCTCGGGCGGCGGCTCCTCCGGCGGCGGTTCCTCCGGTGGCGGCTCCTCCGGTGGCGGCTCCTCTGGCGGCGGCTCCGTGGCGCGAGCTGCGATGAGGGCGTCGAAGCCGAGCTTCTTGGCGCTGTTGGCGTCGAGGAAGGGCTCGCCGGTGTTGTCGGCCAGCGTCACGATCAGCGCGCCGGCGGGCGCCGCCAACGTCGTCAGCTCCACCACGGCGCCGGCGTGGGCGAGCTGGTCGATCACCACCTCGCGCTCGAGGCCCTCGCCCTCGATGCGGTAGCGCGCCTGCTGGCTGGTGGCGAGCGCGGGGATCAGGGCCGAGAGCACGAGCTCGGCGGGCTCGTCGAGGGTGAGGGTCCACGAGAGCGAGTTGTCGGGCGTCGCCGCGTCGATCGCATAGGTCCAGCGCGCGTTGCCGCCGCTGCCCGTGGTCGCATGCCAGTACTCGCTCGGGCCCTGGGCGCGCGCGCAGGGGCCGTCCTCCTCGAGCACCAGCTCCTCGTCGCCGTCAAGCACGCACGCGGGGTCGGGGGGCGGTGGCGGTGGCGGCGGGCCGCTGGTGTTGGCCGAGCTGTGCACCTGGCCGGGCTCGAGGTCACCGGCGCCGTCGATGAGCTCGGGCACCACCGCGTTGCCCCCGTAGCTGCCGCCGCTACCCGAGCCGCCGATGCTCGAGTCGCGGTGCAGGGCGAAGTGCAGGTGCGGCGTGCCGAAGGACGAGCAGGACAGCGCCCCCTGGCACGACTGTCCCAACGTTCCGATCGATTGCCCCTTGGTCACGGTGTCGCCTTCGACGACGTCGATGCGATCGAGGTGCGCATAGAGCGTGACGTAGACGTGGCCGTCGCCAGGCTCGTGGCGCAGGATGATGCGCTGGCCATAGTTGGCCCACCCCGAGCTGGCCCAGCCGGCCTTCACCACCACGCCGGCGGCGACGGCCAGCACCGGCTGCCCTTTGCCGTGGTCGGCGTGCTCCTCGAGCGTGAGGTCGAGGGCGTAGTAGTCGTTGGCCGAGCCCGTGCGTGCGGTGCCGTCGTGCAGGCTCGAGCCACCGTTGGGCCCGTAGCCCGACAAGAGGTGTACGGCCTCGCCGGCCGCGAAGGGCCACGACAGGCCGAGCTCCGCCGGTGCGGCGGTGGCGCCCGAGAGCGGCGCGGTGGCTGCGGCAGCCGGCATGGCCGCGAGCAGGAACACGAAGGGGCCAACAGTGCGCACGGCTCGCTCCGAAACGAATGTTTTTTCGATAGCGCCCCTGCAGGCCTGTGCGCGTCCGCCGTTGGGAGGACGGTCCTATCCCACATCGGTACCGCTGTAGCCCGCGCTCCCATCGTCCGGATGCCTGGGAGTACCGCTGGCGGATCGACCGACAACTCTCTTGTCACCCTCTCGCCCGGAGCGCCCCATGTGCACCCTCAACAACGACGTCACCACCCGCACCCGCGTCGGCCGCAACCGCGAGACCGGCTCGTGCAACGAGGGCGACACCAACAACGCGAGCCGGCCCTTGCGCCTGTTTGACGGGGACACCCTTGGCGAGTGTCGCGGCAGCGGCCTGTTCCCGCGCCGCCCCGGCGGCTGCGGCGGTATCGAGGACATCCTGGCGCGCATGGCCAACGGCGATGGCAAGAAGCAGGTCAACGACGTGTCGAACGCGGGCAAGGGCCTGTTCGAGAGCGGCAAGGACTTCGGCTCGGCCTCGGGCTCGTCCGCCGACAGCGGTGGTGGCGGCCAAGGCATGCAGCAGGCCATGCAGGGCATCCAGCAGGTGCTCGGTATGGTGATGAACTTCGTCAAGGCGATCTTTGGTGGCCTAGGCAGCCTGTGAGCCTGATCGAGCAGCGCCGCGCGTGAGCAAACGCGCCAGCTTCACCGCCGCGATGATCGCAGTGTCGCGCAGCCTCGGCCGCGTCCTCCCCGAAGACGCGCGCTTGATCGACGATCCCTTCGGCGCGCGCTTCGCCACCCCGCTCTTACGCGTCATCGCGCGGTCGGCGCATTGGCTGCGCCCGCTCATCGAGGGCACGCTGGTGACCGTGCAGGTGCGTACGCGCCTGCTCGACGAGGCGCTCGTGGGCTTCGTGGAGCAGGGCGGCGCGCAGGTGCTGCTGCTCGGCGCGGGCTTCGACGCGCGCGCCGCGCGCTTCGCGCCCGCGCTGGCACACGCGCGCGTCTTCGAGGTCGATCAGCCGGCCACCCAAGCGAAGAAGCGCGCGCTCATGCCCGAGCTGCCGTCGCTGCGCTACCTGCCCTGGGACTTCGAGACCCAAGCGGTGGCCGAGCTGCCGCGCGCGCTGGCCGCGCTCGGTCACGACCCGTCGCAGCCCACGCTCACGCTCTGGGAGGGCGTGACCATGTACCTGAGCGCCGAGGCCGTCGACGCCACGGCGCGCGCCGTGCGGGCGTTGTCGGCCCCCGGCTCGCGCTTCGTGCTCACCTATCTCGAGCGCGCGGCGCAGATGCGGCCGAGCGCCGCGCACCGCGTGGTCGCGCGCCTGGTGCGACGCTGGGGCGAGCCACTGCGCTTCGGCTTTGATCCCGCGGCGCTCCCCGCGTGGATGGCCGAGCGCGGCTTCGCGCTCGAGCACGACCTGAGCTTCAAGGACGCCGCCGCGGTCATGGTTCCGGCGCGCTACGCGGCCTTGCTGGAGCCAAGCGCGCGCGTGGCGTTCGTCGCGCCCTCTGCCTGACGCCCTACATGCTCGCGTCGTGGACGATCTTCCACAGGCCCGCGCGGCGCTCGAGGCCGATGACGCTGAAGCCCTCGGCGGGCGGCTTGGCCTCGAAGCTCAAGCGCCACTTCATGGCGATAGACGCCACGCTGCCGTCGGCGATCAGGTGCAGCACCTCGAGGGTGAGGGCGCCCATGCCGCGCTTGTCGACGTACTTCTTCTTGTAGCGCTGCTCCACCGCCGCGCGCCCGTCGGTGCGCCCCGAGGGCGAGACGAAGATGGCGTCGTCGGCGTAGTGGCTGCAGAAGCCCTCGAGGTCGCCGGCCGTCCACTGCGCCGCCTGCTTGAGGAGCAACGCTGGCAGCAAGGTCTTCGGGTCGTCCACGAGCGCCGGCGGGGCGGGCTTGGTCTCCGCTCCCGCCAGCGCCGGCAGCGCAGCGATGGGCAGGGCGGCGGTGGCGACGAGCGCGGTGCGACGCTTCATGGGGACGCTCCGGGCGCAAAGCTACAGCGCCTCGTGCAGGCGCGCGTGCACCGTGCCCGCTCATGACGCGTGATGTCAGACACGGCCGGACATGACGCACACAATCGCACACGCACCTTCACCGAAGCACATCTCCGGGCCGTCAACTCAGCTCCGGAGACCACACCATGCCGTCCGTCCAGCTCACGCAGCAAGCCGCCGCCCTCTTGAAGGAAGTCCAGCGCAAGGTCGGGCTCTTCGAGCTCGGCGTCGATCAGACGCTGCAGACCGCGCAGACGAGCCAGGCGGACCCCACCAAGCCCCTGGGCGTCGAGGACGTCGAGAAGCTGCTCCTGCAGGCCATGCCGTCGCAGGCGGCCACGATCCAGAGCGCGTGCACCTTCGCGAAGGGCTACCACCCCGACAACAAGAACCCGCGCTTCCTCACGCAGATCCTCTCCCTGCGCATCGAGAAGGACCATGACTTCGGCGTGGGCAACCAGAGCCCACCGCCCCGGCAGCGTGACCCGCTGTACGCGAGCTTCACCATGGATCCCAAGGCCGACTTCATGCTGCTGTTCAACGCCCGCGACGTCGACGCCAAGGGCAACCCATTGCTGATGAAGGTAGTGGTGCGCGACGGCGCCGACGTGGCCAAGCTCGACCTCGGCCGCTACCGCACCGCCACGGGCCAGATGCCCGACGTGGTCAAGGTGCCGAAGAACGCCACCTACGTGGAGACCAAGGACATCGACGAGGCGGAGTTCTCCTTTGGTGACCCCCTCAAGCAGGTGTCCGTGGCCGCATGCGGCACGCAGGAGCTGTCGTCGAGCGTGTGGGTGAGGCCAGAGAACCTCGACCGCTGGAACGCGTTCGGCCAGCGTTGGGACGGGCGCCAGTACGTCATCGACCCGAACGCGCGCATGCCTCAGCGCGACCGCGTCACCCAGGGCGAGCAGCTCGACACCACGCCAGTCAAGACCTTCGAGGAGCGCGTGCGCCTGGGCATGAAGGCGAAGGACACGCTGCCCGCCGACGCGTGGCTCGACACGCCCGGCGGCGCCGCGCAGGTGGACGTGTCGTTGGAGCTCGGCCGCGGCTTCATCTTCGAGCCCGGCGCCACCTGCGAGGTGTCGTTCAACGGCATGAAGCTCTCGGGCGCCGTCGACAAGGGCGACGCGCAGCTGCTCGGCAACGAGGCCTCGTCGACGAGCGGCACCCCAGGCGGCAACGGCAGCCTGCGCTGGCTCTTGCAGCAGCAGGTGAGCTTCTCGGCGGGCGCGAACCCGAACGGCAACGACAAGAGCGCGAGCTCGAAGAGCGCGGTGGATCTCATCTACGGCGCCACCCGCGACAAGATCACGGTGGGCGCGGCCAAGCTGGCGCCGCTCGGCGACGTGACGCTCAAGGCCGGTGACCTGGCGGCCAACAAGATCTCGCTCACCGCCGAGCCCATCGCCGATCCCAACAACGACTCGGTCAAGGTGCAGCTCAAGCTCGACGACGCGTTCTTGGGCGGCGCCGACGGCGCCTCGGTCAAGGGCTGGAAGATGGCCGTGGGCTACACCGACGGCAACGGCGCGTGGGTGAGCGTGGGCGAGCGCGGCGTCAAGAGCGGCGCCTCCAAGGCCGAGGCCTTCAGCTTCGACGTCGACGACTTCGACGCGCTCCAGCAGGGCGACCGAAAGCTCGAGGTGCGCCTGTTCAACGCCGAGGGCGTACCGGCGCAGCGTGTCATCCTGCCCTTTCGCGAGGTGAGCTGGGCCGACTGACGAGGCTGGCGGGGGAGAGGGCAGCGCCGGCGCTGGCGCCCGCCAGCTGACCTCTTGCGGGCCGCCGCGCCGAGTGCTCGGTTGCGCCCATGGGCCAACTCGACGACGCGATCCTCAAGACCGGCACTGATCTCTGGCAGAAGATGCAGGGCGAGACCCCCGGCGTCTTCAACCCCGCCTACTGGGAGGGCGCCATCCTCGAGTGGGCCATGAAGGACCCTTCCTTCAAGGTCGACATGTTCCGCTTCGTCGACGTGTTCCCGACGCTGCAGTCGACCGATCAGGTGCGCGCCCACATCAAAGAGTACCTGCTCAAGGACGGCCGCGAGCTGCCCACGCTCATCTCGGCCGCGCTCAAGGCCGCCACCATCGGGCTCACCGCCGGCATGGCCTCGGCCACCATCCGAAAGCAGATCGAGGGCATGGCCGGCCGCTTCATCATCGGCGCCAACGCCAAGGAGGCGCTCTCCGAGCTGAAGAAGCTGCACAAGGATGGCATCGCCTTCACCGTCGACCTGCTCGGCGAGGCCACCGTGTCGGAGCCCGAGGCCGACACCTACGCGCAGCGCTACCTCGATCTCATCGACAACCTGGCCGACGAGGTGAACAAGTGGCCGGGTGACGAGGTCATCGACAGGAACCACCTGGGCGCCATCCCGCGCACCAACGTCAGCCTCAAGATCTCGGCCATGTTCAGCCAGATCGATCCCGTGGACCGCAAGGGCTCGGTGGACGCGCTCAAGAAGCGTGTGCTGCCGCTCGCCTTGCGCGCCAAGCAGAAGAACGTGGCGCTCAACGTCGACCTCGAGCAGTGGGCCTACCACGACATCACCCTCGACCTGTTCGAGGAGCTGGCCACGCACCCCGAGCTCAAGGGCTACCCGCACCTCGCCGTGGTCGTGCAGGCGTACTTGAAGAGCGCGGTCAAAGACACCGAGCGCCTGCTGGCGCTCGCCAAGAGGCGCGGCGCGCCCTTGGGCGTGCGGCTCGTCAAGGGCGCCTATTGGGACTACGAGACCGTGCTGGCGCGGCAGCAGGGTTGGGAGTGCCCAGTGTTCTCGGAGAAGGCGCAGACGGATCGCACCTACGAGCAGATCACCGAGCTGCTGTTGGCGAACGTCGACAACGTCTGGCCGGCCTTCGCCAGCCACAACCTGCGCTCGCTGACGCACGCGATGATGCAAGCGAAAGACAAGCGCGTTCCCGAGCGCGCCTACGAGATGCAGATGCTCTTCGGCATGGGCGAGCCCGAGCGGAAGATCTTCCGGCAGTCGGGCGCGCGCGTGCGCGTCTACGCGCCCGTGGGCGAGCTCTTGCCCGGCATGGCGTACCTCGTGCGGCGCCTCCTCGAGAACACCTCGAACCAGGGCTTCTTGCGCCTCTCGCACCACGATCACGTGGACCTCGCCAAGCTGATGGCCGCACCGGCGCCCACGGGCGCAGCGCCGAAGGAGCCGCGCACGCTCAAGCGCGGCGACCTCGCCTCGCCCTTCGCCAACTGCGCGCTGGCCGACTTCTCACGCGCCGACGCGAGGAACGCCTACGAGGCCGCGGTGGTGGCGGTGGCTGCGAAGCTGCCGGTGCGCGTGCCGGTGGTGGTCTCGGGCAAGGAGCAGCCGAGCGGGCGCACGCTGGTGCGCCCGTGCCCAAGCGACACCTCGAAGAAGGTCGCCGACGTGGCCCTGGCCACCGTGGAGCAGGTGGAGGCCGCTGTGGCCGGCGCCAAGGCCGCGTGGCCGGCGTGGCGCGATCGCCCGCTCAGCGAGCGCGCAGCGCTCCTCGAGAAGCTGGCCGACGCCATGGAAGCGGACCGCTGGAACATGGCGGCGCTGCAGTCCCTCGAGGTGGGCAAGCCGTGGAAGGAGGCCGACGGCGACGTGGCCGAGGCCATCGACTTCTGCCGCTACTACGCGCGCCAAGCGCTCCTCGAGCTGGCGCCGAAGAAGCAGGGCAGCGTGTGGGCCGAAGACAACGTGCTCTCCTACGAGGGGCGCGGCGTCTGCGTGGTCATCGCTCCCTGGAATTTCCCGCTCGCCATCCTGTGCGGCATGGCGACGGCGGCGCTAGTGGCCGGCAATACCGTCATCATGAAGCCCGCCGAGCAGTCGAGCGCGGTGGCCTACGGCTTGTTCGAGAAGATGAAGGCCGTCGGCTTCCCGCTCGAAGCCGTACAGTTCTTGCCCGGCATCGGCGAGGACATCGGCCCCGCGCTGGTCGAGCACAAGGACGTGGCGCAGATCGCGTTCACCGGCAGCAAGGGTGTGGGCCTGCAGATCGTGGAGCGCGCGCATGTCACCAAGCCGGGCCAGGCGCAGGTCAAGCGCGTGGTGTGCGAGATGGGCGGCAAGAACGCCATCATCGTCGACGACGACGCCGACCTCGACGAGTCGGTGCACGGCGTCATCAAGAGCGCGTTTGGCTTCGCGGGCCAGAAGTGCTCGGCCTGCTCGCGCGTCGTGGTGGTCGAGGGCGTGTACGCGGCGTTCGTGGAGCGCCTCACGGCCGCTGCCGGCAGCATCACCGCCGGCGCCGGTCACAGCGCGGGCACCTTCCTGCCCCCCGTCGTCGACGACGACGCGCACAAGCGCTTGCTCGGCGTCATCGCCAACCCGGGCGCGGGCGCCGAGCAGCTCTACGTGGGCACCGCACCCGCGGGCGGCTACTTCGTGCCGCCGGCCATCTTCGCCGTGCAGGATCGCAACCACGCGCTCATGCAGCGCGAGCTGTTTGGGCCCGTGCTCGCGGTCCATCGCGTCAAGAGCTTCGACGAGGCCCTCGAGGTGGCAGTGTCGACGGAGATGGCGCTCACGGGAGCGGTGTTCTCGCGCAGCCCGGCGCATTTGGAAGAGGCGCGTCGGCGCTTTCGCGTGGGCAACCTCTACCTGAACCGCGGCAGCACCGGCGCGCTCGTCGACCGGCAGCCCTTCGGCGGCTTCGGCATGAGCGGTATTGGCACCAAGGCGGGCGGGCCCGGCTACCTGCAGCTCTTCGCCGATCCGCGCGTCGTCACCGAGAACATGATGCGGCGCGGCTTCACGCCCGACCTCGAGAGCTGACCAAGGGGCGTGCGCAGGTGCGCCGCCGCGCTCAAGGCTCCGAGCACGTCGCCACGCTGTAGATGCACGCGTGGATGAGCCCGCCGCCGCCGCCGCCGCCGCCGGCACCGCCTTCCGCGGACTGCTCGTCTAGGCCGCCGGCCCCGCTGGTACCCGTTGGGCCACCATTGCCGCCGCGCGTAGCCGAGCTGCTCGCCCCACCGTTGCCACCGGGCGCGATCAGCGTGCCCAGCGCGGTGTCGAAGACCCGCGCCTCGAGGAGGATGGCGCCGCCGCCACCGCCGCCGCCACCGCCATTGTTGGCGCCGGCAGCGGCGGTGGTGCCCATCCCGCCCGCCGCCGTGATGGTGCCGGTGATGCGGATGATGCCGCTGGCAGAGAGCTGCAGCGCACCACCGCCGGCGCCGCCGCTGGCAGGTAGCCAACCTCCGTCGGCGCCACCGGCGCCGCCGGAGCAGCCACCCCGCAGAGCACCCGCGCGGAGCACGTCGGCGCCCTCCAGCCATGAGAAGCCGCCCTCTCCGCCGTCCGTGCTCATACCCACGTCACCACCGTCGCCACCTTTGCCGACCAGCGCGCCGCCGCCGCCGCCGCTGCAGCTACTGCTCGACGCGTCCTTCATGCCGCTCTTGCCGAAGCCATTCGGCGGGCAACCGGCCTCGGCGCCAGGACCGGGCTGGTGCAACGCAGCCGCCACCGAGATGTTCCCGTCGATGATGGCGTGGCCGTGCACGAGGAACACCGGCACGCGGCTCCCCTGGAAGCGCAGCGTGGCGCCAGCGTCGACGCGCAGGGTGCCCGTGTCGACCACCCACAATCCCGCCGCGCTCGCCTGGTCGAACAAGCGCGGCGTCACCGACGTCCCGCAGACGGTGGTGGAGACTCCCGAGTCGGTGGAGACGAGGGCGTCGCCCGTGCAATGCACGCTCGGCGCCGCAGAGCCAGGACTGACGTGCGCGGCGCCCGTGGGAGCGAGCGGCCAACACACGAAGCTGCCCATATCCAATCCGCAGCTGTGCCCGACCTCGATGCTGCAGTCGATGGCGCAGCCGTCGTAGGCCACGCCGGGTCCAACATCGCACTGCTCCGGTCCCTCGGTCGCGCCGTCGCCGCACACGGGCTCGCCCTCGCCCTCGCCCTCGCCCTCGCCCTCGCCCTCGCCCTCGCCTTCGCCCTCGCCTTCGCCCTCGCCCTCACCCTCGCCCTCACCCTCACCCTCGCCCTCACCCTCGCCCTCGCCCTCGCCCTCGCCGTCACCCTCACCCTCACCCTCACCTTCGCCCTCGCCCTCGCCCTCGCCCGGGCCCGCGTCCAGGAGCAGGCAGCGGCCCTCGAGGCAGCGCGTCATCCCCGGGCACTCTGCGTCCGACACGCAGGGCTCGAGGGTCACGCTGCACGCCAAGCTGAGCGACACGGCGAGCAGGGCAGCGGAGAGGCGCGCGAGCATGCCGCATGATGCCATGCCGACGACCGCGAGCAGGCACGCTCGCCTTCGGGGGCCGAGGTGGCGCACGGCGTCATCGGGCTGGGTCGGAGCGCTCCGTGGCACGTGCTATGCGGCCCCCATGCTCTCCGATCCCATCACCCTCGCGCGCGAGCTCGGCGTCCCCGACAGCGCCGTCGAGCCGCGCGGCCGCGGCATCATCAAGGTCGATTCCGCACTGGTCGACGCACCACCCAAAGGACGCGTGGTGCTGGTCACCGCCATGACCCCCACGCCCGCGGGCGAAGGGAAGACCACCACCACCATCGGCCTGGTCGACGGCCTGCGTCGACGAGGCGTGCGCGCCGTGGGCGCGCTGCGCGAGCCGAGCCTCGGGCCGCTCTTTGGGCGTAAGGGCGGCGCCGTGGGCGGCGGCAAGAGCCGCGTGGAGCCCGCCGACTGCATCAACCTGCACTTCACGGGCGACATCCACGCCGTCACCTCGGCGCACAACCTCTTGGCCGCCATCGTCGACAACCACCTGTTCCACGAGCTGTCGCCGCGCATCGCCAAAGTGACCTGGGGCCGCGTGCTCGACATGAACGACCGCCACCTGCGCACGGTGGAGGTGGGCTTCTCGGCCAAGAGGCCGTACCGCTCGCGCTTCGACATCACCGCCGCGTCCGAGGTGATGGCGGTGTTGTGCCTGTCGTCGTCGGTCGAGGATCTGCGCGCGCGCCTCGATCGCATCGTGGTGGGTGTGGATGAGCAGGGTCATGGCATCACCGCGAAGGACGTGGGCGCATCGGGCGCCATGGCCGCCATCCTGCTCGACGCCACGCGGCCGAACCTGGTGTCGACCCTCGAGGGATCGCCCGTGTTCATCCACGGCGGCCCCTTCGCCAACGTCGCGCAGGGGACCTCGACGCTGCTGCAAACGAACCTGGCGCGCCGCCTGGCCGACGTCGTCGTCACCGAGGCCGGCTTCGCGTTCGACTTGGGCGGCTTCAAGTTCCTCGACCTCAAGTGCCGCGCGGGCGGCTTTCGCCCCGCCGCCGTGGTGCTGGTGGTGACGGTGCGCGCGCTGCGCTTCCATGGCGGCAACGCCGACTTCACCAAGCCCGATGCGGCGGCGGTGACGCGCGGCCTCGACAACATCGCCGCGCACGTGGAGAGCATGGGGCGCCTCGGCCTGCCAAAGCCGATCCTGGCCATCAACCGCTTCCCCGACGACGCGGCCGACGAGCTCGGCGCTATCCACGATCGCGCCCGCGCGCTCGACGTGCTCGCCGTGGATGGCAGCTACTTCGCCGACGGCGCCGAGGGCGCGCTGGCCCTGGCCGACGCACTCACCGCCACCTTGGCCGGCCATCGCACCGACAGCCCCGACTATCGCGCGCCCTACGAGCTCGCCGACTCCATCCCCACCAAGATCGAGAAGATCGCGACCACCGTGCTCGGCGCGCGCGGCGCCACGCTCGCACCGGCAGCGCAAGATGAGCTGCGCGTCATCGAGCGCATGGGCCTGCCGCACCTGCCCGTGTGCCTGGCCAAGACACACCTCTCCATCAGCGACGACGAGCACAAGAAGGGCCGACCGGCCCCGTACGACCTCACGGTCACCAGCCTGCGCGTGGCCGCGGGCGCCGGCTTCATCGTGGCGCTGTGCGGGCCCATCCTGACCATGCCCGGCCTGCCCAAGGAGCCGGCGGCGGCGCGCATCGACATCGAGCGCGCCACCGACGGTCGCTGGCGCGTGCGCGGGCTCGCGTGACGAAGGGCTACAGGCGGCCCTGCGCCTTGAGCGTGGCGTAGGTCTCCACCGCCAGCGCGGCGGCGCGCGGCGCAATGGCGTCGACCACCACGGCGCCCGCCGCCTCGAGGGCGGCCAGGCCCCGTCGACGATGCGCGAGCAGGCCCGCGGCCGCCTGCGGCAACAGGCGCTCGGCCTTGGTGTCGCCCTGCGCCGGCGCGCGCGCCAGGCGCGGCAGCGCGGCGTCGGCCAGCGCCACCACCACCGGCAGGTGTCGTCGGCGCAGCATGGCCACGGCGCCGGCCAGGCCGCGCACGCTCGGTTCGTCGAGGACGTCGGTGACCACGCACACCATGGCGCGGCGCTTCTGGCGCGCCACCAAGAAACGCGCGAGCGCGCCGTAGTCGGCCTCCTCGGCGAGCGCGCGCACCTGGCGGCTGGTGTCGGCGATGCGCCCGAGCGCGCCACGGCCGGTGGCTGGCGGCGCCCACGCGAGCACGTCGCCGGCGAAGCACGCGAAGGCCACGCGGTCGCCGCGGGCGAGCCCGGCCGCCGCCAGCGTCAGGGCCGCGGTGACCGCGACGTCGAAGCGCGGTTCGCCGCCGTCGATCACCTCATGAACGCCGGTGAGGTGACGGCCCGCGTCGAGCGCTACCACGATGTCCTGGCGCGTCTCGGGCTTGAGCTTCTTGACGATGAGCTGTCCGCGACGGGCCGACTGCTTCCACTCGACGAGGCGAGGGTCGTCGCCGCGCTGATACTCGCGCAAGGAGTCGAGCTCGCGGCCCTCGCGCAGCAGGCGCCGGCGGCTGCCCGCCTCGGCGTCGCGCCCGCGCAGGAGGCGCTCGGCGCGCGCGCCGATGCGCGCCAGGTCGGGCAGCACCTCGATGTCGAGCTGGAGCGGCAAGCGCGCGCGGCGCCGCACCAAGCCGAGCGGCCCCCTGGTGCGCACGGCGACGCGGCCGAGGCGGTGCGCGCCGCGGCGGACGAAGGTCACGGTGGTGGTCAGGCGCGTCGACGACGAGGGTGGCAGCGTGATGCTGTGCGTGGGCTGATGCTCTGCGCCGGCGGCGAGCGCACCCTCCGGCAGGCTGTCGACGATCTGCACTTCGACGCTGCTGGTACTGTCGACCGCAAGTGCCAGCTCGCAGGGCCGCCCCTCGACGATGTGCGCGGGCACGAGGCGCTGCACGGTCAGGCGTCGCGGTGAGCCGGCCAAGAGCTGATCCGCCAGCACTGCCGCGAGCGCGCCGGCGAGCACGAAGGGCGCCGCATCACCGAGGGGCGGCGCCACCAGCCCGAGCGCGCCGACGGCCGCCACCAGCACCAAGAGCCATAGGGTGCGCTCGGTGGGCTCGATCATCGGCGCCTATGCCACCGGCGCGAGCACGGCGACGCTGTCGAGCAGGCCGCTGAGCACGCCATCGGCATCGAGCCCGTCGAGCTCGGCCTCGGTAGAGAGCGCCAGTCGGTGGCGCAACACCGGGCGCGCCACCGCCTTGACATCGTCGGGAAGGGCGAAGGTGCGTCCGTCGATGACCGCTGCCACTTGCGCCGCGCGCAACAGCATCATGCCCGCGCGCGGCGAAGCACCGAGGCGCAGCGCGCTCGAGCTGCGTGTGGCCCGCACCAGCGCGAGCGCGTAGCCGCGCACCGCCGCGTCGACGCGAACGCGCGCCACCAGCCCTCGCGAGTGCGCCAGCGCGTCGCGCGACAGCACCGGGCGCGGCAGCGCCACACCATGCTGGGAGCCGCGCGCGTACAGCTCGAGCTCGGCGTTCTCCGACGGGTAGCCGACCACGATCTTGAGCAGGAAGCGATCGGTCTGCGCCTCGGGCAGCGGGTAGGTGCCCTCGAACTCGAGCGGGTTCTCGGTGGCGATGACGAAGAAGCTCTCGCCCAAGCCGTGGCGCTCGCCGTCGATGGTGACCTGGCGCTCCTCCATGCCCTCGAGCAGCGCCGCCTGCGTCTTGGGCGGCGTACGGTTGATCTCGTCGGCGAGCAGCACGTCGGTGAAGATGGGCCCGGTGTGCAGCTCCCACGCGCGCGTCTCGGGGTTCCAGATGCGCGTGCCGATCAGGTCGGCGGGCATCAGGTCGGGAGTGAACTGCACGCGGTGGAAGCGCAGATCGAGGCACGCCGCCAGGGTGCGCGCGAGCAGCGTCTTGGCCACGCCCGGCACGCCTTCGAGCAGCACGTGGCCGTCGGCGAACAAGCCGATGCACAGGTCGCGCACGGCGTGCTCTTGTCCGATGACGACACTCGCGAGCGCCGCCTCGACGGCGCGAACGTCGCGCTGCGCGAACTTCGCCTCGTCCTCGCTCATCGGCGCCTTGGGATCGCTCGTCATGGGCGCACTCTCGGCGAGCCGGCGCCACGCGGTCAACGGCCTGCGCGCGCCAACAGCGCCGCCAGCGCGCGGGCTTGGGCCGCCGCCGCGGGCGCGCCCGCACCCTCGTCGTCGGCGGGGGGCGCGTCACCCGGGCGGGGCGAGAGCGCGAGCAGCGACAGGGGCACCAGGAGCAAGAGCGCGAGCGCACCCGTTCGTGGGCCGGCGCCGCGCGCGAACGCGTTCGCCCACACGCCGTGGACGCGCATGCGGTGGTGCCGCTCGTCGACGACCAGGTGGGACGCCGCGCTGCGTGCGAGCTCATCGAGCAGGAACGCTGCGTTCTCGCCCAGCGCCAGGCCGTCGTTGGCCAGCACCGTGGCGCTGCCGAGCACGGTGACCATGCCGTCGCCCACCTGGCGCTTGACCACGACCTCGTCGTTGCCCACGCGCCACGCTGGCACCACCGACGTCGGCCCCTTGGCCCGGACCCGACCGCTGCCGCGCACCACCAGGCCACGCGCGAAGCCGGGCATGGTGCCGCGCGCATCGGTGAACGCGACGTCGCCGATGGCGACGTCGACGCGATCGCAGACGACGCCCACGGCATCGAGCAAGGGGCGCAGGCGCTCGCGGCGCGCGGCGTCCTCGTCGCACAGCACCAGGGCGCGACCACCACCCTCGACCCACGCCAACAGCGCGCGCGCGTCCTGCTCGGTCCACGACGTGCGCTCGGGGGGCGGCACCACCCACAGCGCGCCGTCGATTGGCTCGGGGTCCTCGAAGGTGCGCCGCACGGTCAGGGGCACCTCGTGCTGCTCGAGCAGCACCGCGATCGCGAGCAGGCCGCGCGGCGCGCCGTTGTGCACGCTGGCAATGGGGTCGTCGTTCTCGGCGCTCACGGTGCCGCGCAGCGCGGTGATGCCCACCAGCACCAGGAGCGCGGACACCAAGAAGCCGAGGGCGGTGCGCTTCACGAGCGCGCTCCCGGCGACGGGGGCGCGCCCAAGCGCGCCGCGGCGTCGTCGACCAGCGCGAGGAAGGCGGTGGCGTGTTCGTGCGTGGCCTCGCCCGCGAACACGGCGCGCTCGAAGGCGGCGAGCGCGGGGGCCACCGCCGTCGCCACCGCGGGCGCAAGCGCTGCGAGCACCTCGCGGTGCGTGGACGCCGCGCGCGTGGCGTGCGCCTCGCGCTCGCCCACGCGCACCAAGAGGGCGCGCGCGCCCGCGAGCAGGGCGCCGCGCGCGTCACCAACGCGCAGGCGCGCGCCGGCGTCGGCGCGCAACGCCTCGAAGGCCTCGATGCGCGCGGCCTCGATCGCGATCGGGGTCGCGCTACCCGCGGCGCGACGGCGCTGCAGTCGCAGCGCGACCCGCACACCCAGGAGCGCCGCGACGATCGCTAGGCCCATGAAGAACAGCGTGCGCGTGCTGCCGGCGAAGCGCTGCATGCCCTCGGTCTCGAGGAAGCTGGCCAGCCAGAGGAACAGCTTGTGGCGCAGCCGATCGAACAGGTCGTCACCGCGGCGAACGCCGGCGAAGCGCGCATCGCCATCGACGGCGCTCTTGAGGGCAGCCGCCGTGGTCGCAGCGTCGCCCTCGGCAACGGGGGCGCACGACTCAGCGGCCGCGGCCACGAGCACCGCGAAGGCCACGCGCTCGTCGCCGTCGCTGCCGATGACCACGCGGGCCCGCGCCACGACCGGCGAGGCGGGCTCGAAGAGGGCCGCGGCCTCGTCGAAGCGCGCCGCTTGCGCCGCGCCGTCGGTGGGTACGTCGGCGAGGAGCTGCTCGGCGCGCGCGCACCACGCCTCGTCGAGGGGCGCGGCCGCCATCAACGCGGCGGCCACCACGCCTAGCATCACGCGGCCTGGGCGGCGCCGGCCGCGGGCGGCGGCTCGAGGTCGAGGCCCTCGAAGCGCACGCGCAGGTCGAAGTAGAACAGCGTCGCCAACACGGCGCCGAGCGGCGCCAGCACGGCCTGCAGCGCCACCTCGGTGAGCGCCAAGGGCAGCATGGCCCACAGCGGCATGCCGAGGAGGGGTGGCAGGCCGTTTTGGATCTCCCAACCGCTCATGAGCCCCCAGATCAGGCGTGGACCGGCGAACAACGACGACAGCGTGGCCGAGAGCGCGAAGGTGACGAGCAAGAGGAGCGAGAGCCGCACCTTGGGCCGCTCGAAGAAGGGCAGGCCGCGCGCCAGCATCAGCTCGGCGCTGCGCGACAGCGCGCCGGCGGCGAAGCGCTCCTCCACCACCACGGTCTGCGGGTACAAGAGCCAGCGCAGCGAGAGCACGAGCATGACCACCAGCACCCAGGTCATCGACGTGATCCCGCCGAGCACGACGCCGACGGTGCCCGCCAGCGCGCCGGCGCCCATCATGAGGAGCGCGGGGGCCACGGTCGCAACCAGGAGCGCGACCATGAACAGGAGCGCGGTGACGACGAGGGCCGGGCCGCGGCGCGCCGTGGCCTGCAGCGCGCGCGACGGCTCGGGCGTGCCGCCGGTCCAGATCGCCGCGGTCAGCTGGATGAGCGCCACCGAGAGCAGGCTGCCCACCAGGAACGCGCCGAGGATGAGCCCGAGCGCGCCCGACAGCGAGGCCAGCGCGGGCACGATGGTGTCGACGCCCGCGCCGGTGATCGAGCGGCGCGCCGCGTCCATCACCGCGTTGCCGCCCTCGCGCAGCAGGAGGTCAATGGTGCAGAAGGGCAGCGCAATCACGTAGAAGGCGCGGAAATGTCGGCGCAGCAAGGTCACCGCGTCGGACAGAATGGCACCGGTGCTGCGCGGCCCTCGTTCCATGGGACGACGCTAGCATCATCGGCCAAGCGCCCGGCGTTACAGCGGAGACCAGTTGTGTTGATCGAGCCCGGCGCAGGGACTTGCCAGGAGCCCAAGGAGCACCGCAGCCGCGTACCTCGTGGTACGCGGCGAGGACACGACGCAGGGATCGTGGCAAGGACCAAGCCCGGCGACCATCAACGCAACTGGTCTCCGCTGTAGGGCCCGCGCGGTCGGGGTCTGCCATCCGCGCCCTCCTCTGCTAAGACAGTCCCATGCGCTCACTTCTCCTGCCGGTCGCTTGCGCGGCGCTCACCTTAGGCCTGGCGGCCGCTGCGCTCCGCGCCGCCGAGCCCCCCGTGCCCGAGCCTGCGGCCGCGGGCGAAGCGAGCGCGGGGGCCGCCACCGGCGCCGGCGGTGCGGCGCTGTTCGCCGCTTGCCTCGACGAAGCTGCGCCGCTCGCGCCCGCCGAGGCCGACACCTCGTTGCAGGGTCGGCTCAAAGACGCGCTCGCCTCGGGCGACCTGCTGCTCGCGCTCATCCTCGTGCTCTTTGGCGGCTTCCTCACGGCGCTCTCGCCCTGCGTTTACCCGCTGATCCCCATCACCTTGTCGATCCTGGGCGCGCGCCAAGCCACCAGCCACCTGCGCGGCTTCGCCATCGCCGGCACCTATGTGCTCGGCATGGTCATCCTGTACTCCGCGCTCGGGGTCGGCTTCGCCGCTGCTGGTGTGCTCGCGGGTTCGATGCTGCAGAGCGCAGCCGTCACCGTGGGCTTCGCGCTCTTGTGCTTCGCCATGGCGGCCAGCATGTTCGGCGCCTTCGAGATCCGCCTACCCTCGGGGCTGCAAACGCGCCTCTCGCAGGCCGGCGGCTCGGGCTTCAAGGGCGCCTTCGTCATGGGACTGGTGGCCGGCATCATCGCCGCGCCCTGCACGGGCCCCGTGCTCTCGTTCATCCTCACGCTCATCGCCCGCGACGGCGACCTCGCCAAGGGCGCGCTCTTGATGGTGGTATACGCGCTCGGCATGGGCGCGCCCTTCCTGGTGCTCGGCACCTTCTCCACGGCCATCTCGCGCCTGCCCAAGAGCGGCCGCTGGATGGAGGTGGTGAAGGGCGTGTTCGGGCTCTTGATGATCGGCGCCGGGCTCTACTACGTGCGCCTCGGCTTCCCCGAGTTCGCGGCGCTGTTCGTGCCGCTCGGCGCGCTCGCGTGGCTCGGGCCCCTGCTCCTCGCCGTCGGCATCGCGGCGGGCGCGCTGCACCTGAGCTTCAAGATGAGCGGTGGCGTGGAGAAGGCGCGCAAGGGCGTCGGTGTCGTCGTGGCGGTGACGGGCCTGGCCTCGTTCCTCGCCTGGACCGACGCGGGGCCGGGCGAGGTGAAGGGCGAGAGCCCACCCATCGCGTGGCAGGTGATCGGCGCCACCGACGACGCCACCTTGGGCTTCGAGAACGCGCTCGCGGCGGCCAAGGCTGCGTGCAAGCCCGTGATGATCGACTTCTTCGCCGAGTGGTGCCTGGCCTGCAAAGAGCTCGACCACAAGACCTACCCGGTGGAGTCGGTGCGCGCCGAGGCCCAGCGCTTCATGAGCATCAAGATCGACGCCACCGACGAGCACCCGCAGCTCGAGGCGCTGCAGAAGCGCTTCGGCGTGGTGGGGCTGCCCACCATCGTGTTCGTCGACAAGAAGGGCCGCGTGCTCAAGGAGCCGCAGGTCACCGGCTTCATCGACGCCGACGCGTACACGCGGGTGATGAAGCGCGTGCGTTGAGGGGCGCTTGGCGCTGCTAGAGAGCTGATCCCCGATCTCGATGAACGCGGTTCATCGAGATCGGGGATGTCCCTCTGGGAGGGTCTGTCGCCAGACCCTCCCCCGCGCCGGCGAAGCAGGACGCGGGGCCCCCACCCAAGACGGCTCCCGCTGGTCGCTGATCATCGATCTTTCGGGATGATTCGGTTACATCGCCTGCTGCGCGCGAGCCGGTGGCGCGATGGCGGCGTCGCGTGCTCGGCACGTGGCTACGGCCACGCGCCTGCGCGTCTCCTTGCCCTCGCACCACCGGCTCACGCTCGCGACGGCGCTGCAACCGAATCAGCTCTCTACGGCGGCAAGCGCAAGAGCACGAGGTCGGGGCCGCCGCCGCTCTGCGGCTGCGGCAGCGTGACCGGACCCATTCCAGCCGCGTCCGCGTTCACCGTGAGCGGCCCGCCGGAGAAGCTCGCCGCGGCGCGCAGCTGCTGATCGACGGTGCCGTAGCCGAGCCCGATGGGCAGCCAGACCTGGCCCACCAGCAGCGTCTTGCTCAGCACGTCGTGCGTTGCGGGGTTGAAGGTGACGAGCGCGGCGTTGCCGGAGCTGAGGCCGGTGATGCTCTCGCCTGCGGCCGGCGCGCCCGCGTAGGTGAGCTGGAGATCGGCAGAGCCCGACCTCAGCGCGACCGAGATTCGGTCCTGCACGGCGAGGACACCGAAGGCGCCGTCGAAGTCCGCGCCCTTGAAGTGGATCAGCGGCCCATCCGTTCCCACCATGTCGGCCTTCACCAAGAGCACGAAGCCGTCGTTCCCGGCCGAGCTCGCGCCCAACAAGGAGCCGACGAAGCCACCTGCGACGAGCACCGTGCCGTTCGCGCCCGGCGCCAGGGTGTGAACGGCGACGCGGCTGCTGGGCGCAGCGTCGGCGGGCAGGAGGAAGGAGCTGCCGGCGCCTGCGCTGAGGTCGAGATCGAAGGACGCCAGCCAGCTCGAGGTCCCCAAGGCGGGCAGCGAGTGTTCAGTACCGTCGATGAACACCTCCTCGGTCGCCGTCCCGCCAACCACGACGCGCCAGGCACCACTGGGGTCTTGCGCCACCGTGACGGCGTCGAGCGTCTGCACACCGGTGTCTCCCGAGATCAATTGCACGGCGAGCGCTCTCCCGTCCGCATCGAGCCTGGCGACGAAGCCGTCTTGACCTGTCGGGGCCGCCGTGGGGCCCGTGGTGTTGCCGTTGAAGTAGAGGTTCCCCGTTCCCCCGCCGCTGGCGATGCCGCCGACATAGACGTCGGCGCCCGCGCTCACCACCGAGCTCATGGTGACCGCGATGCTGTTGACGCCGATACCACCGATGCTCCTGAGCCACTCGCATTGTCCGCCGGCGATGCGAGCGACATAACCGTCCTGGTCGCCATCGACAGGCTCGAAGGCGCTGCAGCCGGGCCAGTTGACCTGTTCACCCGCGCGGACGTTGCCCACGATGTACGAGACGGCCTCGCCGCCCGAGCCCGGGACACCTCCTGCCGCAGCGCGCAGCTCGGCGGTGCCGCCGCCGAGGAGGAAGGTCTTGAGCGCACCGCCGGGCCCGCGCCGCGCGAAAAAGGGGCTGCCGCCGGCGGAGCTCGGGGTGAAGGGATCGAGGGTGGCGCTGCCGCGCATCTTGCCCGCGAGCAGCGTGTCGTCGCCCCACGACGACACGCCGAAGATATCGGTCGGTCCGTCGTCGGCCCACAGCGCCACCGCCGCCGGCGCCGCGCTCACCGGTACGCTGTGCGTCTCACCGCGCACGATCTCCGCCGTACAGGGCGAGAGCGCCGGCGGCGAGGCGGGAGCACAGCCTTGCACCTCCTCGATGACGGCGCCGAACTGACCGAAGACGTTGAGCGTGAGCGTCCCGGCAGCGAAGGTGCCGAACGACGATGCGATCGGCCCGCGGACGTCGAGGAAGCCACCGCCCACCATCGGGCGCTGCGAGACGACGTGGCCATCGCCGTTGATGCTGAGCACGAGCGTCCCTTCACCCTCGCCTTCGCCTTCACCCTCGCCCTCGCCCTCGCCCTCGCCCTCACCCTCGCCTTCACCCTCGCCTTCACCCTCGCCTTCGCCCTCGCCTTCACCCTCGCCTTCACCCTCGCCTTCACCCTCGCCTTCACCCTCACCCTCACCCTCGCCAACGGCCACGCACTGCTCATCGACGCACACGAGCTCGCCCGGGCACTCGCCCTGCGCCGTGCACGGGAAGTCGGCGCGCAGGAACAGCCTGCAGGCAGTGGCGGCCGAGGCCAGCGCCACGAGGAGTGTCGCGAGGAGCGCGAGTGAAACGGGGTGCCTCATGCTCACTCCATCATGCCCACGGCGGCCACGCCGGCACCAACGCCGGCGACCACCACGCCCGCGATGGCGCCGCTGGCCACCAGCCACCCGGCGTCATAGGCGAATTGCTTCTGCTCGATGCTGCTCTCGGCGCTGCCGAGATCGGCGTCGAGGCCGAGGGCCCAGGCGCCGAGCCCGCCGGCCGCCACCAGCCCAAGCACGGCTACGCCGCCACCCGCTAGGGTCAGCATCGACAATGGTGGCCCGGCGGGGGGCGTCTCGACGACGGCGGCCTCGGTGATCGCCGTGCCACCCAGGGGCGCCAAGAGCGCGTTCAGGGTCTTTGGCAGCTTGTCGGAGAGCTCTTTGAGCTGCGCGCCCTGCGCCTCTTGGCGCGACACCGGCTTGCCCACGCTGGCGTCGAACAGGCTGACCTGCAGCAGGATGACGTCGTCGAGTCGGCCCACGCGCCCGTAGATCACGAAGCGCGCGCCGAGGGCGCTCGCCACCTCGGCCAGGCACGAGGTCTCGTCGCAGCCCATGGAGGCCTTGGTGGCGTCGATCTGGGCCATGGCCTGCATGTCGGACGCGGTGATGGTCTCGACGTCGCTGCGCGAAGACAACAGGCTCGCGATGCGCCCATTCAAGATCGAGACCTTTTCCGCCGGCACGTCGATGGCGTCGAGGTTGAGCAGCAGGAGCTGCTGCTTCCCCGGCGCGGTGGCCGCGGCCCCCGCGGGCGGTGCGGCAGGTGCGGCAGGTGCGGCGGCGTCGGCCCCTGGGGTCGCGGCGACCAAGGCTGCGGCGAGCGCCGCCGCGAGCGTCATGGCCGTGCCGTGCTGTCGAGGTCGACGGTGATGGCGGTCAGCGCCGCGGTGGGCACCACGCCCTCGCCGGGCGCCTCGGTGGCGTAGCTCTCGCCGCCGATGGTGGCGGTGGCCGCCACCGCGTAGCGCACGCCGATGTCGACGGGCGAGACCTCGAAGCTCGCGTCACCATCGACGCAGTCGACGGCCTGGCCCTGCACGATCACGTCTTCCTCGAGTGGCGCCGCGTTGCGCGACACGGCAACGGCAAACGAGGCGGCGCCCGCATCGGCGCAGCTCTGACCCACCACGGTGAGGTGCGCGCGCAAGCGGCTCCGCTGCAAGGCGATATCGATGCCGAGCGGCGTCGCAGCAGAGTCACCGTCGTAGCCGTCGTTGGCGGACGCGGGCGCGAGCGCGAAGGGGCCGGCGGTGCCGAACACATGGTCGCCGTCGCGCAGGTCGACGTAGAGATCTGCGAACGAGGCGACGGAGAGCTGTGCGGTGCCGGTGGCGCACTCGGCGCTCGTGATCTCCTCGGTGGTGAGGCCCTCGGGCACGTCGCGGTTCACTACGCGCAGGCTCACGCTCGGCGCCTCGAGCTGTTGGCACGCCTCCTCGGCAGAGAAGCCACCGACGGTCCAAGCGGTGAACAGGTCGTAGCGCGGCGCGCAGCCAACCACGCAGCCAAGCGCGCCGACGAAGAGGAGAGAGACGATACGAGAAGCTGCACGAGTCATGGGGGCTCCGATGGCGGCATTCTGGCCAAGGGCAGGTGTTGGATGCAAACCGATCGACGCCGTGGTGCACCCTCGAGCCCATCGACCTCGTCCCGGGTGGAGGCGCGGCACCCGCGCGTCCCCTCGGGCCCACGGCTGGCGCTCGAAGCGCTGCGACGCTCGCGTGACCGAGCGAGCGCGCTCCGACCGAGCGGTGCGCAGCTCAGTGCACGACGTAGCGGCGCGGGTTGATGGGCACGCCGTTGATGCGCACCTCGTAGTGGAGGTGCGGACCCGTGGAGCGGCCGGTGTTGCCGACGTTACCGATGTGCTGGCCGCGCTCGACCTTGTCGCCGGGCTTGACGATGAAGCGCTGCAGGTGGCCAAAGAGCGTGGTGATGTCGCGGCCGTGGTCGATGACCACGCAGTTGCCGTAGGCGGCCTTCTCGCCAGCGAAGATGACCGTGCCCGTGGCGGGCGCCACCACCTCGACGCCCTCGCGGGTGGCGATGTCGAGGCCCGAGTGCATGGTGTGATCGCCGGTGAAGGGGTCCTCGCGCGAGCCGAAGCCCGAGGTGAGCAGGCCGCGCGCAGGCGCGATGCTGGGCGTGGACTTCAGCATGGCCTCGCGCACCGAGAAGTACTCGGACAGCTCGGCCAGCGAGCGCAGCTCGCGGTTGGCCTCGTTGGCGAGGCCGACCACGCGGCTATCGAGCAGCGCCTCGCGCAGCTGCTGCACCGCCGGGTCGTCGCCGGCCACGGGCACCGCGAAGGGATCGATCTCCATCGACACCTCGGCGCCACCCTGGGGGTTCGACTTGAGCGGGCCCATGGCCAGGCCGCGCGCGTCGTCGCGCAGGTCGGTCATGGCGCGCAGCTTCTCGTCGAACTGCTTGAGCAGCACCAGGCGCTCGTCGACGTCGTCGACCTTGGCCTGCAACACCGCGATGCGATCCTCGAGGCGCACGTTCTCCTCGCGCAGCGCGCGCGCCTCGAACACCTGGCCCACGACGTAGGCGTAGTGGACCAGGAGCGAGAGCAGCGAGCCCACCAGGCCGATGCCGACGAGGCCGAACACCAAGAGGCGGCGCAGCGGTACCTGCACGCGACGCACGCGCGCCTGTGCACCGTCGGGCACGATCATCAGGGTGAAGTTCTTGCTCTTCACTCGTCGATCACCGCCGATCCCCCAAGGAAGCGCCGCAGAAACAAGGGCTTGGTAGTGCTTTCGTGGAATCTATGTCAACTGGCGAATGGCGGCGACTCCCCGCCTGGCGGATCCGGTATCGGCGCGCGGCCGCGGCCAGCCTAAGGGCCCGCGAATGGACAAGTCGATCGGTGATCGCGAGCGAGGCGCGTCGATGGCAAGGAGCCCCGCAGGGCCGTGGCCGTCGCCACGGACCG
>JADZDP010000192.1 GCA_020850995.1 Deltaproteobacteria bacterium
CTGCGACTCGTTCTCGCAAGCGTGGCTCAGGACGCAGTCGAACGGATCTGTGGCGAGCTCAGCCTCTGCGTCGGCGGGAAGGTCGAGCCAGTGACATCGGCGAAGTTCGTTGCGCTCGTTCTCGCAGGAGCCTGCAACCGTCGGGTCCGGCGCGTAGCTCGCTGCGCACGCTTCTTGCGTGCCTTCAAGGCACCCCGTGTCGTCGTAGTGGCTACAGAGTTCCCCGGCCGTCACAACGGCTGGAGCACTCGCGTTCTCGCAGGAGGCGAGCGCAGCCACGGCGCCAAGCCACGAAATCTTGACGCTCACTGTCCCCCTCCCCGGCCAGCCAACGGTGTGCATGGCCGACACCGGCCGGGCACGGTGTTCATGATGCCACGGAGCTAAGCAGAACTGCACGTCGCCGCGACCGGCCGGTGTGCCCGCCGCCGGCGACGCACATCAGTGAAGTGGCGGCGGCGGGCCTCTGCGGCCATGCGACTGTTGGGCGCGGCACGCCCCTTCCACATCTCGTGCGCGGTGTCGGCACCGTCGTGCGGGTGCCAGCAAGGCGGCGAACGCGACCAAGGTGAACGCGGTAGGCGCACCTGTCGTCGAACATGTACTGGAGAACTGCTCCTCGGATTCAAGGGGGATGCAGGTGTCGGAAAGGCTCGCGAGGTTGCCGGCTGCATCTACGAGGTCCGAAGAAACGCAGAGTGACTCGGCACCCCACGGGGAGAACGGCACGGTGACGTAGAAGGGAACTCCGGGGAACTCATCTTCGTCACGCCCAAGCAAACACGTCATCGGACTCCACTGTTGCCGCACATGGTCGCCATCGGCATGAAGGACGTGCAACACGGGCGTATCCTCGATTGGATTCGGCAAGCAAATGACGACGCCCCATGTACGAGGTGAATTGCTGTCCACGCCGACGTAGGCGCGCATGTCCGGCTCCGAATACTGTGGCGCGGCGGTATCCGAGCCGCCCACAAGCCACGAGAAGAACCGCTCTTCGTTGCAGCCCTCGCACGCGGCGAGAAGGTCTACGGTGTTGCGGTCAGCGAGGTCGATGTCCAGGAACACGACGGACGACAACTCGTCGCTCCCAGTAACCTGCTCCACGAGAACTCGGACCCCGGTGGAAACGTCAACGACCGAAAGCCCGCTCTGGAGGACCGCGATCCTGCCGTTGCGCGGCAGGACGGAAACAGTCGGAGGAAAGAGCGCGTCGACGCCAACCTCCGGGGCCATCACGATGGCCTGCTGTGCGGAGGTTGCGGCGACCAGAAGGAGCAGATCAATCATCGCCACCGCTCCTTCAACTAAACTGCGCGACCAGCGCCCAAACCCCGCCTACCGGCCAAGCTGTCCGCTATGCACGCCGCGCGGCCTGCAGCGAGGCGCCCGTGGAGCCCGAGCGCACGAACTCCAGCAGAAGGGCGCGAGCGGATCCTGGCCCAACGAAACGCAGCGAAACGCCACTGCGTGAAAGGCCCGGTCCGCTCGCGCGAGGATTTTCCGGGGACATTGTTGTCCCCAGAACATCAACGCTTGCTGAACTGGAAGCGCTTGCGAGCGCCGGGGCGCCCGTACTTCTTGCGCTCCACCTTGCGGGCGTCGCGCGTGAGCAGGCCGGCCTTCTTGAGGCCGCCGCGCAGCTTCTCATCTGCGTTGCACAGGGCACGCGCGAGGCCGTGGCGCACGGCGCCCGCCTGACCGGCCAGGCCGCCGCCCTTCACAGTGGCGACGACGTCCCAGGTGCCCTTGAGGCCTTCGGCGGTCTCGAAGGGCTGCTGCAAGATCATGCGCAGCACTTCACGCTTGAAGTACTGCTCGATGCCCTTGCCGTTGATGGTGACTGCGCCGGAGCCGGCCTTGATCCAGACGCGGGCGCTGGCTTCCTTGCGACGACCGGTAGCGTAAAAACGAGTAGCCATGATGACGAATCCTTGAAGAAGTGGTGGGTCAGCCGAGGTTCAGGGGCTGGGGCTTCTGGGCGACGTGGGGGTGCTTGTCGCCGCCGTAGACCTTCAGCTTCTTCAGCATCTGGCGGCCGAGCTTGGTCTTCGGGAGCATGCCCTGCACGGCGATCTGGATCATCCGCTCGGGGTGCGTGGCGCGCAGCTTCTTCGCCGTCACGCCCTTCTCGCCGCCGTAGAAGCCCGTGTAATGCCAGTAGGTCTTCTGGTCTTCCTTCTTGCCGGTGAGGAGGACCTTGTCGGCGTTGATGATCACGATGAAGTCGCCGGTGTCGGCGTGCTTGGTGAAGGTAGGCTTGCTCTTGCCGCGGAGCGCGTTGGCCACCTGGGACGCGAGACGGCCCAGGACCTTGTCGCTGGCGTCGACGACGTACCAGGCGCGCTGGGCCTGCTCCTCGGAGATGCTCGGGGTACGCATGTTCTTCCTTTCGGCCGCGGCGCCCACCTGTCGGTGCTGCGACGTGACCTAGCGCCATCGCGGCGCGTGCGGAGGGGAGCTTCTCGAGGGAAGCGCCCCCACGGGGTTGTCGAGCCCGGGATCGGGATCGCGGGGCGGTCTTGGCCCACCCGCCGCGAGGTGTCAAAGGGTAGCCATGCGTCGGCTGGCCCTGCTCGCGCTGCTCGTGGTCGCCGTCGTGGGCGGTGCCGCGGGCTGCCAGCGCCCAGCGCCGCTGCGTCTGGTGCTCGGCACCACCAGCGAGCCCGACACGCTCGTGCCGATGCTGACCACCAGCGCCACCGCCCACGAGGTGCACGCGCTCTTCTGGCGCGAGCTCACCCTGCGCGACCCCGCCTGGCAGCTCCAACCCGACCTGGCGGAGCGGGTGCCGAGCCTCGAGAACGGCGACGCGCGGCTCGAGGGCGAGCGCCTCATCGTGCACTGGCGCCTGCGCGCCGACGCGCGCTGGGACGACGGCGCCCCCGTGGTGGCCGACGACTTCGCCCTGGCCCTCCTGGTGCAACAAGACGGCACGCAAGAGGTGGTGGGGCGCGACGACGCCACGCGCGTCGAGCGCCTGCTGCCCGACGCCGACGGGCGCGGCTTCACGGTCACCTGGCGCGAGCCGAACCCGTTCTTCGCCGAGCCCCGCGTGCACCGCGCCCTGCCCGCCCACCTGCTGCGCGCGCGCCTCGTGGACGAGGCGGGCCGCGTGCGCGCGCTCGCGCGCGATCCCTTCGCGCAGGCGCCGGTGGGCAACGGGCCCTTCCACCTTGTCGAGCATGCGCCCGGGCAATTCCTGCGTTTCGCGCGCAACCAGCACGCCACACCGCGCCCCTTGCTCGACGAGGTAGTGGTGCGCGTGCTGCCCTCGGCGGCCGCCCTCACGGCGGCGCTGGAGGCGGGCGAGCTCGACGCCACCGTGGGCGCCGGCGGGCTGCCGCTCGACGCCGCGCTCGCGCTCGTCGAGCGCGCGCCCGCGCGCTTCGCCGCCGCCCGCGCCACCGGCGCGCAATGGGCCCACCTCGAGCTCAACCTCGACGACCCCTGGCTCAAGGACCTGCGCGTGCGGCGCGCCCTCGCGCTCGCCATCCCGCGCGCGCGCATCGTCGAGGCCACCAGCAAGGGCGCCGCGCTGGTGGCCGAGAGCTACTTCCCGCCCCAGCACTGGGCCCACGCCGCGCTGCCGCCCTTGCCGCATGACCCCGTCGCTGCGCGCGCGCTCCTCGACGAGGCGGGCCTGCGCGCCGGGCCCGATGGCCTGCGCGTCGACGCCACCGGCGTGCGCGTGTCGTTGGTCCTGTCATCGTCGTCGGAGAGCGCCGACGTGGAGCAGACGCTCTTGCTGGTGCAGCGCGCGCTGGCCGAGGTGGGCATCCACAGCCGCCTCGAGCTCGCCCCCTTCAAGGTGTTCTTCGGCGAGGGCGTACGCAAGCGCAAGTTCCCGCACCTGGCCTACCTCGCGTGGACGGTGGACCCCTCCACCATCGGCACGCAGCTCTGGCGAGAAGACCGCATCCCCAGCGCCGACAACGGCTTCAAGGGCCAAAACACCACGGGCTATCGCAACCCCGAGGTGACCGCCCTGCTCGCCGAGGCCGATCGCACCCTCGATGTCGATGAGCGCAAGCGTCAGCTCGCGCGCGTGCAGCAGCTCCTGCGCGAGGAGCTGCCCGCCATCCCCATGGCCTTCAAGCCCGTGGTGGTGGTGCATCGCATCGGCGTGCGCGGCCTGCAGCCGACCGGCGGTGCGGCGCCGCTCGCCTGGAACGCGGCCACCTGGTCGGTAGCGCCGCGAACGATCGGTCAGTGAGCGCTCAGCGCCGCATGCGCAGCGCGTCCACCGGTGCGCCGCCCACCAGGTGCTGCTCGATGACGGTATCGACGTCGGCGATGGTGCGCAGCGTGTACCAGACGCCCTCGGGCGGGTCGTTGGCGCCGTACACCACCACGGCGGGGCCCTGCGCGCATGCGTCGAGACACCCGGCCGCGTTGACGCGCACCTTGCCCTTGAGGCCGAGCTGGTGGCAGCGCACCTTGAGGTGCTGGTGCAGCGCCGCCGAGCCCTTGTGCGCGCAGCTCCCCTTGGGATCCTCGGCCGCGCGCTCGTTGGTGCAGACGAAGACGTGGTGGTCGAAGCGTGGCATGGGGCCGGCATAGGGCTCGGGCCCACACAAGTCGAGCGCCCTCGCGGGCTCGAACTGTCGCGACCCAACGCAGTTCAGTATGGTCGGCGGATGGTGGCAACGCCACGCCGCATCCTCGTCGCCGAGGACGATGACGACAGCCGCACGCTCATCAAGCGCTACCTCGAGGGCAAGGGCTTCACCGTGCTCGCCGTCGCCAACGGTGACGACGCGCTGACCGCGCTCGTGCGCGACACCATCGACCTGGCGGTGCTCGATCACATGATGCCCGGCAAGACCGGCCTCGAGGTGCTTGCCGCCGCGCGCGGCGCCGGCAACGCGGTGCCGATCATCATGGCCACGGCGGTGGCGAGCCCGGAGCAGATCGTGCGCGCCCTCGAGCTCGGCGCCGATGACTACGTCACCAAGCCCTTCTCGCCGAGCGTGCTGGCGGCGCGCATCACGCTGCGCCTGCGCCTGCAGGCGACGGCGGCGCCTCCTGCCAGCGCCGACGTCGACACCTCGACCGCGGAGCTGCCGCCGGTGGAGGTGGAGACGCCGGCGCCCCCCTCGGGCGACGACGCGGGGCCGCAGGTGGGCCTACTCGGCGCCGGCACGCGCATCGCCGGCCGCTACCAGATCGCGGGCGTCATCAGCGAGGGCGGCTTCGGCACGGTCTATCGCGCACGCCACCTCGACCTCGAGGCTGACGTCGCCATCAAGGTCGTGCGCGGACGGCTGCAGCGCTCGGCGGTGGTGCAGTTTCGACGCGAGGCGCAGCTCGCGTGCCGCGTGCGGCATGCCAACGCGGTGCGCGTGCTCGACTTCGGCGCCCTGCCCGACGGCGCGCCCTTCCTGGTCATGGACCTGCTCGAGGGGCCCACCCTCGAGAGCGTGCTGCAGCGCTCGGCGCCCTTGCCGGTAGAGCGCGCCATCACCGTGCTGCAAGCCGTGCTGTCGGCGCTGGCGGCCACCCATCGCGTCGAGCTGGTGCACTGCGACGTCAAACCCTCGAACATCATCCTGCGCCACGTGGACGGGCGCGAGCTGCCCACGCTGTGCGACTTCGGCATCGCCACCGAGGTGCGGGACGCCAAGGACTCGGCCAGCAAGGGCATCGCGGGGTCGGCGGCCTACCTGGCACCCGAGCGCATCACCAAGCAGCGCTACGACGGGCGCGTCGATGTCTACGCGTGCGGCATGATGCTGTACCGCGCGCTCACCGGCGGCTTCCCCTTCGACCCGGCCGACCTCGAGGGTGTCATGGAGTGGCACCTGCGCGGCGAGCGCCGGCCGACCTCGGAGTGGCGGCCCGAGCTCACGCGCGCCGTTGACCTGGCGGTGGCGCGCTTGCTCGCCGTCGACCCCACGGAGCGCCCCACCGCCGAGGAGGCGGAGACGCTCATGGCCAGCCTGGTCTGGGAGGCGTGATCGTGGCGCCCGCCGCGCCACCACCACGTTGACACCGGGTGAGGTGCGGCCTACGTCGACGGGCATCGTTCGTCACCGTCGTCGCACGAGGTCACGCCATGGCGCGCAGCTACCTGTTCACCTCCGAGTCCGTCACCGAAGGCCACCCCGACAAGATGGCCGATCAGGTCTCGGACGCCATCCTCGACGCCATCCTCGGCAACGACGCGAGCCCGGCGCACGCGCGCGTGGCCGTGGAGACGCTGTTCAAGACCGGCCTGTGCGTCGTCGCCGGCGAGGTCCGCACCAACGCGCACATCGACGTGCCCGCCATCGTGCGCCGCACCATCAACCGCATCGGCTTCGACCACTCCGACAAGGGCTTCGACGGCACCACCTGCGCGGTGCTCAACGCCATCGAGGGCCAGAGCCCCGACATCGCCATGGGCGTCGACACCAAGGCCAAGAAGGGCAAGGAGAAGGAGCAGGGCGCGGGCGATCAGGGCCTGATGTTCGGCTTC
>JADZDP010000193.1 GCA_020850995.1 Deltaproteobacteria bacterium
GGCGGGAGTCCTCGGCGGCGCCTGCGCCGTACGGCAAGTACGGCTCGGCGGCGCCTCCGGGCTCCGCCGTGATCCGCCTCGCCAGTCGCGACCTCGCTACGACGCCGATCCGACCAAGTAGTACTAGTTCCCCACCAGCGCCGCGTCGAGGCTGTCCACGTCGGTGCCCGACAGATACGCGTCGACGACGCCGGCACCCCAGGCGGCGGCGGTGACGCCGGCGAGCACCCCCGCGGCCAGCAGCGTGCCTTCGCCCCACGCGCGCGTGTCGATGATGCGGCGCTCGAGCTCGGCGCGCGTGAGATCTTTGTCGACGTCGCGTGAGCCGATGGTGGGGTAGATCCCAAAGCGCAGCCAGCCGCCCACGCCGGCGGCGGTGGCAGCCAGCGCCCCCGCCGTGCCCACGCCGCCGCCCACCATGGCGGCCTTGAGGGGCTCGTCGTTGTAGAGCTGGCCCCAGCCGGGCACCAGCAGCGAGCGAAAGAGCGCGCCGCTCTTGCTTCTGAGCACCACGGCGCTGGCCGACAGCGCCACCAGCTCGCCCTTGGGCAGCTCGGCGCTGGCCGCGCTGCCCTCCACCAGCGCCGCGCTCTCCACGTCGAGCGCGCGCACCTGCACGAGGAAGGCGTCGCCCGCCTCGCTCACCGTGCCCACCACCAGCGCCCGCGCGCCCGCCAGCTTGCCCACCGCCACCGCCTGGCCCTCGTCGAGCGCGCCGCTTTGGCCGAGCGCCTGCTCGTCGAGGATCTGGCGGAGCGCGGCGCGCTCCACCATGGGCAGGCGGTGGTCCCGCGCCAGCGCCGTCAAGAGGGCCTCGCTCACCACCAGGCCAAGGGAGCGCGCTTCGGCGTCTGCGCCGACGGTGGCGAAGGGCGCGATGGCGAAGCGCTGGTCGCGGTGGTCGCCGGGCAGGCGCTTGAGCGCCAGGGCGAGCTGATCGCCAAGCACCCGCAGCCGCGCGTCGAGGCCGCGGGGGCGCGCGCTGCTGGTGGTGGGGGCGGCGGCCTGCGCCGCAGGGGCGGCTGGCGCCTCGGCCGAGGGCGCGGCTTGCGCGGCGAGCAGGAGGGCCATCACCAGCACGCCCTCGGTGTAGCACCAAAGGATGCTTGACGTGACGCCAGTCGCGCGGCGAGCCTGAAGACCGGCGCCGCCATGGGCGTCAGTGCTGGTCTGTTCGCTCGCGGAGGTCTCATGCGCACGCTCGTCGCCCTCGCCCTGCTCACCCTCGCGCTCGGCTGCGGCATGAAGGTGGGGAAGCTGCGCACCGGCGCCGACACGGCCGCCAAGAAGGACTGTGCGGCGTGCGAGAAGATGTGCGCCGTGGCCGGCGACGCCGAGGGCAACCCCGACGCGGTGGCCGCGTGCAAGGCCGACTGCAAGAAGTCGTGCAGCGGCTGAGCGCGCCCTCGTCGACCTACTCGTCCATCTTCTCGGCCACCTTGGCCTGCTTGCCGCCCTCGATCTTGACGCGGACCGTCTTGGTCACGCCCTGCCAGCGCAGGGTCACCTTGTAGCTGCCCGCGGGCAGCGTGACGGGCGGCAGCGGCGGCGTCTGTCCCAAGCTCTCCTTGCCCAGGCTGACATCGGCGAAGGGCACCGCTTGCACGCGCAGCGTGCCCGTGGGGAGCGCGGCGAAGTCGGCCACGTCGTCGACGATGGGCACCTCGTGCGTCGAGCCGCGCGCGCTGTCGACGGCGGTGAGGCTCTTGGCGCGCGCCGGCACGCGCGCGCTGCCGCCGCTCGCGCTCTTGCCGCCCGGCAGGCGCCAGCTCACCTGCGCCGGGCCCTTGAGCGTCACCGCGCGCGTGCTCTCGCCGGTGCTCACCTTGCGCTGCGGCTCGCTCGGATCTGGCGGCGGCGGGGCAGCAGGCGCCACGGGCACGACGGGCACGGGCGCCAGGGGCGCGGGCGCGGCTTCCGGCGCCGGCGGCGGCGCGGGCTCGGCGGCCGGCGGCGGCTCCGGCGGCGGCAGCGTCGACGGCGCTGGTGAGGCCGGGCGCAGCATGAGCATGGTGACGGCGCCGATGCAGCCGAGCGTGGCGGCGGCGGTGATGCCGAGCAGGGCGCCGCGTCGCCCGTGCTCGCCCGGGGTGGCGGCCGTGACCGTGGTGGCGGCGAAGGTGGTGGAGATGGGCTCCGAGGCCGGCGCCTCGTCGGCCCCGTGCATGCTCGGATCGTCGAGGCCCGTGACTGTCGACGACGCCAGCTCGGCCACCAGGCGCGCCGCTGGTGCGCGCGCGGCGCCCTCGCTGCCGAGCATGGCGAGCAGGCGATCGTGCAGCTCGTGGCCGCTCTGGTAGCGCCGGCGCGGGTCCTTCGCGAGCAAGCGCAGCACCAGGCGATCGAGGGCCACGGGCACGCGGTTGTTGATGCGCGAGGGTGGCACCGGCTGGTCGTCGAGCACGTGCTTGAGGGTCAGCACCTCGGTGGCGCCGTCGAAGGGGCGCTTGCCGGCGAGCAGCCAGTAGAAGGTGACGCCGAGTGAGAACAGGTCGCTGCGCCCGTCGAGCGTGTGCCCTTGGATCTGCTCCGGAGACATGTACGGGATCTTGCCCTTGAGCTCGCCGGTCTTGGTGACGGGCCCGCGCTGGGCCGTGCTCTTGGCGATGCCGAAGTCGAGCACCTTGGTGACGCCGTCGCGCGTCATCATCAGGTTGTCGGGGCTGACGTCGCGGTGCACGAGCCCGGCGGGCTGGCCCTCGTCGTCGAGCAGGGTGTGCGCGTGGTGCAGGCCGAGCGCCACGTCGGCCATGGCGCGCACGATCACCTCGGTGGGCAAGGCGCGGTGTTGGCGCCAGGCGCGCTTGGCGAGCTTGTGCAAGGTGATGCCGTCGATGAACTCCATGGCCAGGAAGAAGGTGTCTTGGTCTTGGCCGAGCTCGAAGATCTGCACCACGTTGGGGTGGTTGAGGCGCGCGGCCACTCGCGCCTCGCGCAGGAACATGTCGACGAAGCGCTTGTTCTCGCTGAGGTGGGGCAGCATGCGCTTGACCACCACGGTCTTGGCGAAGTCGCTCGGCCCCTCTTGGCGCGCCAAGAACACCTCGGCCATGCCGCCGCGGCCGAGGCGCCGCAAGAGCGCGTAGCGACCGATGCGCTGTCCTTCGGGCAGCGCGGTGCCGAGGGCGAGCGGCAGGTTGGCGTCGGTCAGGGAGGGATCGGCCACGACCTCGCCACGCTACTACAGCGGGAGGAACACCTTGATCGACGCGGCGAACACGCGGTGCTCGGGGTGGGTGACGCTTTGCTGGTAGGCCACGTCGAGCCCGAAGTAGGGCACGATGAAGCCGGCGCCGGCGCTCAGGATGTGGTCGTCACCGGCCTCGTCGTAGAGCCAGGCCGCGCGCAGGGGCACCACCTCGAAGAGCAGGTACTCGAGGCCGGTAGAGACGCGGCTTTGGATGCCGTAGAGCGTGAGGAAGCTCAGGTGCCAGTCGAGCTCGAGGGTGAGGCCGGACAGAGGGCCCACCAGCTCGAGGCCGCGCGACATGGGCAAGCCGGCGGCGCTCATGCCTCCGTTTGGTGCTGGTGCGCCGCCGAACAAGAGCGCCGAGAGGGGACCGAGGTCGATGCTGGCGCCGAAGCCCGCGGCCAAGGGCACGCGCGCGCTCTTGATGGGGATGAGGTTGTAGCCCACGCCGGCCAGGGACACGCCGAAGGGCAGCGCGGCCAGCACGCCCACGTCGGCGGACAGGGCGTTCAGGTAGTTGCCGAGCACGGCGTCCGACACGTTCACGTACTTGAGGCCGGCACCGACGTTGAGCACGCGCCCGAAGAAGGGATAGGCCAGGGCCAGCGTGGCCGTGTGCTGCAGCGAGCTGCGCTTGGTGAACTGCTGGCCGTCGAAGGTGTAGCCGATGCCGGCGGCCAGCTCGCTGGTCTTGCTGTCGACGAGCGAGAGGTCGAGCTGGTGCTGCTCGGCCTCGAGGTCGATCTTGTAGTGCAGCTCGGTTGCGAAGCGCGGCAAGAGCACCAGGCCCGCGGGGTTCATATAGATGGCGTCGTTGCCGGTGGCGTTGGCGCGGTAGGCCTCGCCGAGGGCGAGGGCGCGCGCGCCCACGAAGTCTTGCGCGCGCGCCGCGCTGGCGGCGAGCGCGAGCACGACGACGGTGAGGGTCAGCGCTGGACGCACCGGGTCATCCTAGCCGCCCGCGTGCGCGGGTGCGCGTTCTTGGCTTGCGTGCCCGCCGCGGCTTTGCGAGGGTGCCCGGCACCTCGTGAGGGAGGCTTCGTGGCGGACGATACGCGCTGGGTGTGGCTCGACCTCGAGATGACCGGGCTCGACGACAAGAGCTGCGTCATCTTGCAGATGGCCATGATCATCACCGACGGCTCGCTCAACGAGCTGGCCATGCTCGAGCAGACCATCTGGCAGCCCGAGAGCGCGCTCGAGACCATGACGCCCTTCGTGCGCAAGATGCACACCGACAACGGCCTGTTGGCGGCGGTGCGCGCCTCGCAGGTGGGCCAGGCCGAGGCCGAGCAGCGCGCGCTCGAGGTGCTGACGCAGCACGTGCCCTATCGAAAGGGCGTGCTGGCGGGCAACTCCATCTGGCAAGACCGGCGCTTCTTGTTGCGCCACATGCCGAGCTTCGAGCAGTACCTGCACTACCGGCAGATCGACGTCTCGACCATCAAGGTGCTCGCGCGCGCGTGGTACGGCGCCAAGGGCGAGGCGCCGGGCAAGGCCTCGGACCACACGGCGCTCGGCGACATCCGCGCGTCCATCGCCGAGCTCACCTGGTACCGCGATCATTGCTTCTCGTTGGTGCCCACGGCCTGAGGGCGGTTGGCGCTCGCGCACAGCGCCGGTCGACGCTGGCGAACGCCGCCAGCGTTGCGCGCCCGAACGACGATGTCGGTCAGTACACGTCGTGCGCGGTGTTGTGCACGTTGAACTTGCCCGTGGGCGTCTCGATACCGGTGATGCGGTCGAGCTCCTGCAGGGTCGCGGCGTCGTAGATGATGAGTTGTCCCTCGTCGTCCCAGACCGACACCCACACCTCGGTGCCCTGCTCGTTGAACTCGAAGTGCGTCACTCGCCCGGAGCTCGCGGCGCTGAAGCACTGGTCGATGGTGCCCGTGGCGATCTCGTAGACGCACACCTGCGTGGCCATCGCGGGGTCTTCGCTCATGGGGGAGTCGAGGAAGACGTAGGGGCTGCTCGGGTGGGTCTTGAGGAAGAGCCCGCCGCTCGATGGCAGCGACAGCTCGCGCACCACCTGCCAGGCGTGCTCGGGGTGGCCCACGGGATCGGCGCCGTACACCGCCAGCGTGCCCTCGCCGATGTGGATGGTGGCGTTCACCCAGCCATAGACCGGGTCCAGCCAATTGGCGCCGCGCCCAGGATGGGGCCGGATGCCCGTCTCGAAAGACGCCACCAGGGTCCGCGTCTGCACGTCGATGGCGAGCATGCGGTTCTCGGCGTTGGCGGCCACCAGGAAGTAGCGCTTGCTGTGATCCCACCCGCCGTCGTGCAGCGTGCGGTAGGCCGCGATGCGCTGCTCTATGGGGAAGCCCGGCACCGTGTAGTCGACGACGGCCAAGTAGCCCGACTCCTTGAGCGACAGCACCCACGTGGGCTCGAAGGGCGAGGCCACGATGGAGGCCACGCGCACCTCCTGCAAGGTCTCGCCGGCGATGGTGTCGAGCGGGACATCGACGCGCGCCAGGGGCTCGAGCGTGGCCCCGTCGAAGACCACGTACTGCGGCGGCCAGTAGCATCCCTCGACGAGGTAGCGGTCTTCGTAGCCGGCGCGCTTGCTGCCCTCCACGCTGCGGGCGTCGTGGCAGCCGCGCGCGCGGGCCACCACCACCGGGGGCGACGCGTACATGTCGATGGCGCTCACCCACCCGTCGCGGCCCACGGCGTACACCAGCCGGCCCGTCGACGAGGCGCGCACGATGTGTGTGGCGAAGCCGGCCTGCACCCGGCCCACCTCGTCGTGGCTGTCGCCGTCGTAGAAGGCGATCTCGCCGCTGTCGCGCAGCACGACCGCGAACACGTTGTCCCAGTCGTAGCTCGCCTGCGGCGTGGCCGGTCGTGACGCCGGCGGCACGACGACGCTCCAGCTGGCGCTGATCTCCCCCATGGGAAGCGCCGGCGCTGCCGGCGGCGGCAGCTGGAGGAAGGCCGCGAGCCGCGCGATCTCCGCCTCGCTGAGCACGCCGTTGTTGCCCCACGAGGGCATACCGCCACGCAGGCCGTGGCGGATGACGGCGGCCAGCGTGTCGGTGCCGAGCTCGACGCTGCGCTCGGCCGCGATGGTGGGGCCGGTGGCGCCGGCGCGATAGGTGCCGTGGCAGCCAGCACAGCGGTTGAAGTACAGGCCCGTCGTCTCCTCGAACTGCTGTGCCGTCAGGGAGACCGGCGTCGACGGCAGCAGGGGCGTCGATTGATCGCCAAGAAAGCCCATGACGTCGGCGATCTCCTGACAACCAAGCTCGGGGTCGGGCATCACGTAGCCCCAGGGCGCGACGATGCTCGGGGTGCGCCCCATGCCGTTGTCGGCCATGTACTGCGGGTCCTCGAGCCAGTGCACGAGCCAGCGCGACTGCGGGATCCGGCCCATGACCCCTAACAGGTCGGGCGCTCGCAGCAGCTCGGTGCTGCGCCCGTCGAAGGTGTGGCAGCGGGCGCAATCTCGTCGGTAGATCGCCTCGCCGTTGGCGGCGCTGCCAGGCGGCAAGGTCATGCCGCAGTCGTTGAAGCTCGCCTCGGGCTCGTCCTCTCCTTCACCTTCACCCTCGCCTTCACCCTCGCCCTCGCCCTCGCCCTCGCTTTCACCTTCGCCCTCGCCTTCACCTTCGCCCTCTCCTTCTCCTTCTCCTTCACCCTCCGATGTCGGCGGCGAGCGACAGCCATCGCAGGCGTTCGCGGCGGCCAGCAGGGCCAGCGCGGCGAGCGCCCGCAGCCAAGGCGCGAGGGAGGACGAGAAGGGGGCAGGGATCATCATGGGGAGCGCATAACAAGCGGCACCTCGGCCGCAGCGCGACATGGCGTCGCAGGCCCTCGACCGTCGACCTCAGCGCCCCCCGCGCCGCGCCGCGAGCGGCGCCAACCAAAAGAGCGCGAGGCCCGCGCAGAACACCACCGACGCCGCCACCAGCGCGGGCAGCCCGTGGTTGCGTCGCACGATGACGGCGGGGGCCTGTGCGTGTTCGAGGCCGAGCAAGAGGATCGCGTCCGAGAGCCGCCACCCGGGCGCGAGCCAGCGCGCCGCGGTGGCGTCGTCGTCGTGGGCCTGCACCTGCACCATGGGCGCCCGCAGCGAGGGGTGATGGTTGATGGACAGCACGCGGTAGCGCACGCCGGCATGCTCGAAGCGCTCTCCGGGCGCGACCACGACGAGGTCGTTCCCAACCTGGAAGCGCGCGGCGCCGGGCACCTCCACCAGGCGCTCGAGCAGCACGAAGCGCGTGAGGCCATCGAAGAAGAGCGGGCGGTTGTAGGCGAGCACCGCGAGCTCGCGCGCGTCGATGCGCACGGTGGCGCGCGCGCTGCGCAGGCTGCCGTCGGGGTGGTGCTCTTGCTCGAGCTCGACGAGCTCGAGCTGGTGCCCGGCGATGCGCGAAGGCGCGCGCGTGATCACGCCCGCCTCCTCCACGCTCGCCGACACGCCCGCGAGCAGGTGGCTGGCCAGGGCGCCGAGCACGCCCACGTGCAGCAACAAGACGGCGAGCGCCTGCGCATGCCAGGCGCCGCGGCCGCGCACCAGCGTGGTGCGCAGCGCGCTCACGGTGAGCGAGAGCGCGAAGAGCGCGAAGAGCGCGAGCAGCAGATAGAACCACCAGAAACGCGCGCTCATGGGCTGAAAGAAGTCGAGGATGGACTCTGAGAAGGGCAGCGCGTCGGGGCCACGAGGGCTCGGCAGGAGCACGCTCGAGAAAGCGAGCAGCGCGGCGCCCGCCAGGCCGAGCACGACGCCGAGCCGCACGCTCGCGAGCGCGCGCACGAAGCGGGAGTGGAGGAGGGCGCGCAGCATCGGTGGATCGCAGGCTCAGAAGCTGTGGATGCTCCCCTTCATGAAGGAGGTGCCGACGTAGGTGAACAAGGTGGCCAGCAGGCCGATGGCGCCGAGCGTGGCGCGCGCGCTGCGCCCGTTGAGCGGCCAGTAGCGCAGGTGCACGAGGGTGGCGAAGTAGAGCCACAAGGCCAGCGACCACAAGATCTTCGCGTCCCACAAGAAGTACACGCCCCACGACACCACGCCCCACACCGAGCCAAAGATCATGGCCGCCGAGAAGAACGCGAGCCCCAGGTTCATGCTGCGATCTTGGCGCCGCGCCGCCTGCTCCTCGGTGCTGAGGCCCGCCAGGCCATCGAGCCCGTCGCCGGCTGCGCCGATCCACAGCGCGTAGCCAACGAAGGACAAGGGCACGTGCAGGGCGTACCAGGCGGTGATCAGGAGCGGCGAGGGGTAGTGCAGGGCGCGCTCGAAGCCGAGCGCCGCGCCGAGGAAGCCCGCCGCGACGACGCCGAGGAGCGCGCGCCCGGCCCAGCCGAGCCGCGCATGCCGCAGCGCCGCGACCCCGAGCAGCGCGGCGGCGAAGCCGAGGAAGGACTCGTACTTGTTGGTGAGCGGCACGAAGCGGACGTCGACGCCGCGCCACAGGAGCAGGGCGAGCAGGGGCAGGAGCGGCGTGATCGTAAGCCAGCGCTTGCCACGTCGTGAAAGCTCGGCGCCCACGACGAGCAGCGCGAGCGCCAACGCGAGGACGTGGAGGGCGAGGGCCATCGAGGACACGTGGGGGTGTGAGAGAGCTGCTTCGCTTAGATCGCCTGCTGCGCGTGAGACGGTAGCGCGATGGCGGCGTTTCGTGCTCGGCACGTGGCTACGGCCATGCGCATGATCACGTCCTGCCGGCCGCCCAAGCGATCCCCGGCACCGACGAGGTGCTCGGTAACGCCGCCGCCAGCGGCACCTCGAGCGCGCGCACCACGTAGCGATCGCTGCCCCCTGGCTGCAGCGCGTGGAAGGGCCAACAGGTGATGAGCGTGAGCGCGCGCCCGGGCTCGCGCTGCAAGGCGCGCGCGTCCTGCTCGTCGACGATGGCGGTCTCGACCACGGCGTAGCGCACCAGCTCGCCTTGGGGTGTCTCCACCTCGAGGACGTCGCCGAGCTGGACGCGCTCCAAGAAGGCGAAGCTGGTGTCTCGGTGCCCGCCCACGGCCGCGTTGCCCGAGCGCCCGGGCAGCGCCGTGCCGTCGACGTGGCCGGGGCCGAAGGCCAGCGAGCTGCCCGAGGCGCCCGCCAGCACGAAGAGATCTACGTCGTGCTGCTCGGAGATCAGGCGCGCCACCGGCCAGGTGTCGGCCCAGGGCCAGGGGCGGGGCGCCTCGATGCCGTGGCGCGCGCGCGCCCAGGCGTCCTGCAAGAGCACCTGCGCCACCTCGGCCTTGAGCGGGATCCACAGCGCGTGCACCACCACGCCGAGGCTGAGCGCGAGCGCGAGCAGGGCGGGCGCCAGGCGGCGCCACCTGGGTCTCACGCGATGCCCCGGCGCGCCCACACCATGGCGACGACGAGGGCGAGGGCGCCCACGAGGAGCTGCAGCTGCCAGCCGGTGCCGCCGCGCGGCAACATGCCGGGCACCACGGGCGCGCCGAGCTCGGCCTGCGCCACCTCGTCGCCCTGTTTCACCGGCGTCACGTCGACGGCCACCAAGCTCGTCAGCTCGGAGACGATGTGGTGCTCGAGCGCCACCGCCAAGATCTCGGGCTCGAGGCCGCCCTTGCCGGTGCGCATGGCGTCGGTGAGCGAGTCGACCTTCTTTCGCGCCCACAGCTTGTGCACGCCGGCGCCCTCGACGGGCCAGGGCACCTCGAAGCTCACGCGGTAGGGGCGGCCCGCCATACTGCCGGTGACCACGATGTCCTTCGGGAGAGCGTCGGTGCGCGCCACCACCATCAGGGGCTCGCCGAGATACAGGTCGGGGATCTTCTGCGGCCACGCCTCCACGCGCGCGCCGCCGCCGCAGTGCTCACCACAGAAGTCGACCTCGATGCCCGAGAGCACCGGGCTCTCGAGCTTGGCGAACAGCTCCGTCATCTTCGGCTCCACCTCGTGTGGCGCGCCCACGTAGGTAAAGGTGCCGCGGCCCATCTCGGCGGCCTTGCGCATGAAGTAGGTGTTCGGCGCGGCGCCGATGCCCACGGTGAACAGGCGCGTCTTGCCCAGCTGGTCGTGGATCAGGCTGAACAGCTCGTCTTCGTTCGAGACCGCGCCGTCGGTCATGAAGATCACCTGCTGCACCCGGCCCGTCGACGAGACGGGCGCGCGCGCGGCCTCGATCTGCTCGAAGGCGAGCTTGAGCGCCGGCGCCATCACGGTGCCGCCGTCGGCCACGAGCCCTTCCACGAAGCGCGCCGCCAGCGCCTTGTGCTCGGCGGTGGCGGGCACGAGCGACGACGACATGGGGATGAGCTTGTCGTCGAAGTCGATGATGCTGAAGGAGTCGCGCGGGTCGATGCGCTGCACGGCCAAGGCCAAGGCACCCTTGGCCTGCTCCATGGACGGGCCCGACATGGAGCCCGAGGAGTCGATGATGAACACCGTGTCGCGCGGCGTGCGCGAGGAGCCGTCGTCGTCGACCACGGTGGGCGGCACCATCATCACCAGCGCGTAGCCATCGCCCTGCTTGCCGTGCTCCTCGAGGAACACGGCGCCCGTGGGCGCGGTCAAGGGCTTCGCGTCCCAGCTGAGCACGAAGTCGTGGTCCGCGGGCAGCGGGCCGCGGCTCGCCACCACGAAGCCGCGCTCGTCGACCTTGGTCATGCCCACCTTGTGAAAGGGCGCGTGCACGCCCGCCACCGGGAAGCCGGCGTCCACGTCGATGTCGATGGTGACCGGCGTGGGCCGCGTGGTGGCCGGCAGGTCCACGGGGGCGTTGGCGCCGCTGCCGCCGGGGTTGAAGCGCGGCGTGATGCTGAGCGGCAAGCGCAGCGTGACGCGCCCGGCCTCGTAGTGCAGCGTGTCGCTGGTGCCGATGACGACCTCGATGCTCTCGCCCGGCGCCACGTTGGCGAGCGCGGTGGAGAACAGGTTGGGGCGCACCTGCTCGACGAGGCTGGCGCGCTTGCCCTCGTCCTTCGCGGCCGCGTAGACGCGGCGCGCCGCCTGCTTCTCGGCGATCTGCCCCTCGATGACGCGCTCACCCACGATCATCTTGAGCTCGTCGACGGCGGCGGTCTCGGAGAGCGGGAACGCATAGAGCATCTCGACCGCGTCGCGCTCGGGGTTGGTGAAGCGCTGGCGCACCGTGGTGCGCGTGACGAGGCCGGCCACGGTGACCTCGAAGCTGGTCTCCACCGCGGGCGCCTCGCGATAGAGGCCCGGGTGCTCGCGGTCGGGGATGAGCAGCGAGCCGCGGCGGATGTCGGAGAGATCGACGCGGTCGAGGAGCTGCACGCCACGCTCCTCGGCGAAGGCGGGGAGCGCGAGCGCGATGAACAGCAGCGCGAGGGCGGCGACCAGCGTGACGAAGGGTGGGCGGAAGCGAGCGTGCATCGGGGCTCCTCGAGGGTGGGCACCCGAGGCCATTGCGACGAGCGTGCCCGCGGCCCGCCCGCGCCGCGACGCGATCGCGGCACGGGATCACGGCGCGCCCGTGTCTGGCCAGACACACGCGCGGTGTGTCGCTTCAGGCGCGCATGCGTTGTGCGAGCTCGACGAGCGGCACGCGCCCGTCGTCGTCCGGCAGGCCCACGCGCGCGCGGAAGCGACGGTCCACCGTGACCAGGAGCATGAGGATGCGCGTGGCGTCGAGGATCTCGGCGGGGGCGGGGGTGCGCTCGCGGTAATTGAGCGCGCACACTTCCACGTCGTCGCCGAGGACGCGCAGGCCGAGGGCGCGCTCGTGGTCGCGCGCGGTCTTGAGCGCCAGGCCGTGGGTGCGGCACAGCACGGGGCGCGCGGCGTAGACGGTGCAGTCGCCGCGCTCGTCGAGGAACGCGCACATGCCCGGCGTCGCGTGCGCGGGGGGCGTGGCGCCCGAGGCCTCGATGAGCGCGGCCTCCACGGGCAAGACCGAGAGCCCAAGGACGCAGCACCGCGCGCAGCCGCGCGCACAGGTGATGGCGTCACCGGCGCGCGCGTGCACTGCGGCCACGGCGTCGTCGATCTTGGCAATGGCGGCGGCAAGCTCGGCGAGCGGATCGTTCACTACTGCTCGACCGCGCGCAGTTGCTCGAGCAGACGAACGAACATCTCTTCGTGATCGAAGTCGGACACCAGGCCCGCCGTCAGGTCGGCGATGAGCCCGACCTCGTCGAGGTGGTCGGCGGGCACGCAGCCCAAGAAGGTGGAGCGCGGGTCGCGCGCGCTCTTCGCCGTCACGAGCCCGTCGTTGGGCGTGGGGTGCTCGAGGTCGCCGCCCTCGGTGAAGGACAGGTAGGCGCCGGTGGCCAAGAGGAAGGGGTCGATGGCGTCGACGCGATCGGGGCGCGGCCACAGCGAGGCGGCGCAGTCGGCGTTGTCGAGCGAGCGCAGGTTCGACACGCCGGCGATGGTGAAGAAGGGCACGCTCGCGGGGATGGGCGCGCGCGCGCGCAGCTCGCGCATGGCCTCGGGGGTGAGGGCGCGCACCGCGGCCACCATGTCGGGCTCCCAGGCGTCGGCGCTGTCCTCGTTGGCCCAGGCGGCCTCGTCGGGCGGCTCGCCCTCGAGGAGCCCGAAGGCCCAGGCGAGGAACTGCCCGGCGGGGTTGAGCACGCCTTCGGGCGCGTCGTCTGCAAGCGTGGCCACCTCGGTGCCGTCGTGGGGCGTGGAGATAGTGGTGAACGAGGCCACGCGCTCGGCGTAGCCGAGCTCGGCGATGACCACGCGCGAGTCGATGCCGCCTTGCGAGTGTCCGATCAGGTGCACCTTGGCCTTGCCCGTGCGCGCGAGCGTCTCGTCGATGACGTCGGCCAGCACGCGAGCGCGCTCGGCGGGGTCGTTGTAGGGCGGCAGCGCGGGCGTGGTGACGTCGGCGCCCTGCTCCTCGAGGAGCTCCTTGACGCCGAAGAAGTACTCCATGGGCCCGAGGTCGGTGAAGCCCGAGAAGCCGTGCACGAGGATGATGGGGTAGGGCGGGCCCAGGGGCTCTTGCACCGGGCGCTCTTCCAGCACGGTGCCGGTGATGGCGATGCGCTCGCGCTGGTCCGTGCGCGCGGGCGCCTCGGTGGTGCCGAGCGGGGTGACGTCGCCGCAGGCGGCGAGCGCGATCAGCGTGAGCGGTGCGAGCGGCGAGGCGGCGATGGCAAAGCGCATGGGTCAGCTCCGCGCGAGGGCCCACTAGATACATTGACTTTCCAGTCAGGTCTTGGCGCGCCGCGTCAATCCAGATCAGCGCCCTCGGCGCTCGGCGCACAGCGGCAGCTCCTCGCAGGGGCTCTCGATGATGCAGCGGTTCTCGCGGTAGGTGGCAACGGGGAGCTGCTCGACGAGCGTCCAGCAGCTCGCCCAGCACTGCTGGTCGCCTCGGTGCTCGCCCTCGCACTCACCCCGCTTCCAGCAGGCCTCCTCGCAGGGCGCCAGCGCCGCGGCCGCGCAGGTGGCCTGCTCGGCTACGCGGAAGTCCGACGCCGAGAGCTTGCGCAGGTCCCCCTCGCAGCTCTGCGCCGTGCAGTCGGCGAAGCTGCGAAAGCCGCAGGTGGCCTCGAGGTCGCAGAAGCCGGCGCAGGAGGCGCGGCGCGCACCGAAGCGCTCGACGATGAGCGGTGGTCGCTCGGCTCGCGCGCCAGCCTCTGGGGCTTCGGGGGGGCGCGCCTCCTCGAGCGTTGCCGCCTTCTTCTCGGGGGCCTTCGGCTCCGCCGCGGCAGGGGCCGCGGGCGCGCCCTCGAGTGACGCCACGCCGGGGCGTCGCAGCAGCACGACGAGCACCACCGCCAGGGCGACCACGACGAGCGCCCCCCCGATGACGAGCATGCGCGGCAGCCGCGGGTCCATCACCAAGAGCTAGCACAAGCGGCCAGCTCGCCGCAGGCACGCTCGAGCAAGCAGCGCGTGGCGCGCAGCGTCTCCTCGGGCGCGCCGCGCGCGTGCGTGCTGCACAGCACCGCGCAGCGCGCGCTGTCGGTGGTGGACGCGCCGGTGCAGCTGGCGCGTCGCGCGCACGCCTCGGCGCACGGCACCGAGGGCAGCTCGCGCTCGGGGAACTCACGCTCGTGGTCGCGTCGAGCGAGCAGCGATCCGGCAACGACACCGCTGGCAATGATGACGCCCGCGATGGTGTAGCGCCGAAACAAGCGCGCGGCGGTGGCGTCCATGGCAGCGAGGTACCGAGGTGACGCACGCGCCGCAAGCGCGGCCGTCGCGCCTTCCGCGCCTGGCGCGAACGTGCGATAGCCCGCGCATGAGCGCGAAGGACGGCGAGCAACGCGGCAAGGGCGGTGGCCTGCTCGGCTGGCTGCGCAGCGGCAAGCC
>JADZDP010000194.1 GCA_020850995.1 Deltaproteobacteria bacterium
AGGATCTTGTCGATGACGGGGCGCTCCGTGATGGCGGCGATGATGCGTGTGCGGCCGCCGCAACGCTCGCATTTGCGGACGTCGCAGTCGAAGGTGCGGCGCAGCAGCTCAGCCCACGGCAAAGTTGGCGCTGGTGGGTGCATGTCGCGAGGGTTCTTGATGCTTCGCCTGCGGTGAGTGGCGACGCGCACGATCTTCTGGCGGTCTTTGGCGTTGCTGGCGAAGAGGCCGCAGTAAACGACCTCATGTGAGCGAGGTCTTGGCACGAGCAGCGCGATGCGCCGCACGAAAGCCTGCGGAGTGAAGTGCAGAGCGCGCCTGCCGTCGTGCAAAGCGCGTTTCATCTCGAAGGTGACGCGGTAGCCGTCGAAGGCGAGCTTGTTTGTGGCGCTGGCTGGGCGCAGGATGTAGCGAAAGAGGCGCAGGCGGGCGGCGTGGTCGTGGGCGGAGGCTCGGCTATGGCAATGCAAGCTGAAGCCCGCGAGGACACTGGCGTTGTGCGAGTGGAGCGCGGCGCCGTGAGGGGAAGAGGAGGGCAGGCGCATGGCCTCGAAGGTGAGCTGTGCGTCGGCAGGGAGCTCGGAAGAGTCAAAGCCCTCCGAGGTGATGACGCCCCGGCGGCGCAGCAGTGAAAGGAGGCGCGCGACGATGCGAGCAAGCAAGCGGTCGGCGGACTTTTTGTCGATGTCGGGCGTGGCGACGAAGACGGGATTGCCGTCAGCGTCATCGCGGTAGGCACCGTCGACGAAGATCGAATGGAAGTGGGGGTTGAGATTGAGCGCCGAGCCGGCGCGCTGGGTGACGCACAGGCCGGCGGTGCGCAGACGCTTACACAGCGCGACGTTGCGTGCGAGCTTGCGATAGAACCCGGAGACGGCACGCAGGAACACCGAGCGTACGGCCGAGAGCAACGCCGCGTCGCGAGCGACCACGAAGCGCAGATCAAAGGGCAGGGTCAGCACGAACTGGCGTATCGGCACCAGCGGGACGACATGGTCGTCGAGGTGAAAAGCAAGCTCGTTCATTCTCCTGCCGACGCATGAGCTGCACACACCGCGGCCCTTGCACGAGAAGCCGACCAGGTGCTCGTGTTTGCATGAGCCGCAGACGACGCGCACGAAGCCTTTGTGCAGCACGCCGCAGTCGATGATGCCTTCGAGTTGCCGCCAGACGAAGCGCGGCAGGTAGACCTCGGCGGCGTCGAGCTCTGCCCGCGTCTTGTGCAGCGAATGCACCAGGATTTGACGCAAGGCGGTGTTCTGTTGCCGGGGCTGATACAACGGCCGCCGTGCAGAGCAAGAACGCTGCCGCTCTCATGCTCGCTTGTGATCGTGCGGATGTTCTTCGCGGGTGCGCCACGCGAGTTGCCGTATACTGCGACACCCTGTTCGAGAACGAATCGCCCGCTCGACGATCTGTGGCTGGCACCTCGAGCTTGCGCGACTGTGCGAGCCGCTGATCGAGGCGATGTGCCCGTCGTCGAGCTGCTATCTGGGACGCTGATGCGCGGCGCTTCACAAGCAGCTCTCACTGAGCGCCCCGTCATCGACAAGATCCTCGCTTGCCTCATACTTGCCCCGCGCTCAGCAACCGCCTCTGCTCGCGCGCCGCCTTCCTCCTCAGCCAGCCTCGCCTCTCCTCCTGTCTGACCCTCGAGCGCCAAATCTCTCGCGCTCACCGTACAACCGCGCCCGCTTCGCCTCCAAAACCATGTTCCGCAGGCAACAACCACATCGTCGCCGCCATATTCAGGGGAAGAGGGGAGTTCATTCCACGCGCACGGCGGGCAGCCAGCGCGCGAGGCGGCGTGGGAACCACCAGTTCGCCTCGCCCAGCAGCACCATCGTCGCGGGCACCAGCACCAGGCGGATGATGGTCGCGTCGAGCAGGATGGCCGACGCCAGGCCGACGCCGAACATCTTGATCATCGGGTCTGGCCCGAGCGCGAAGGCGGTGAAGACCGCGACCATGATCGCCGCCGCCGACGTCACCACGCGCCCGGTCTTCGCCAGGGCCTGCGCGACGCTCTCGCCGGTGCCGAGCCCGCGCTCGTGCTCCTCGCGCACGCGCGAGAGCAGGAACACCTCGTAGTCCATCGACAGACCGAACAAGAGCGCGAAGAGGATCAACGGAAGCAGCGACGCGATGGGCAGCGCGTGGTCGAGGCCCACGAGGCGACGCCCCACGCCCCACTGGAAGACCACCACCAGCACGCCGTACGCCGCGCCGACCGAGAGCAGGTTCATCAGCACCGCCTTGAGCGGCACCAGCACTGAGCGGAAGACCATCATCAGCAGCAGGAACGTCGCGGCGAGCACCCCGCTGATGACGAGCGGGAGCTTCGCCTCGATGAGCTCCGACACGTCCATCGTCATCGCCATAACGCCGCCGACGCTCACGCGCTGCGCTCCGCTCGACCGCAATGACGGCACGAGGCTCGACCTCAGGCGGTGCACGAGCTCGCTCACCTCCGCTTCCTGCGGCGCGGCGCGCGGCGTGACGAGCACCAACGAGGCGAGGCCATCGGGCGCGGGGATGGGCGGCGTCACCGCGGCCACGGCCACGTCGCGCGAGGCGAGCTCCGAGACGCGCGTCGCGAGGTCGGTGCGGGCGTCGTCTTCGACCACCAGCACGATGGCCCCGTTCACGCCGGGCCCGAAGTGCGTCGCGACGAGCTCGTACGCGCGCCGCGCCATCGAGCCCTCGGGCTGCGCGCTGTCGTCGGGGAAGCCGAGCCGCAGCTGCAGCGCGGGCGTGGCCACCAGCAACAGCACCGCGACTGCACCGACCGCGAAGAGCGCCGGGCGCCGGGCGACCTGTCGCGAGAGCCGCGCGAAGACGGCGCCGTCATTCTCCGCGGCGTTGCGCCCGAGCCAGCGACCGGTGAGCCGCGCGAAGGCCGGCAGCAACGTCACCGCGGCGAGGGCCGAGAGCAGCACCACCAGCGCGGCCGCGAGCCCGAGCGCCATGAGCAGCGAGATGCCGGTGAGCGTGAGGCCCGCGAGCGCCACCACCACGCTGAGGCCCGCGAAGAGCACCGTGGGGCCGGAGTGCGCGACCGCCTCCTCGATGGCCTCCGGCAGCGCGTGGCCGCGCGCCAGCTCCTCGCGCAGCCGGGTGACGAAGAAGAGCGAGTAGTCGATGCCCACGCCCAGGCCGAGCATCGAGGCGAGCATCGGCGCCGCGGAGCTCACCTCGAGGGAGCGCCCGATGAGCCCCACGATGACGATGCCGATGCCCGAGGCGATCATCGCCGTGACCAGTGGCAGCACCGCCGCCACCACCGAGCGGAACGCGAGCACCATCACCAGCAGCGCGGCCGCGAGCCCGATGAGCTCCGCGCGGCCCGGGTCGGGCGCCTGGTTCACCGAGATGACCTCGCCGCCGAACGCGACCTCCAGCGACGGGTCGGCGTGCGCGGCCAGCGCGGCGAGGGCGTCGGCGCTCGACTTCAGCTCCAGCCCCGGGCGGTCGAACGCGAGCTGCCCCAGCCACGCGCGCCCGTCGGCCGACGGCATCAACGGGCTGACCTGCGTGACGTGCGGCACGTGCACCACTGCCTCGAGGAACTCCTTCACCCGCGCGTCGTCCGGCGTCAGCGCCGCGCCCCGGCCGACGAGGACGATCGACGCGCTGCTCCCCCGCGACGGGAAGTGGCGCTCGAGCGCGCTCGCGGCCCGCTGACTCTCGGAGCCGGGGACCTCCAGCGCGTCGGCGAAGCGCAGGCCGAAGCGCTCCGCGGCGACCAGGGCGCCCACCAGCAGCGCGAGCCAGACGGCGATGACGACCAGCGGCCGGCGCGCGGCGAACGACCCCACGCCGACGACGAGGCTCTTCTCCCTGGGTGTGTTCATACGGTCTCCTATTGTGGCAGCAACTGCCACGTGGCAGTGTATGCCACTTTGCGCCAAATGCCAACTTCCTGGCAAGAGCGGTTGATCGGCGCGGGCGGGGACTGCAAAGAGGCCGCATGGGTCAGGAGTCGGGTCTTCGCGAGCGGAAGAAGGAGCAGACGAAGCGGGAGCTGTTCGCCCACGCGCTGCGGCTGTTCGAGGCGAAGGGCTTCGACGAGACGACCATCGAAGACATCGCCGCCGCGGCCAACGTCGCCCCGCGGACCTTCTTCCGCTACTTCGCCACCAAGGAGAAGCTGTTCTCCCTCGGTCAGGAGGAGGAGGACGAGACCCTGCGCGCGACGCTCGCGAGCCGGCGACCGGGAGAGGACGACATCTCGCTGCTGCTGCGCGCCTTCCACGCCATGTTGAAGCTCGAGCACATCGACCCGAAGCAGAGCGGCGTGATGATGGCGGTGGTGCTGAACACGCCGTCGCTGCGCGCGCGCACGCTGGAAGAGATGCTGCGCATGGAGCGCCTCATCGCCGAGGGCCTCGTGGGCAGGAAGGCGAGCCGCGCCGAGATGCTGCGCGCGCGCATGCTGGCCTCAGCGGCCATCAGCATGTTCTTCACCGCGCTGCTGGTGTGGGTCGAGGACGGACAGAAGGGGGACCCCTTCGAGGCGGTGGAGGCGAGCGCCCCCCTGCTCCGGACCGGCTTCGTGCGGCGCGGGTAGTCCATCGTGTGGTTGAGTTCGCCGCATGCCCACGCTCACCACGCCCTGCCCGAGGGCTGCGACTACTTCTTCATCGAGAACGTGGGCAACTTGGTGTGCCCCGCCATTTACGATCTCGGCCAGCACGCCAACGCGGTGGTGCTCTCGGTCACCGAGGGCGTCGACAAACCCCTCAAGTACCCGGTGATGTTTCGGAACGCCGAGCTGGTGGTTCTCACCAAGGTCGACCTGCTTCCCCACCTGCCGGGGGTGTCGATTGAGGCCTTCGAGCGGGCGCTGGCCACCGTGATGCCCAAGCCCAAGCTCCTCCAGCTGTCGGCGGTGACGGGCCAAGGCGTGCCGCACTGGCTGACTTGGCTCGAAGAGCTTCGCGGTGCAACGGGCGTTCAACCCAGCACTAAGGGCTCAGGCCCCAACTCGACGAGCGCGAGAAACGGGGTATAGGAGCTTCAACCAGGGCTTTCGCTGGCGGACCGCCCCTGACGAGCAGGGCGGCCCTGAGCGAAGGGATCCCCCGCACACTCGTGCGATCACCCCTGCCTCGGCAGATCCGCTCATCCCGCCCATCACATCCTGAGCGTACACCCCACCGAGCCGTCCCCGCGAGGACGGCTCGGTGCGTCAGAAATCCCACGCCGCTTGGGGCGG
>JADZDP010000195.1 GCA_020850995.1 Deltaproteobacteria bacterium
AGGTGACGGCGGCGAACCGCGTGGCGCTCGAGGTGGAGTACGAGCACCGGGACGACGATCCCTTCCAGGGCGTGGCCGCGGGCGTGCACCTCAAGCAGCAGGTGCTCGGCCACGCCGAGGTCGGCGGTGGCTACGTCTACGAGGCGCGCGAGGGCGGCGCGCTCGGCTACCAGCTCGGCGGCGCTCACCTGCGCCTCGCGCTCAACCTTGGCACCTGGGTGCAGGGTGAGGTGCTCGGCTCTCAGTCCGTCGACGCCGGCAACTACTTCTCCACCGACGGTGGCCTCTCCTACAGCGGGCTCGGCCAGCAGCTCGACGTCAAAGACCCGCGGGTCGGGTCGCAGCCCACGTCGGCGCGCGAGGGCGCGGCCTTCAAGCTCGAGGGGCAGGCGCAGCTCGGGCGCTTGCTGGGCCGGCCCAACGACACCGATCTCCAACTACGGGCCTACGCGCAGGTGCTGCAGCCCGGCTTCTTCGCGGGCGCCGCCATCGTCGAGCAAGGACAGACCAAGCTCGGCGCCGAGGGCGCGTGGCAGGTGATCGACGCGGGCAAGCTCAAGCTGCGCTGGGACGGCGTGGTCAGCGAGGTGCCGAGCACACCGATGCTGACGGAGCTGACCGAGTACCGCGCCTTGCACCGGGAGATCGTCACGTTGCGCTACGAGCACAGGGTCGTGGCGCCGTTGTTGCTCGCCGCCGAGTACGGCTACGGCTACACCTGGGATAGCGGTGCCTTCGGCGCCAGCGACATCGCACAAGAGCGTGAGTTCCACACCAACGTAGCGGCCCTCGGCGTCGACTGGGCCGCGCTCGAGCGTTTGACCCTCGCCGTGAAGCAGGAGCTGATCCTCACGGGCGACCCCGCGCAGATCCCGGAAGCGACCGATCACTTCGTCACGCACGTCGTGGCGAAGGTGGGCCTCACCGAAGAGCTGTCGTTGCTCGGCGGCGCCAGCGTGCGCTGGAGCGGTGAGAACCAGGAACACCTCGGCCTCTCGTGGCAGATCAACCCCGCGGCGCGCGTGTACGCCACGGAGCGCTTCGGCTTGTTGCCCGCCATGGGTGCCAGCGCGCTTGGCTGGACCACGACGTCGGTGGTGGGCGGCGAGACCAACCTCGCGCCGGACTCGTCCACCATCGACAGCAAGGCCTACGCGGAGTACCAGCTCGATGGCGGCATCTCCGGTGAGCAGAGCCGCGGTGTGCTCGGCCTGAAGAACGGCTTCAAGCTCCCCTGGGGCTTGACGTTGCAGCTCGGCTACGAGCGCGTGTTGGCGCTTGGCGGCTCGGTGCCCGCCACCGAAGCGGGGACGGTGCCGCCCGGTGCCTTCACCGACGGCACCTTCTACGCGGCGCCGGGCGCCAACGGCGGCGGCAGCTTCCTCGCTGGGCAGGGCTCGCGCGACGCCGCGTCGGCCGGCGTCGAGTGGCGACACGGCGAGCTGGCCGTCGCCAGCCAGCGCTTCGAGCTGCGCTACGACAACCTCACGGAGAGCCGCGGCGGGCACGATCGGCTCTGGCTCTTGAGCGCCACCAACGGCGTCGTGCGTTTGTCGCCCGAGCTCTCCCTGCTGGCGCGCTACAACGTCGCGTTGGCGCAAGATCTCGCGCTCAACACGCGCGAGGCCTACCTCGAGGAGGGCGTGCTGGGCGCTGCGTATCGCCCGATCACGCACGAGTGGCTCAGCGTGCTCGGCAAGCTCTCCCGCCGCGTCGAGGTGCGGCCGCTCTCGCTCGCCGGCGGCACGGTCGACGACTACACGGTGCACGCTGCCAGTGTGGAGCCGATCGTGGAGCTGCCGTGGCAGATCCAGATCGCGGAGAAGCTCGCGCTCAAGCACGCGAGTCAGGTGTATGGCGAGGTGCCGCGCGCCGACGCCGTGACCGCGCTGTGGATCAACCGGCTCACCTGGCACGTGCACGACACCATGCGCGGCGTTGGCATCGAGCCCTTGGTGCCCGGCGCGTTCGACCTCGGCGTCGAGTATCGCGTGCTGGCCGGCTTCACCTCTGCCAGCGTCAAGCACGGCCCACTCGTCGAGGTGCAGATGGCGCCCGTGGAGTATTTCCGCTTCGGCGTCGGCTGGAACTTCACCAGCTTCTCCGGCGACGAGCTCGATCAGGGCACGGTGGACCGATCGGGCTTCTTCGTGCGTGCCGTGGGCGCGTTCTAACGCCGCTTGACCTTCGAGGCGGTTGCGGCGGAACCTCCCCGCGTGGATCCGGTGACCATCGCCTTCCTCGTGGTGGGCGTACTCTTGATCGCGAGCGAGGCGCTGCACCTGAGCTTGGTGCAGGTGTTCTTCGGCGTGGCGGCGCTACTGGTAGCAGGGCTGCGCGCGCTCGGCGTGGTCGACTCGGTGTCGACGTCGCTGCTGGTGTGGGGCTTCACGTCACTGGGCCTCACGCTGCCGCTGCGGCCGGTGATCAAGCGCTACCTCAAGGCCGGCGAGTCCAAGCACGATCCGAGCGACGAGGACAGAGACGCCAGGGGCGAGGTGGTCGAGGTGATCGAGGCCATCGATGACACCGGGCCCAACGGGCGCGTTCGTTTCCAGGGCACGAGCTGGTCGGCGCAGTGCACCGACGGCTCCATCCCGGCGGGCGGGCAGGCGCGCCTCGTGTACAAAGACAAGCTCGTGTGGATCGTGGAGCCACTCTCGGAGCTCGAGGCGGCGCCCGAGCGTGTTCCGGCACCAGACAAGGGCAAGGTGAAGGTATGATTCCCTTCTTCGCGACCATCGGCTTTCTTGGCGTGGTGTTCTTCGTCACGCGCACCTTCATCGTCGTGAGCGAGCGAGAGAACGTCGTGAAGGAGCGCCTCGGCAAGTTCCAGGGCGTGCTGCAGCCGGGCTTCCACTTCATGGTGCCCCTGCTCGATCGCGCGGCCTATCGCCAGGAGATGCGCGAGCAGGCCATCGATGTGCCACCGCAGATGTGCATCACCAAAGACAACATTCAGGTCGAGGTGGACGGCATCGTCTACATCAAGGTGGGGGACGCCAAAGACGCCTCCTACAACATCGCTGACTACCGCGTGGCAGCCATCAACCTGGCGCAGACCACCATGCGCAGCGAGATCGGCAAGCTGAACCTCGACGAGACCTTCTCCGAGCGCGAGAAGATGAACACCAGCATCGTGCGCGAGATCGACAAGGCGAGCGAGCCTTGGGGAATCAAAGTGCTGCGCTACGAGATCAAGGGCATCACGCCCTCGCCGCGCGTCATCGAGACCATGGAGAAGCAGATGGAGGCCGAGCGCCAGAAGCGCGCACAGGTGACCATCTCCACCGGCAACAAGGAGGCGAAGATCGCGGTCTCCGAGGGCGAGCGCATCGAGGCTGTCAACCTCTCGGAAGGCGAGCGCCAGAAGCGCATCAACGAGGCCACCGGCCGCGCGCAAGAGATCCGGCTCATCGCCGACGCCAATGCCAAGGCGCTCGCCCTGGTGGCTGACGCGATCCGCGCGCCGGGCGGAGACTCGGCCGTCAAGATGCAGCTCGCCGAGCAGTACCTCGTCGAGCTCGGCCGCATCCTCGAGCACGCCGACGTGAGCGTGGTGCCGGCGCAGATCGCGCAAGTGAAGGCCTTCTTCGAGGGCATGACCAAGGTGCAAGGCGCCATGGGCGCAACTCCGGCGGCGCTGCCGCCGACGCAGCGGAGGGGCTGAATCATGGGTGTCTACTACGCGGTCACCGCCATCATCTGGACCTTCTTGGCCCTCTACACCTCGTACAAGGTGATCCGCAGCGTGCGTCTGGTGCCGAACCGCACCGAGCTGATCGTCGAGCGCCTCGGGCGCTACCACGAGACGCTGGGTCCCGGGCTGCACGTGCTCTTACCCTTCTTCGATCGGGTCGCCTTCCACATCGACATGAAGGAAGAGGCCATCGACGTCCCGCCGCAAGACTGCTTCACCAAAGACAACGTGCGCGTCGAGGTCGACGGCATCTTGTACCTGCGCGTCGCCAACGCCAAGCAGGCGTCGTACGGCATCACCAACTACCACTTCGCGGCCATCCAGCTCGCGCAGACCACCACGCGCGCCGTCATCGGTACGCTCGAGCTCGATCGCACCTTCGAGGAGCGCGACATCATCAACGCGCACGTGATCAAGGCGCTCAACGAGGTGGCGGCGGCGTGGGGCATCCAGGTCATGCGCTACGAGGTGAAGAACATCGTGCCGCCCGCCTCGGTGAAGAACGCCATGGAGCGCCAGATGGGCGCCGAGCGCGAGCGACGCGCATTGTTGGCGCGCGCCGAGGGTGATCGGGCGGCGCGCATCAACGACTCCGAGGGCAAGAAGCAGGAGTTCATCAACCGCTCCGAGGGCGAGATGCAGCGACGAGTCAACGAGGCGCAGGGCAAGGCGCAAGAGGTGCTGGCGCTGGCGCAAGCCACGGCCGACTCCATTCGCACCGTGGGCCAGGCCATCACCGCCGACGGCGGCGCCGAGGCGGTCAACCTCAAGCTCGCGCAGCAGTACGTGCAGAAGCTCGGTTCGCTCGCCAACGGCGCGCAGGTGGTGGTGCCCGCGGATCTGCTCCGCTTCGACGAGGTGCTCGCCTCCATGGGTGGCACGCTGGCGCCCTCGACCAAGGTGCCTGCGCCGCGCACCGCGGTGCCGGTACCGCAGCCGGTCATCGCGCCGCCGCGCGAGCGCGAGTAGCGCGGTCGGTCGATGAGCGGGCAGGGGAGGGGCTTTGCTAGCATCACCTCGATGCTCGCCCTCCCTCTCGTCGCGATGGTCGCGGCCGGCTGGCCTGCGTTCAGCCGGGATGTCCCCGCCACGCGGCTCGGCGCCAACGACGCTGCTGTCATCGCGGGCGTGAGCAGGCCCTTCGTGCTCCCCGAGGTCAAAGGCGCCGTCGAGAACGCCACCGACTGGTACCTGTGGCTGACGCGGGCACGCGGCGTCCCTGCTGAGCGGGTGACGCTGCTGCGCAACGCCGAGGTCACGCGCGAGGCGTTGCTGGCGGCCGCCGCCAATGCGAAGGAGCAGGTCGGCGAGGGTGGCGTGGTGTGGCTCGTGTTCATCGGCCACGGTGCGCCGGCGAAAGACGGCAGCGACGGCCTGCTCCTCGGCGTCGACGCGCAGCGCGCCGAGGCGAGCATTGCAGAGCGCGGGCTCTTACAGCGTGACTTCGTGCGCGCCGCGCAGGGCAAGCAACGCACCACCATCGCGGTCATCGACGCCTGCTTCTCGGGTATGGCCACCGACGGTCGCACGCCCTTGGTGGCCGGCAGCCAAGCGACCTTGCCGGTGCGGCGCGTGGCGCCAGAGTCTGGCGTGCTCACGCTGGCCTCGAGCGAAGAGGTGGCGGGTCCGCTGCCCGGCCACGATCGCCCGGCGTTCTCGTACCTGCTCCTGGGAGCGCTGCGCGGCTGGGCCGACGGTGATGGCGACGGCAAGGTCAGCGCCGGCGACGCGCTCGGCTACGCGCGCGCCGCCCTCACCGCGCTGGTCACCGACAAGAACCAGATCCCGAGCGCGCGCGGCGGCCCGCTCGACCTGGTGCTGCACGACGGCGCCCGCGAGCGCGGTCCCGACCTCATCGCGCTCGTCGCCAACGCGGGTAGGCCTGCCACCCCCGTCGTGCCGCACCCTGCGATCGCGCCGGCGCCGCGCGTATCACCGAATCGCGAGATGGAAGCGGCCTTCCGCGAGCGCGAGATCCGCCTCGACGTCGACCACCGTTGGGTGCGCCGCGACTTCCCCGGGCCACTGTCGCGCACGGACTTGGCGCGCCTGGGCGGTGAGGGCGCTCCCGACGCCAAGAAGCTCGTGGAGGAGCTCAGCGCGCGCGAGGAGCTGCAGAACAACTTCCTGGTGTCGGCGGCGCCGCCGCTCGTCGGCATGGGGCTCGGCACCGCGGCCGGGCTCGGCGTTGGCACGCTGTTCGCCGGGGGCGGTGATCCGAGCGATCGCCCCGAGCGCGCCTACCTGCTCGGCGGGTTCATCGGCGCCTTCGCCGGAGCCGCCGCGGGCGCGCTTTTCGTCACCACACCCATCTTCATGTACGCGCAGCTCGATAGCGACGAGAAGAGCTCGCTGGCAAGGGCCGAGGCCCAACTCGCCAAGGCCAGCAACGACTCCGAGCGCGCAAAGCTCGGGCTGCCACCGCGATGACGAGCACCCTGGCGGCCCTGGTGCTCGTTGCTGCGGCGTCCTCGCCCTGGCCCGCCATCGACGACGCGCAAGACGTCGGCGCGCTGCCGATCGCAGGTGCACACGACGCGGCGCTGATCGCCGGCGTGAGCCGCCCCTTCGTGCTGCCACCCATCGCCGGCGGCGCCGAGAACGCAACGGCGTGGTTCACCTGGCTCACCCGCGTGCGCGGCGTCCCCTTGGCCCATGCGCACCTGCTGCGCGACGGCGAGGTGACGCGTGAGCGCCTGCTGGCCGCAGCCGAAAAGGCGCGCACCGAGGTTGGCCCGGGCGGCACGTTGTGGATCGTGTACGTCGGACACGGCGCGCCCGCCCCTGGTGGCGACGACGGCTTGCTCGTGGGCGCCGACGCGCAGGCCACCGAGCTGTCGATCCGCGAGCGCAGCGTGGCCCAGTCGCAGCTCTTGGCCGCCGCGCGCGGCGCGCAGCGCACCACCGTCGCGATCTTCGACGCGAGCTTCTCGGGCATGGCCAACGACGGCGTCACGCCGCTCGTGCCCGGCTCTCAAGCCACCGCGCCGGTGCGTCGCAGCGCGCCGCCCGTCGCCACCGTGGTGTTGTCGGCGAGCGATGGGGGAACGGGTCCGCTCCCTGGCCACGATCGCCCGGCGTTCTCGTATCTGCTGCTCGGCGCGCTGCGTGGGTGGGGCGACGTCGACGCCGACGGTCGCGTGACCGCCACGGAGGCCCTTGGGTACGCGGCGCGCGCGCTCATGGTCGCTCAGCCCGACCTGCCACGTGCACCGGGTGCGCGCGGCGCGCCCCTCGACGTCGTCATGGCCGAGAACGCTCGCGAGCACGGTCCAGACCTGGCGCAGGCGGTCATGGCGGCGCGCGCGCGTGCTGCCGCGCCACCCGTGGCGGTGAGCGCGCCCGTCCCCGCGGCGCAGCTCGACGCACGTGAGGCCGAGTACCGCGAGCGCGAGATCTACCAGTCCTTTGATCGCAAGTGGCTGCGGCGCGATCGGCCAGAGCCGCTGACGCGCGTCGACCTCGTCGATCAGGGTCGCCCATTGGCACCCGGGGCCGCGCGCTTCCTGGAGGAGACGAGCGTGCGCCAGTCGCGCCTGGGGAACCCGCTCGTGTGGGTATTGCCGCCCGTCGGGGGTGCGCTGCTGGGCGCTGGTGCGGGCGTCGCAGTGGGGGCGGCGACGCCCGCAACGCACCAGGCGCTCGCGTACTCGCTGGCGGTGCCGCTCGGCGCCATCCTCGTGGGCGGCGTCGGCACGCTGGCGATCTCGCTGCCACTCGGCCTGAGCGGCATCCTCAGCGACGACGACAAGCACCGCCTCGACAACGCAGAGCACGAGCTGGCGGATGCCATCAACGCGTCCGAGCGCAAGAAGCTCGGCCTCGAGTAGCGGGGTCGTGCGCAACCACCGACGGTGGTCAGCGCACGTCACACAGCACGGTGCGCTCGGGATCCCACTCGAGCTTGCGCACGGCGAAGCCGACGTCGACCGTGCGCTCCTTGCCGGGCACCACCGTGAAGCTCGCTACCTCGCCGCGGCGACCATGCACCGTGACCGGGATGGCGACGCCGCGCGGCACTGGCGTGGTGGGCGCGAGCGTGAAGGCGACCGTGGTGCCCTCGATGCGCGACTTGTCGCGAACCGTGGGCATGGCATGCAGGTGGTCCCAGGCGTCGAAGAAGGGCCGCAGGCGCTCGCCGGTCGCGCGCTCGGCGAAGCCGATGAACGCCTCGGTGTCGACGGCGTCGTGACGCTTGGCGCGAAACCACGCGCCGAGCAGAGCGTCGAGCACGGCGCTGCCGAGCTTCACTTCGAGCATGCGCAGCATCCACGCGCCGTGCATGTAGGGCACCCAGGTAAGCCCCGCTTGGGGATCGGTGGTACGTGCGCCCCGCAACGCTTGCGTGCGGTGCTTGGCGAGCTGCTCGCGCAGTGCGTCCTTGGCGGCGTCGAGCAGCGCACGGAACTTCGCTTCACCCTCGTGCGCGCGAAAGAAGCGGAAGGTGGCGTAGTTGGTGAAGCCCTCGCTCATCCACAGCTCGCCCCAGTGGGCGATGCGTACGCCGTCGCCAAACCAATGATGCGCGGCCTCGTGTACGCCGGCCTCCACCGTATCGGCCTTGCCTTGCCCCACGCCCACGGCCACCGCGCCGGCGTGCTCCATGCCGCCGTAGGCGCTCTCGATCTCCACGACGTTGAGGTGCCCGCCGAAGGGGTAGGGACCGAGCCAGTGCGAGAAGAACTCCACGGCCTTGGCAACGGTGGTGCGCACGAGCTCCCGCGTGCCGTCGGGCACCTTGTGGCCAAGGCCGTGCAGCCGCACGTCGACACCGTGGCGCCGCCGGGTGGTGCCGCCGTCGGCGAAGCGGCCCGTGTAGAACGCGATGGCGTAGGCCGGGACCTCTTTGTCGAGGTGGAAGGAGCCGTCGCTGTGCTTCTTGCCAGCCGAGACCACCTGCTCGCCGCGCGTCGTGCGAACCGTGACCTTGGCGGTGGCCCCGTCGTGGGGACGGGAGCTCGAGGGGAAGAGCGCGCCAGTGTTGTACGGCCAGGTCAGCGTCCACATGCGCCCTGCGTGGCGATCGCGCACCAGGCCGTAGCCGTTCGTGTCATCGGTAGGACGCACACGGTAGCTGATGTCGAGCTTGCGAGCGCCCGGGGCGCTCACCACGAGGCGTCCGTCCTTCATGGTGAAGGGCACGCTCTTGCCGAGCGCGCGCACCTCGTCGATGAGGAGTCGATCAGGATCCGCCTCGAGCACGCAGCGAGGGCCGGCCGCATCCTCGAGCGTGATGACGGCGCGCGCAGGGAACGACGCGGGCTCGGCGCGCCCCCGCTCACTGAAGTCGAAGCTGAGGTCGTAGTCGCGCACGCGGACGTTCGGCACGGGCACCGCGTGCTTGAGCACGCGCTCGACGGAAGCAGGCAGGCCGCGCGGCGGCACGCCGAGCAGTCGGCACAGCGCCTTGCGCGCGGGCTCTACCTCGTCGTCGTCGAGGATGCGGTCGTGGCGCACGAGCGCGAGCACCTCCGCCGCGGCCCGCTTCTCGTCGGCGTCGCGGATCTTGGCCGCGGCGCCTGCGAGCTCCTTGACGGCGCGCGCCGACAGCCGCCCGCCCTTGCCGAGCGTGCTCTCGAACGCAACCTGGAACGCACGTGCGTGGATCGACGGCACCAACGCACTGTAGCGTGGTTGCGGGCCGAGACGAAGTCGCGCACAGCACGGGCGCCCAGCGGCGAGCACCTCCCTGTGCTCACGTGCATCTGCACCGCAGCACCTGGTCCCGGCCACGACGGCTGCGTCGCTTGCTCGGTCCATCCTGACCGGATGACGGTCCGCTGCGTTGACATTGTGGCCAGGCCCTTCGCAGATCCGTGCGGCTCCAGGTGCGCTCACGGGGGACTGCGAGGATCAGTTGCAGCGATCGAGCTCGGCGACCAACGCGGCAAGGGATCCCCGCTGGTGGCGCGACGAAGGCCCCGCGGGCGAGCATGGCGCTCACCGCGCGGCGAGGTGCCGATGAACGCGCTACGCTGGCCCCGTGCCCGGGCACGCGAAGATCCACCACGGTGTGGGCGGCGCAGAGATCATCGCCGGCGGGCGGCGCGTGCGCATCGACGCCTCGTCGCACACGCTGCGGCTCGAGGGTTGCGCCGGTGCCACACTCGAGCTTGGCGCGCTGCGCTCGTCGCTCCTCACGACCATGGGCTTCGTGTCCGACGAGCTTGGCCTCCCGCTCCTGGGGTACGACCACACGCCGGTGAGCGACGCAGCAGTGCGAGCGCTGCGTAGCGCTGCAGCCGCGCGCGGCTTGCACGATGCGTCGCTCGAAGGTGCCATCGCCGAGGTGGTTGCCACGCCGCTGGTGTTCGCGGCGCCCTTCCTCGAAGCGCGCTGGGTGTGGACCGACGCCTTCCGTTTCCGCGCGTGTCGTGTCGCCATCGCGTGCGCCGAAGACGAGCTCCTCGACGACGACACGCCAGCGGCCGCCGCCACTGTGGTGGAGCGCCTGGCGCGCTGGCGCGAGATCTTCCAGCACGCCGACGCTTCGAAGCGAGCGGTGAACGCCGCGCTCACCACCTACGGCGAGACCTTGCCGGCGGCCGCGCTGTGGGGCTTGCGCCAGGTGCCGCTGTCGCGCGCGCGCAGAGCCCAGCGTCATCTTGAGCTGCTTGGGTGGCTCGGCGCCCTGCCGAAGAGCGTCGACCGCGACGCCGTCATCACGCTGGTTGAGGCGACGCCCGACGGAGAGCTCGACGAGCTGCTCGACGGCGTCGACGGGCTCGGCGCGCACGGGCGATCGCCGCAGCGCATGGCGCAGGCGCTGGTCGATGGCGACGTCACCAACAGCGCCACTGCGCTGCAGCTGGCGCGCTCCGCGCTGGCGCGTGCCGAGGACGCGCGCCGGGCGCCGGGGCAGTTTCCGGCGCCGCCCATCCCGCTGCCGTCCGTCGAGGGCATCCGGTGGCTGCGCAGCGCCGAGGAGCTGCGCGAGGAGGGCACCGTCATGCACCACTGTGTCGCGACCCTCGCGCAGCTCTGTCGCCACGGCGACGCCTTCGTCTTTCACGTCGCCGCGGCTAACAGCTCGGCGACCGTGCACGTGGACCGGTCGGGCCAAGTCGTGCAAGCGCGCGGGCCCTTCAACCGCCCAAGCTCGGCGGCAGATTGGGGGGCGCGGGCCCTCGGCGTCTGGGGCTGCGGCCTGTGGTGGACGGGGCTGCAAGAGAGCGCGTTGGCGTGGCCGCCCGGCATGGCCGCGCCCGCCGGCACGAGGCCCTTGCGCAGCGTGCGCGCCATCGTCGACGCCTATGCTGCTGCGGTCCGCGGCAGCGAGGACCCGCGCGCCCTGCGCGCGTGGTTCTATCCGGCCACGTGGAGCGCTGCGCGACACGCTATCGGCATCGTCGTCGACACCGATCGCCCCAACCGCGCGCGCGCCTTCAGCGTCGACGGGCGCTGCGTCGGCGACACAGACACCCTGGACCTCGAGCTGCCCGGACTCTCGCTCCAGCAGATCGGTTCCCGTCCTGGCCGCGGCGGCGCCCGCCGCCGCTTGGCCTACCCGTTCCAGGACGTCCACGACGACCCGCTTCGTCACCGCGACGAGCCTGATCGCCGACCGTGGGAGGCGCCGCCGCCGCCCATCCCCTATCCCGTCCTCGCCGGTGTCCGACCGATCGCCGACCAGCGGTCGAGTGACGAGGTGGCCGGCCGCTTCGCCGTCGATGTCGAGGAGCTCGTGCCTCGGCTCCGGACCGGCGAGGCCGTGCTCTTCGAGGTGACGCTCGATCGTGGTGAGGTGCTGGTGCTCGTAGAGCTCGGCACGCGCGCGGTGCGCGCGCTGGTCTCGCGCAACGTGTCACAACCCGTGGTCGAGGGCGAGGTCGCGCGTCTGCGCAGATGGACGCACGGCCTCTGGGTCGTTCGCGTTGGCGCTGGGCGCACTATCTGGATCGGCGATCTGCGCCCCCCCATGGCGACCGAGCCCTTGCGCACCGTCGAGGAGGGCGCGCTGCTCTACCAACGCCTGGTGGAGCTTCACGGCGACAACGACGGCGCGCTGGCTGCCTTCTTCGAGCGGCACGTCACCGCAGCTGCCCGCGGCGACGCGTGGCTCGTGGTGCGCGATCGTGCCGCGGGGCTCGTGAGCGTGCTCGATCGGAAGCGCACCGTCATCGCGCGTACCGACGAGTTGATCGCGCGTTGACCAGCGCGAGGAGCGGCGCCGCTTGCGCTGCGTGCGCCAGGGGGTGTCTGAGTGACCGGCCTCTCCACCGGCGGGCGCTCAGGACTGCCGGAAGAGGGGCGCTACTCATCCGGAACCGACATCCGCAGGGGAGTATCTCACCAGCGCCACCAAGCATCAGCGCGTACGTCGGCTCCAGTGTTGAGCCATCCACTCGTGCTGCATCCTCAGTCCCGCCTCGAGGCTCACTGCGGGCCTCCAATCGAGGAGCGAGCCGGCCTTGCCAATATCGAGTACCACTTCGGGGACATCGTACGAGCGTGGCGCGAGGTACTCAATCTCTGCCTTCTTCCCAACGGTGTCCTCGATGGCAGACACCAAGGCGGTCAGGGTCTGCCCCGACCCGGACCCTGCATTGATGACGCCGACCGCGCCAGACTCCACGGCCAACCGGCAGGCCTTGGCGAGGTCACTGATGTAGAAATAGTCGCGCTTGACCGACCCATCTCCCCAGATGGAGATGCGCTCACCGGCCATAATCTTGTGCATGAACGTTGAGACCACCCCTTGGATGCCCTGGTGCCCCTGCCGCGGACCGTACGGATTGGATGGTCGGATGATGAGCGGCAGCAGTCCGTAGAGGTGCTCGAACATCCCAAGGTACTTCTCGATCGCAAGCTTGACGATGCCGTAGGAGCAGATCGGATTGAGAGGATGAGCTTCCGGAATCGGCAGGGCGGACGGAATGCCGTACACGGTGCCGCCGGAAGACAGATACACAATGCGGTCGACCTTCGCCTGTTTCATCAGCTGGAAGAGGCGAACGCTGCACTCCAGGTTGCTTTGAATGTCGGCCACCGGGTCGAGGTTCGATGTGCTCGGGACCGTCGTGCTGATGAGATGGATGACGGCATCGACGCCATGGAGTGCTTCGGCGAGCAGGGGCGTGTTGGCGAAATCGCCAAGGTAGTAGGTCACCTCTGGAATGGGCGCGCGCCAGGCCTCGGGGCTGCGATCGAAGACGCGCACGCGGTGGCCGGCGGCCAGCAGCTCGTCGAGTACATGGGTCCCGATGAATCCGTTGCCACCCAAAACAAGGATCCTCATAGGCCTCTCCTGCGATCGCGGGCTGCGAGAAACGAGTCGTCCTGGCGGATTCCGGCGTGACTTCCGAGCCGCGCTTCGCGCTCGGACGCATGCGGATGCGAACTGCTCGACGTTGGGAGCTTCGGTAGGCGCCCCCGGCGGTGCCGACGGCCGCTGCGGTTGATGGAGCGCATCAGAGCGCACTGCCGTGCTGCGAGCGCACACACCCTGACCGCAACGAGAAGACGGGTCACGTCGCCTCCGTTGCTGCGCCGCGGTCACCCAAGGCCGTGGCATAGATGGCCGACAACTGGGCAGACGTCGCGCGCTGGTCGAAGCCCGCCACAACGGCGTCTCGGCCCGCGCGGGCGAAGCGCGCTCGGAGATCGGGAGCGCGCGCCAGCTCGGCAATAGCCTCGGCAAGCAGGTCGGCGCGCCCCGGCGTCACCAGGGTGCCGCTCACGCCCGAGCTGACGAGCTCGGGGATGCCGCTGATGCGCGTGGCGACGACGGGCACGCCGCAGGCCATTGCCTCCATGAGAACCACCGGCAGGCCCTCGGCGAGGCTGGGGAGAATGAACACATCGGCACTGTGGTAGTAGTCGAGGATGCGGTCCTGACCGATGGCGCCCGCGAACGAGACCGCGCTCTCGAGCTTGAGCTCACGTACCTGCTGTTCGAGGCGGCCGCGCAACGGACCGTCGCCCACGAGCGTGAGGGTCACGTCGAGGTTGGCGCGGCGGACCTCGGCGAGCGCATCGAGGAGGAACGAGTGGCCCTTCTCGGGGCCTAGGCGGGCGACCGTGAGCAGACGCACCGGTGAGCGGGGCGCGTGTCGGATCGTCCCGTCATCGTTGGTGGCGGCTCCGTTCGTAAGGGCGGACGTCCGCATCTGGGCTGTCGCTTTGCCTGGCGATGGCGCGAAGTGATCCGTATCGATGCCGCAATGTACGCGGTGAATCGAGGACCACTCACGTTGGTCAGCGAGGAGGAAGGCCTGCGAGCGCCCGAAATCAGACACGCAGATGACGAAAGCCGCGGAGTGAATCTTGTCACGCAGACCGGACGCGCTCGGATCGGCGAAGTCGGAGAGGCCGTGGAGCGTCACGCTCCACGTGCCGCCGTTCATGGTCGAGGCCAAGCGTGCGACGTTGGCGGCCACATTGGCGAAGTGGGCGTGGACGTGTCGAATGTCGCGGCGACGCAGCTCCGTGGCGAGAATACCAGCTTCGGCGAAGTAGAAGAGCTGCCACAGCGCCGCGCGCATTCCTTGGGGTCGGCGCCAGAGCGCGGTGCTCAGCGCGGCGCAGTAGCGATACGGCGCGCGCAACAGCGCGCTGGCGTGGGAGCTGAGCAGGCGCACGACGCCGGTGGGCAAGATGGCGGTCGTGGCGCGAGCCTCCGCGCGATCCACGTCGGAGAGCAACTGGGCGGTCGCCGCTCGCCGGATGCTGAAGGTATGGACGTCGATGCCACCGCGACGAAGCCCAGCGACCTCGCGCAGCACGAAGGTGTGAGAGACGGCCGGGTAGCTGCTGCACAGGTACGCGAGCTTCATGATGAGATCCCGAGGCGCTGTCGGCGGAGGAACACGCGGTCGGCGACTCCGGTCAGCTCCAGCTCGAGCAGCGAGGTGGCGCATCGGCCGTTGGCGCGCGCCAGGCGGTCTTGGCTGATGAACACGCGACGCAGCGTCAGCGAGTCAGTGCGGGAGCTATTCAAACCGGGGAGGGTGGTGACTGCGCAGCGGTAGCCGGCGCCCCGCGTGGCGTCGAGCGTGGCGTCGTCGAAGTCGCCGTTCGGGTAGGCTAGCGACTCGGGCGGCGCTCCGGTCAGCGCGGCCAGATCGTCACGCGACCCGCTCAGCTCGTCGGTCAACGCGTCGCCACGCAGTTGTGTGAGGATCGGGTGGGTACGGGTGTGGGAACCGATCTCATGGCCGTCCGCGGCGAGGGCGCGGACCTCATCCGCGTTCATCAGTCGGTCAGCGGTGGCGTCACGCGGCGCCGGCTGGCCGGCGGCGGCGGTGACGCGCTCGAGGACGGCGGCGCGCACCGGAGGCGAGAGGGCCTTGGCGGCGCGAACGACGGCGGCGACGTTCAAGCGCTGGCCATGGCGCACGTGCTCCGCGATCCACCGGCCGGGCGCGTCGTCGAGGGGAGCAGGCGAGGCCAACGACGCCGACGCGGTAGTCCCGAGGCGCTGGAGCGCGCGCGCGAGCGCGTCGTACCAGGTGGAGGACGGGGTGCCGATCAGGGAGCTGACCACGAAGAAGGTGGCGCGCACGCCGTGGCGGTTGAGGATCGGCCGTGCGTGCGCGTGGTTGTCCCAGTAGCCGTCGTCGAAGGTGATGCTCAACAAGGGGCGCTGCTGCGAGCCACCGGCACGCAGCAGCGCCATCGCTTCGCGAAGCGGTAGGCACTGGTAGTAGCGCGCCACGAACGCGACGTGCTCGTCGAAGGCGCTGGGGGTGACCGCGAGGTCCGGGACGAAGAACGCCGCGCGCAGGTCGGCGGGCAGCACGCGGTGGTAGCAGAGGACGACGAGCGAGCGACGTTGCCGACGGCGCAGGAAGTGGAGCGCGCCGGTGGCCGCGACGCCGTCGGCCACCAGGGTTCTCAGGCGCCGCTTCATGGGTGCGGCGTCTGCGCTCGAGCGTCGGTGATCGCCGCGCGGCGCAGCGCCCGGCCGGCGCTCGACGGCGGGAGCGAGGGTATTGCGCGGCGCGCGCGCAGGGACCGGCAGGTGGATCGCGGAGCGAGCGCAAGGTGGAGCGATCTCCGCGCGGCGCCGCCCGCAGCATGCCTGCGCCTGCGTCGCAGAAGACGCCAGGCGGCGGTCCATCGCCTGCGCCGAAGTACGAGATCACGCGTCCGCGCCATCGCGTACGGAGCCTACACCCCACCGGGCCGATGCAGCGAGGTTGGGCCGCCCGATGTGGCGCCGATCGCTCCGAGCGCGAGCGCCACCTACCGGGCCCTCGCGCATGTGATCGAGTAGTCCAAGCGTGGTTCCATCGCCAGGTGCGCGCGAGCCACCGGCGCGAGGGCGGCCTCACGCGCTCCGCAGGCGGCTACGGCCACGCGCCGGTGCGTCTCCTCGCCCTCGCAACACCGGCGTACGCTCGCGACGGAATCGGATCAGCTCTCGAGCTGTCCCCCGCCCAGGAGCGAGCGGCGCTGCCGGGCCGCATCGCCCGAATCCTCCGCCGCTCCCAGCGAGACGTCTCGTCCTCGATGAGCGCTGCTCATCGAGATCGGGGATCAGAACTGCGCCTTCTCGGTGGAGCCCTCCAGCGCCAGCGTCGAGGCCGCGCCGCCCGTGATCACCTGCGCCACCTCGTCGAAATACCCTGTCCCCACCTCGCGCTGGTGCTTGGTGGCGGTGTAACCGTCCTTCTCAGACGCGAACTCCGCCTGCTGCAGCTTGGAGTAGGCCGCCATGCCCTCGGTCTTGTACGCGCGCGCCAGCTCGAACATCGAGTGGTTGAGCGCGTGGAAGCCCGCCAGCGTAACGAACTGGAACTTGTAGCCCATGGCGCCGAGCTCGCGCTGGAACTTGGCGATGGTGGTGTCGTCGAGGTGTTTCTTCCAGTTGAAGCTCGGCGAGCAGTTGTACGCGAGCAGCTTGCCCGGGTACTTGGCGTGCACGCCCTCGGCGAACTCGCGGGCCTCCTTGAGATCCGGCGTGGAGGTCTCGCACCAGAGCACGTCGGCGTAGGGCGCGTACGCGATGGCGCGCGCGATGGCGTACTTCACGCCGCCCTCGATGCGATAGAAGCCCTCGGGTGTGCGCTCGCCGCTCTTGATGAAGGGCCGATCGCGCTCGTCGACGTCGCTGGTCAAGAGCTTGGCGCTGTCGGCGTCGGTGCGCGCCACCACGATGGTGGGCACGTCAGCCACGTCGGCGGCCAGGCGCGCGGCCACCAGCGTACGGATGAACTGGCCAATCGGCACCAGCACCTTGCCGCCCATGTGGCCGCACTTTTTCTCGGAGGCGAGCTGGTCCTCGAAGTGCACGCCGGCGGCACCCGCCTCAATCATGCCCTTCATCAGCTCGTAGGCGTTGAGCGGGCCGCCGAAGCCGGCCTCGGCGTCGGCGATCATGGGCGCCAGCCAGTCGATGCCGCTCTTCTTCCCCTCGGCGCTCTCGATCTGATCGGCGCGCAGCAGCGCGTTGTTGATGCGCTTGACGAGCATCGGCACCGAGTGCGCGGGATAGAGGCTCTGGTCGGGGTACATGGCGCCGGCGTCGTTGGCGTCGGCGGCGACCTGCCACCCCGAGATGTAGATGGCCTTCAAGCCAGCGCGCACCTGCTGCATGGCTTGGTTGCCGGTCATGGCGCCGAGCGCGTTGATGTAGTCCTCGCTGTGGAGCAGGTCCCACAGCTTCTCGGCGCCGAGGCGCGCGAGCGTGTGCTCGATCCTCACGCTGCCGCGCAGGCGCAGCACGTCGGCGGGAGAGTACGGGCGGGTGACGCCGTCGAAACGGCCCGGAGCCTTCATGACGATCTTCTTGGCGGCGACCATGTTCATCTCTCCTTCTCGAGGAGCGCCCGATAACCGGGCAGCGTGAGGAACTCCTCGAGCTCTTGGGCGACACACAGGCGCAGGAACAGCTCCTTGGCCTGGTTCACGTCGGAAGGGGGCAGGGGCAGTGTGACACTTGCAGTCTCCTCGTCGAGCACGGCGCGCAGGCGCGGCTCATCGAGGGGCGCGCCATCGATGACGGCGCCGGTCTTCAACCACTGCCAGATCTGGGCGCGCGAGATCTCGGCGGTGGCCGCGTCCTCCATCAGGTGATCGATGGGAACACAGCCCTGACCGCCGAGCCACGCAGCGAGATAGTGGACGCCCACGCGTGCGTTGGTGCGCAGGCCCGCCTCGGAGCGCGTGCCCTCGGGCACGGCCAAGAGGTCCTCGCGCGTAACCGTGACGTCGTCGCGCGCGACGTCGAGCTGGTTCGGCTTGTCACCGAGGTGCGCGCGGAACACCGCGCGCGCCACGGGGACGAGCCCCGGGTGCGCCACCCACGTACCGTCGTGGCCGTCCTTCGCCTCGCGCTCCTTGTCGGCGCGTACGGCCGCGAGCGCTCGCTCGTTGGCGGCGGCGTCGTCCTTGCGCGGGATGAACGCGCTCATGCCGCCCATGGCGAAGGCGCCGCGACGGTGGCAAGTCGCGATGAGCAGCTGCGTGTAGCTCCTCAAGAAGCGCTGGCTCATGGTGATCTGTGCGCGATCGGGCAAGACGAAGCCCCCCTCGCGCCGACGTCGCTTGATGGTCGAGAAGATGTAGTCCCAGCGCCCGCAGTTGAGGCCCACGATGCGCTGCTTGAGCTCCCAGAGGATCTCGTCCATCTCGAAGGCGGCAGGCAGGGTCTCGATCAGCACCGTCACCTTGACGGTCCCGGCGGCCATGCCGCACTCGCGCTCGATCTCGCCGAGCACGTCACCCCACAGCCGCGCCTCGCGCCGACTCTCGAGCTTGGGCAGGTAGAGGTAGGGCCCCGAGCCCTTGGCCAACAGCGCCGGGCCGCTGTGCTTCACGTACAAGAACGCGTCGAAGAAGCCCGCCCCCATCGGCCGGCCATCGACGCTGAAGTGTGCCTCCTCGAGGTGCAGCCCGCGCGGGCGCGCCATCAGCACCGCGGGCTTCGCGGGCAGCGCGTACTTCTTGCCCGTGTTCTCGTCGGTGAAGGCCAGCGTGCCGCGAGCCGCCTCGGCGAGCGCGGCGTGGCCGCGCAGCACGTTCTCCCACGTGGGCGCGAGCGAGTCCTCGAAATCGGCCATGAAGACCGAGGCGCCCGAGCCGAGCGCGTTCAGGATCATCTTCGGCTCGGCTGGCCCGGTGATCTCCACCTGGCGCTCTTGCAGGTCCGCGGGGATGGGCGCCACGCGCCAGTGCGCCGCGCGGGTGGCGGCGGTCTCGGCGGGGAAGTCGAGCTGCTCCGTGCCCGCATCGAAGCGCTCCTGGCGCGCACGGCGCGCGGCCAAGAGCTCGCGGCGCAGGCCATCGAAGCGCCGCGCCAGGCGGCCGAGCGCCGCGCGCTCGGCCTCCCCGAGGAGGGCAGCTTCCAGGTCTGTAGCGCGACGCGTCATTGCGATCTGCCCTCCCGTGAAAAGCTCTGCAACAGTATCTGCAACGCATCGCGTTGCGGCTAGTGATCTAGCGGGTGTTCACTGGTTTACAGAGTTGCGCCGTCCTATTGTAAGGCTGTGAATTGGTAAGGAGGTCGCATGGCCGGCAAGAAGGAGATCCCCAAGCTCGGCGGGCGCTTACGCCAGCTGCGCCGCCGCGAGGGCCTGACCCAACAGCAGATGGCCGACCGCCTCGGCATCTCGCCCGCCTACCTGAACCTCATCGAAAACGACCGCCGGCCGCTGCCAGCCCACGTGCTCATCACGCTGGCGCAAACCTTCTCCGTGGATCTGGCGGCCTTCGCCGCCGACGACACCGGACAGCTCCAGAGTGAGCTGCTCGAGGTGTTCGGTGATCCCATCTTCGAAGGCGCCGAGCTCGGCACCGTGGAGGTTCGCGAGCTCGCGCAGTCGCAGCCCGCGTTGGCGCGCGCCGTGTGCGCCCTCTATCGGGCCTACCAGAGCGCGCGCGGGCAGCAGGGCGGCAGCCCCGTGGCGCTCGAGAGCGTCGCTGGCGAGGCGCCGTCGGAAGAGGTCTCGGACTTGCTGCAGCGTCACATGAACTGGTTCCCCGATCTCGAGGATCTGGCCGACAAGGTGCGCAAGGAGGGCCGCATCGTCGACGACGATCTCACGCGCGGCCTGGTGCGCTTCCTGGAGGATCGGCACGGCGTCACCGTGGAGGTCATCCGCGCATCGCAAGGGCAGAGCGTGCTGCGTCGCTACGACCCCGAGGCGCGCCACTTGGCGATCTCCGAGCTGTTGCCGCCGCGCAGCAGGAACTTCCAGCTCGCGCATCAGATCGGCCTCTTCGAGGCCAAGCCCTTCCTCGATCGCACCGTCGCCGACCAGACCCTCACCTCCGACGAGGCACGGCGCTTGGGGCGCGTGGCGCTGGCTTCGTACTTCGCCGGCGCGATCTTGATGCCCTACGCGCCCTTCCTCGAGGCAGCGGAGAGCATGCGCTACGACATCGAGCTGCTCGGCCATCGCTTCCGCGTGTCCTTCGAGCAGGTGTGTCACCGCGTCACCACGCTGCGCCGCCCGGGCGCGCAGGGCGTGCCCTTTCACCTCATGCGCGTCGACGTCGCGGGCAACATCAGCAAGCGCTTCTCCGGCTCGGGTATCCGCTTCGCGCGCTTCGCCGGAGCGTGCCCGCGCTGGAACATCTTCACCGCGTTCCAAACGCCGGGCGTCATCAAGACGCAGGTGAGCGAGATGCCCGACGGCGCGCGCTTCTTCTGCATCTCCTCGACGGTGAAGAAGTCGAGCGTGGGCTACGCGCCGCAGCAGAGCCCGCAAGCGCTGGGGCTCGGCTGCCGCGTGGAGCACGCCAGAAAGCTCGTGTACGCCGACGGCGTTGACCTCGAGCACCTCATGCCCGTGGGCGTCACGTGCCGCTTGTGCCCCCGGGGCGACTGCACGGAGCGCGCGTTTCCGGCATTGGCGGCGCCCTTGCACGTCGACGAGAACGTGCGCGGCGTGTCGTTCTACGCGTCGCCGTTGCAGGTGCTCGGGTAAGGGCCCTCGAAAGGACAAGTTGATCGATGATCGCGTCCGAGGCGCCCGACGCGCAAGGCGCCGTCGAGGACCGGAGCGAGCATCCTCGACGGATGTGACGCGAGGACCGGAGACGGAAACGCCGC
>JADZDP010000196.1 GCA_020850995.1 Deltaproteobacteria bacterium
CGCACACCCCAGCCCTGAGGTAGCTGCGCGCCATGCTGCACCTGCCGCTCCTCCTCGCCCTCGCCGTCACCCCCGCGCCGGCCATCGCCCCCGGCGCGCTCACGCTCGAGCGCGTGTTCGCCGACCCACCGCTCGAGGGAATGCCCCCGCGCGGCGTCACCGTGTCGCCCGACGGCAAGCTGGTGGCCTTCTTGCGGCCAAACGCCGCCGATAGCGAGGTGCTCGATCTGTGGGGCGCCCTTCTGCCGAGCGGCGCGCCGCGCCTCTTGGTGGCCACCGCCGACCTGCTCGGCGGCAAGGAGCAGAAGCTCAGCGAGGCCGAGCGCATGCTGCTCGAGCGCAAGCGCATCAGCCAGCGCGGCATCACCTCGTATTTGTGGTGCGGCAAGGCGCAGCCCTCGCTGATCTTCCCGCTCTCGGGCGACCTCTACCTGGCGCGCCTCTCTGCCACCAAGCCCGAGGTGGTGCGCCTCACCACCGACGAGGAGGTGCCCGAGATGGACCCGGTGTGCAACGAGCAAGGCACCCTGGTGGCCACGGTCAAGAAGGGCGAGGTGGTGCTGGTCGACACCGCTACCAAGAAGGCGCGCGCCCTCACCAAGGGTGCGGGGCCCACGCGCAGCTTCGGGCTCGCCGAGTTCATCGCCGCCGAAGAGATGGACCGCGACGTGGGCATGTGGTGGTCACCAAACGGCAAGCGCCTCATCGTGTTCGAGGTCGACGAGAGCCCCGTGGGCGTCAAGCGCCGCGCGCGCATCTTCGCCGACCGCACCGAGCTGGAAGAGCAGCGCTACCCCGCCGCCGGCGAGAAGAACGCCACCATCACACCCTGGCTCATCGACGTCACCGGCGGCAAGAAGGTCAAGCTGCAGGTGCCGAGCGCCGACGGCTACCTGCCGCGCGCCGGCTTCTTTTCCGACGGCGCGCCCTGGATCCAATGGCAGAGCCGCGACCAGACCCTCCTGCAGCTCTTCGAGGGCGACGCGCAAGGAAAGCTGCGCCTCATCCTCGAGGAGAAGGACCCCCAGTGGGTCGAGCTGCACGACGATCTGTTCCCGCTCAAAGACGGCAAGCGCTTCTTGTGGTCCACCGAAGCGAGCGGCCGGCGCCAGCTCGTGCTGGTCGATCGCGCGAGCGGCGCCCGCACGCCCCTCACCAACGAACCCGAGCGCGTGGACGGCATCAACGCCATCAACGAGGACAAGGGCCTGGTGTTCTTCACCGCGCGCCGCGATCGGGGCCGGCAGCGACACCTGTTCTCGCAATCGCTCGCGGGCGGCACCCCCGTGCAGCTCACCCGCGAGCCCGGCTTCCACGGCGCCGTGTTCGACGAGGGCGGCAGCTTCTTCCTCCACACCTGGTCAGACTTCCACGTGCCCCCGCGCGTCGACGTGCGCGACCAGAGCGGCGCGCGCGTGCAGGTCATCGACGACAACCCCGCCGCCGAGCTTCTGGCCCTGCACCGCTCGACCCCCCAGTGGCTCGACGTGAAGGCCGACGACGGTGCGCTGTTGAACGCGGTGCTGCTGCCACCGCTGAACGCCAAGCCCGGCGTGAAGTACCCGGTGATCGCCGACATCTACGGCGGACCCACGGGCGCCGACGCAGCTCGTTTCTGGCAGCGCAGCTACAGCATGTGGACCTACTGGAACCAGCAGGGCTACGGCGTGCTGCTGCTCGACGTGCGCGGCTCGAGCGGGCGCGACCGCGCGTTTGGTCGCGCGCACTACCGCAACATGGGCGTGGTGGAGGTGGCCGACACCGTGGCCGCCATCAAGCAGCTCGCCGCCGTGCCCTGGGTCGACGTCAAGCGCATCGGGCTCTTCGGCTGGTCCTACGGCGGCTTCTTGGCGTCGCGCCTGGCGCTCGACGGCAGCTCGCCCTTCGCGGCACACGTGGCGGTAGCGCCCGTGGTCGACTTCGCGCTCTACGACACGCACTACACCGAGCGCTACCTGGGCATGCCCGAGGGGGGCAAGGCGCCCGCCTACGCGCAGACCGATCTCACGGCGCGCGCCAAGCTGCTCAACCGCCCGCTCTTGCTCGTGCACGGCACCGCCGACGACAACGTGCTCTTCGAGAACACGCTCCAGCTCACCGAGGCACTGCAGAAAGAGGGCAAGCTCTTCGAGCTGATGATCTACCCGGGCAAGGCCCACGGCATCGCCGGCCGCGAGGCGCGCCTGCACGTGTACAAGACCATCACCGCCTTCTTCGATCGGCACCTGCGCCCAAGCAACTGAGCTGCACGTCGACGACGGAAAAACGAAGGGCGGCCCCACGGCCGCCCTTCGTTCATGCGCAGAGAATGGGATGACGCTCAGCGAAGCAGCGTGAAGCGCGTGCTCGCCTCGCGGAAGCTGTCGAGGCGCTCGCCGGTGGAGCTGTCGTGATCGCTCCACAAGCCCGTGACGCTGACGTCGAGCTCGTCGGGCTGATCGCCTTCGACGACCTCCACGGTCACCTCGTCGGCGGGCATGTCGTACTCGTCATAGACGTCGACGTCTTGGCCCACGCAGCCGAGCATGGTCACGTTGGTGTTGTCGCTCGAGTACGACTCGAGCGAGAAGCTGCCACGGAAGCCGGCACGCAGCACCGTGTCGGGGCCCACGATGGACAAGAGCGTCATGGTGGCGCGCCCGGGCAGCTCCACCACGGTCTCGACGCTGGCGTAGTCGCCGTCGTCGAAGGCCATCATCTCGGTGGCGTCGTTGTTCAAGCCGGTGACCGGTCCGATGTCACCGCGGATATGCCCATCGATGGCGCCACGCACCGACGCGTAGTCCGCGCGCACCGGCGTGTTCGGCTCCACCTCGGGCCTCAGGTTGTACGAGCGCTCTTGCATGCAGCCCGTCGCGAGCGCTGCTGCCATGGCCGTTCCAGCGAGCAGTGTTGGAATCTGATCCCTGCGCATGTGCCGCCTTCCTTCCTCGTGGCGCGGTTCGCGGTCCCGCCCTGGGTGTCGTCGTCGACGACGTCGTTACGAGACCGCGATCTGTTGTTGTCACGCTACCATCGGTCCGTTCGCGCACCGACTTTACCGGCGCGCATGAGACACTCATGTCAGCGCTGTCAGTCACGTGCGCGTGTCAGATCGGCCCACACTGCACACACGAACCTACGAGGAGCGCGATGACGAGCACGATCAGACCTGCCACGGTGGCGCTGCGGCCCGTCGACGAGATCGACGTCGACAACATCCTCACCTGGGTCAACGATCAGAGCGTGGTGGGTAACCTGGCGAGCTTCGCTGGCGCGCCGCTCACGCGGGATGACGAGCTCGCGTGGGTACGCAAGGTGCGCACAAGCGCCGACGAGCGCGTCTTCACTGTGACCGATGCACAGGACAGCCGCTACCTCGGGCAGGTGGGCTTGCACCAGATCTTCTGGCGATCACGCCTGGCGCGCGCGGCGGCCATCATCGCGAGGAAGAACGATCACGGCCGCGGCTACGGCTCCGCCGCCATCGCGGCGTTGCTCGACGTCGCGTTCCACGACCTCGAGCTGCACAAGGTGTGGCTCATGGTGTTTCGCACCAACGAGCGCTCGCTACGCACCTGGCGACGCGTGGGCTTCAAGGACGAGGGCGTGCTGCGCGACGAGTACTTCCACGAGGGCGCATGGCACGACATGGTGCGCCTGGGGATGCTGCGTCACGAGTGGCGCTGACGCTGTCGGTGGCGCAGCGCGGCCCACGCGAGCAAGAGCGCGCCCGCCACGATGGCCAGATCGGCGACGTTGAACACGCCGGTGCGCAGCTCGAGGGGCCCGAGCTGCACGCCGAGCTGCGCGAAGTCCACCACGCGACCACCGGGGCGCACCACGCGATCCACCAGGTTGCCTACGCCACCAGCGACGAGCAGCGCCATCCCAAGGGCGGGCGCGCGGGCGAGCTCGCGGCGCAGCAGCACGCCGATCATCACCGCGAGCATGAGCGCCACACCCACCGCGAGCAGCGCCACGCGAACGCCCTCGGGCAAAGAGCGCCCCATGCCCAGGAAGGCGCCCGGGTTCTCGGCGTACACCAGGCGCGCCAAGAGCGGCGGCGCGTCGAGGGCGAGGGCCGGCGCGCCCTTCAAGTGGGTGAGCGCCAGGGTCTTGGTGGCCTGGTCGCACGCGACGCAGGGCACCAGCACGGCGAGGAGGAGGAGGAGGCGGGTGCGCACGGGCCGAGAACGCGCGCGGGCCGCGGCGCATTCCCGCGCAGGAGATCAGCGCTCGCAGATGCTCGGCAGCGCGGCGTCGCAGAACAGGTCGTTCCACAAGCCGTCGGGGCGCGCCTCGGCGCAGTCCTCGCTGTCGTTCCAGTCGTTGGGCTCGCCGGGCGCCCAGGGCGCGTCGGTCAGCGCGCCACCGTCGGCCCACACGAAGCTGCCCTCGCTGGCGGCGTCATCGAGGCCGATCCACAGGTCGATGGCGCCGAGCGCCTCCACCGACGCCGCGAACACCGCGTCCCACTCCACCGCGCTGTCGACGACAGCCAGGGTGCCGCCGCGGGCCGCGCAGTTGGCCACCGCAACAGCGAAGGTGCGCGGGGCGCGGCAGAAGGAATAGGTACTGGCGCCCAGCACGCGATCGACGCAGTCGGGGCAGGCGGCGCCGTCGTCGACACGGCCGTTGCAGTCGTTGTCGATGCCGTCGGCAACGCCGCCCGGGCAGGTGTCGTCGCTGCCCACGAAGCGCGTCGCCTCGAGCTCGTCGCAGTCGAGGGCGCAGGCGTAGCCATCGCCGTCGACGTCGGCGCCGGGGTCCGCTTGGCAGGCGAGCTCGGCCTGCACCTCGTGCACGCGCGCGTCGAGGAAGCTGAGCGCGCTCTCGGCGTACGCGCCCAGATCGTCGGGCGGGGCGCGCGGGTCGGCGTCGGCCAGGGGCTGCAGGCGCGCGGCCAAGGCCGGCAGCTCGTCGGAGAAGTCGCGCGCCACCACCGCCGCCGCGACCTCGCCGAGCGCGGCCGACCAGGCCTGCATGCACGCGGCGTCGGCGCGGCAGCGCTGCAGCAAGAGGCCGGCGCCGTCGTAGAGGGGCCAGGGGTAGGCGAAGGTCTGGTCGGTGCCCCAGGGCAACAGGCGCCAGCGCCCGGTGGTGTCGACGTGCAGGAAGTAGTTGTTACGCGTGGGCGCGTAGCCATCCCAGTGGCCGATCACGATCTCCGTCGCCATGGCGAGGAGCACCTCGTGCCAGTCGAGCAGGTCGGCCAGCGCCGCGTAGCTCTCGCCCGCTGGCGCCGCGTCGATGGCGTCGATGAGCTGCAAGAGCGGCACCAGGCCCTGGTCGCCCTCGTCGACATCGAAGCCCCCGGCGGTGCCGGGCAGCAGGTCTTGGCCGTACTCGCCCTCGTAGAGGCCGAGCGTCCCTCGGGGCCAGTGGTTCGTCAGGAAGGGATCGTCGCGGTCCTCCACCAGCGCGTAGAGCCCGAAGTCCTCGTCGTTGACGAACAGGTGCGCGAAGCCGGTGCGCGGTGCCGGCACGCCGGCGGCGCGAAACACCTCGTAGGCGAGCCACTCGTGGGTGCGCGACGGGTCTTGCACCTGGTTGTTGAGGTTGAGCTTCTCGATGCGCCGCCACTGCTGTCCCGGGACCAAACGGTTGAGATCGAGCTTGAAGGAGCTCTTGTCGCCGCAGCTGAAGGGACAGCCGCGGAAGCTGCCGATCTTGCCCTTGATGCGCAGCCCCACCTCGAGGGGCCCGTCGTCGACGAGAGCGCCGCCCTCGTCCACGGTGGCCCGCAGGGTGGCCGTCACGTACTCGTAGGGCTCGGCCTCGAGCGCGACCTGCGCGGCGGGCGTCACGGTCACACGCAGCACCACCGGCGCGCTCGCGATGGTGAACACGGTCTGCGAGGCGTCGACCCACGGGCGGTTCGGCGCCGCGGGGGTGGGCGTGGTCAGAACCGGCGCGCCCGCACCGTCGGGCAAGCGGCCCACGCCTTGGTCATCCGCGTGCGGTGGCGCCGTCAGTGCATCGATGAACCCGCCGTCGGCGTCCTGCAGCTCGATCGTGCCGCCCGCGCACGACAGACCGAAGGAGAGCGGCAGCTCGAGGAAGGCGCCGGCGGCGAGCACGCCGTCGAGCACATCGACGCTCGGGGGCACATCGGTGACGTCGACGATGCGCAGGCCCGAAAGCGACGCCTCGGTGGTACCGGTGTTGAGCAGCTCCACCGTATCGGCGTCGCAGCCGAGCTCGTTGATGGCCAGCGCGCCGTGCTCGCCTTCGCCCTCGCCCCCGCTGTCACCCTCGCCCTCGCCCTCCGCCGGCGGCGCGGGACACGCGTCGAGCACGAGCAGCGTGCCGAGCACGAGCACCATGCGCATGCCGTCGACTGTAGCGCACCGCCGTACCGGCCGCTGCAACAACGACGACCCGGCGGTGGCACCAGCGGGTCGTCAAGGGCGTCGCGCCGGGCTCACCCGCAGGGGTAGATGAAGCCCGACTCCGTGAGGACGGGCGCGCACTCGTCGCCGACGTCGCCGGCGCCGTCGCCCGTGCCCGTGCCCGTGCCGTCGCCCGTGCCCGTGCCGTCGCCCGTGCCGTCGCCCGTGCCGTCGCCCGTGCCCGTGCCGTCGCCCGTGCCGTCGCCCGTGCCCGTGCCGTCGCCACCCACCTCGCCGCCAGCGCCGTCGTCACCGTCGCCGTCGCCGGAGGTGGGCGTGCAGCCCTCGGTGCCTGGCGGGCATTCGCCAGTACCGTCGTCGCCGCCAGTACCGTCGTCACCGCCAGCGCCCTCGTCGCCGCCAGCGCCATCGTCGCCGCCAGCACCGTCGTCGCCGCCAGCGCCGTCGCCGCACTGATCGGCCGGTACGCTCGCGTAGTCGGTGCGGTGCACGGTGGGCCGCAGGATCATGTCCTCGTGGTTGCCGCGGTCGTGGATGAGGATGGAGCGCTCGAGGTCGAGGATGGCCACGGCGGTGCCGAGCTCGCACTCGCCCAGGTCGAAGGGACCCTTGAGCTTGACGCCGGTCTGCAAGCCCGAGGGGATGGTGAGGGGGCTCGTGACGCCCCCGTTGTCGACGGCGTTGGAGACGCCGTCGTCGGCCACGTAGAGGCGGATCTGGGTGATGCGCCCCGCGGGCAGGTTGGCGAAGCCGAGCTCCTCGGCGTGCTCTTGCAGACGCAACAGGTCCACCAACGCCGCCTGGTCGCTCACCATCACCCAGCCGCCGCCGGCCGCATGCGCGGCGACCCCGGCCACGCTGACGTTGATGGAGGCCATGTCGAGCACGCGGTTGCCGCCGCCGCTCGCCTGGGCCTGCACCGAGAGGCCCGCACGCGTGGAGCCTGGCTCACCAGCACCGAGGTCGGCGGACGGGGCGCAGGCGAGGAGCACGAGCGGCAGCGCGAGCAGGGCCAGTGAGGGGACGTGACGCATGGTTGCGACCTCCGTGGCGAATGCCACAGCAAACATCGATCCAACGGTTCGCCTTGCGCCGCGCGAACCCCGAGCGCGGCAGGGCGCGGCTCTGCTAGACCAGGCACCCGTCCGCGCCGCGACCGGCGCCGTCCCGGACGCTCGCCACGAATGTCCGGGACAGGCCGGGAGGAGCACCGTGCTCGAAGACGATCCCACCGCCGAACCCGCTACCGTCGCCGCGCCCATCGCGACCACGCCCACCATGCGCCTGGTGTTTTGCGGCGAGCGCGTGCAGGCCAGCGACTTCCCTATCGAGGCGCGCTGCGCCGTGGGGCGCTCGGTGCAGGGCGCCGGCGACGTCAAGCTCGACGGTGACGCCCGCGTCTCGCGGCAGCACGCGGTGCTGGTGGTGGAGAAGCGGCAGCTGCGCTTGGAGAACCTGAGCCAGCGTGGCTCCTTCGTGAACGGCACGCTGGTGGAGGGAGCCTGCGCCCTCTACGACGGCGACGTGGTGCGCATGGGCGACAGCTTCCTGGTGGCGCGCAACGTCCCCGACAACCTGCGCGACGTCGAGGTCTCGGGCATCCTCGGGCGCGCGCCCTCCATCGTGCAGCTGCGCGGGTTGATCCGCGTGGTGGGGCCCACCAAGGCGAGCGTGATGCTGCTCGGCGAGACCGGCGCGGGCAAAGAGGTGGCGGCGCGCGCGCTGCACGAAGAGAGCGGCCGGCGCGGGCCCTTCGTGGCCGTCAACTGCGCCGCCATCCCCGAGAACCTGGCCGAGAGCCAGCTCTTTGGCCACAAGGCTGGCTCGTTCACCGGCGCGCAAAAGGACCACGCGGGCTTCTTCCGCCAGGCCGACGGCGGCACCCTGTTCCTCGACGAGGTGGGCGAGCTGCCCCTCACCTTGCAGCCGAAGCTCTTGCGCGTGCTCGACGAGGGCCACGTGTTCGCCGTGGGCGCCACCACCGGCGTGCCTGTCGACGTGCGCGTGGTGGCGGCCACCAACCGCCACATCGCCAAGGAGGTGGAGCAGGGCGCCTTCCGTGGCGACCTGTTCTCACGCCTGGCGGAGATCACCATCTCCTTGCCGCCCCTGCGCGCGCGCCGAGAAGACGTGCTGCTGCTCTTGTCGCGCGCCCTGCCCGACGGCGTGACCCTGTCGGCGGCGCTGGTGAACGCGCTCCTGCTGCACGACTGGCCCTTCAACGTGCGTGAGCTCATGAAGATCGCCACCGAGCTCGAGGTCAAGGCGCAAGGGCGCGCCTTGCTCGACGTCGACCTGCTGGAGGGCCGCGTGCTCGGGCCGCGCCCCCGCGGCACCACACCCCCCGGCACCCCGTCGCAGAGCGCGGACCCCGAGCTACCCCGTGGCGGCGCGCCACCGCCGCGCCCGACGGCGCCGAAGCGCGAGGAGCCGGCGCCAAGCAAGGACGAGCTCGAGCGCCTGTTGGCTCAGCACCGCGGCAAGGTCAGCGACGTCGCGCGCGCCACCGGGCGCTCGCGCACCCAGGTGTATCGCTGGCTCGAGCAGCACGGCTTCGACCTGCGCCAGTTCCGCGGCTGAGCGCGCTGCGGCGCATCACAGCGACAGCTCGTCGGGCTCGGGGCGCTGCGCCGCAGGCAGGGGCGCGCCCCACAGGCGCTCCACGCAGCCCTCGCGCGCGCGCACCGCCACCGCGCGACGCTCGTCGCCAGCGGCGCGGCGCAGCGTGACGTCGACGCGGAAGTAGGGCTCGGCGCCCACCCAGGCGGGCTCCACGTGGTCGACGCTGTAGCCACCGATCATGCCGATGGCCGAGGCGGCGCGCGCCTTGCCCTCGCCGCTCATGTCGCACAGGCCCGTGGGCGTCACCTTGGCGGTGGCCTCGTCGAGCAGGGCGCGCACGAGCGCCTCCGCCGCCGGCGCCGACGCGGTGCGCAGGGTGGGCGCCGGCTGCACCGGCTGGCAGGCGGCGAGCCCCAGGCTGAGCAGCAGCGCGCAAAGCTGGCACGCCGCACGCGCCCTGTGCCAAGTTGCGCCTTGGTACCAACCGCTGTCACCGGTTTCCATCGAGGCGCGCATGGCCAAGAGCCCGCTCAAAGACAAGGACTTCATCCCCGACGACGAGTCGCTCAAGAAGATCCTCGGATCGAGGTTCCCACGCTATCAGGAATGCCTCGAAGAGCTGAAGAAGCGAAACCTCTACCCCGAGATGTACTGGTACGGTCCCTCGTCGGGCTGGGCGCCGCGCTTTTGCATCGGCGAGGTGACGGTGTGCGGCATCTACCTGGCGCAGAACCCGCTCATGGGCCTGGTCGGCGTGGGTGACAAGGTCGGCGCCTACCTCGACCGCGACCAGGGCCTCTCGCAACGCGCGCGCGCGCTCTACGAGATGACGCCCAAGAAGGGGCCGCTGCGCTGGATCGAGGCGCAGCTCGCCACCCGAAGCGACCTCGAGGCCTTCTTGTCGCTCGTCGACGGCAAGCTGCGCGCGCTGGCGGAAGAGGGCGTGCGCCCCTCCGATGGGCCGCCGCCGCCGCGCATGCGGCGCAAGGATCCGGGGCCGAAGAAGGAGCCGGGCAAGCCAGGCAGGAAGCCCACCAAGCTGCCGAAGCCCAAGGACAAGCCCATCCAGGTTGGGCCCTCGGCCAAGCTGACTCCCGCGGTGCTGGTGGCGGCCGGTCGGGGCTGAGGGCCACGCTCGTCAGCGCAGCCACTGCGCGACCGCGAAGAAGATCCCGGCGAAGCCCGCCACCACGGCAGCGCGCATGGCGAGGCGCAGCGCCACCACGCGCGGTCGCCCCAGCGTGACGTGTACCGGTTCGATGCTGAGCCGCGCGCGTAGCTCGCGGCGCGCGATGAGCGAGACCTCGTCGCCCACGAAGAGCGCGCTCTCGACCGCGCTGACCTCGCGCTGGTGACACCACGCGGCCGGCGGCACTGGCAGGCGCGCGCTCAGGAGTGCGTCGAGCGCGGGCGTGAGCTTGACCAGCGGCTGGCTCGTCGAGCGCACCTCCGAGAGCGGGATCGAGCGGCCCTGCACGGCCACGCGCACGCGGCCGGTGCCGTCGTCGACCCAGAAGGGGCGCGCCTCGTGCAGCACCAGCACGTCACTCAGGCCGTCTTTGTGCTGGCCGGGCTTCACCGGAGCGCGCGAGACCACGAGCTGCCACTGGACGCAGCGCTGAGCCGAGAGCGGCGAGCTCAGCGCGTCGTCGGCGTGCACGCGGCCGCGCACGTCCACCACGCTGGCGCCGGCGTGATCGATGGCGCCGGCGCTGACGCGACGGGCGCGCCACAGCAGGAGCGCGTGGCGCACGTCGCTGAGGGCGCCCAGCGCCAGCGCGGCGCCGAGCAGCAGGCAACCGAGCATCAGGAGCGTGAGCAGCACCGGCATCAGGCGCTCTGCCGCGCGCCGCGCGCGGCGCCGAGCACGCGCGCGGCCGTGGGGTGCGTGAGCAGGGCCTCCCACGCGGGCAGCTCGAGCCAGGCGGCGCGCCGCGCGCGCGCGCCGTCCCACACCAGGCGCACGAGCTCGCGCCCAGCGCGCGCGCGCCGCTCCACCAGGATGATGGTGCCCGCGCGCTCGGCCGCCTCGAGCTCGGCGACGAGGGCGCGCAAGCGGCGGTAGAGCGAGTACGCGCGCTTGGTGTGCGGATCGTGGAAGGCCGCGAAGTGCTTGTTGCGCGACGCGGGCGGCTCGGTGAGGAGCAGACGGGCGGCCAGCTGTTCGGGCGTGGCGGACATCCCCGAGAGCCTAGTGCTGCCGGCCCGAAGTTCGTAGGGGGTTGCGAGCGCAGCGGCGCTCTGATCTCTGCGAGCGCATGTCCGGTCCCGCCGCGACGGCCATCGTGGTGCCCAAGCGCCTGAAGCGCGAGCTCGAG
>JADZDP010000197.1 GCA_020850995.1 Deltaproteobacteria bacterium
CGCCGAGGCCTGGTCGGCGCGGTTGACCATCACCTTGTCACCCTGCACCTGAATCTCGAGCGTGAGCGCCTGCACCGTCGCGTCACCGCATGCGTCGCTCGGCGGCCTGCAAGCGCGCAGCGCGGCTTGTTGCGCGATGCGCCGCGCAAGCTCGTTGCCGAGACCGGCGAGCCGCGCGCGCTCGCGTGCCTGTTCGAGCTGCTCTGGTGACGGCTCGGGCAGCGGCACCAAGCGCGGCGTGTAGCGCTGCTCGTCGACGTGCTTCGGTGCCGGCTTCGTGGTGGCTGCGGGCGCCAACGCCAACAGCAGCGAGTGCGCGCGTGCGTCGAGGTCGATGGTCTGCACCGCGCTGCGATGGCGAGCGAGGCGCGCCTCAATCCGATGGCTGCCCGGCGCCACGACCGTCGACAACGGCGCGGTCCCGCTCTGGACCCCGTCGATCCACAGCTCGGCGCCCGACGGCGTGGTCTCGATGCGCAACTCCGCCTGCGGCGCCGCTTGCAGCACCATCGGCGGCAGCGGCGCCGGCGGCGCCGGCGCGGCGCTGTGCCAAAGCTGCTGCACCGCCGCGCCGGCCGTCGCAGCGGCCATCAGGGCCAGGAAGCCGGCGGCGGCCGCGTACATCACGGGCGTCGCCCGAGCGGGCGCGCCGTCGAGCGCGCGCAGCGCGTCCGACGCCGACGCGAAGCCCGCCCGTGTCCCCGACGCCAGCAAACGATCGAGGAAGCGCGCGAACGCGTCGCCCACGTCGGCACAGGCGCGGAAGTCGGGAGCGCCCGAGCTCGTGGTGGCCTGCTCGTCGGGGGCCACGCGCGTGAGCAGGTGCACCGCCAGCACACCCACCGCGTAGAGGTCTTCGGCGGCGGGCGACGATCGGCGGCCCTCGGGCAGGGCGTAGCCGGGTCGAGCGCTCACGGCGCCAACGCCGTCGTGGCGCGTGTCGGTGGCGCGGGCGAAGTCGATCAGGTGCACGCGGCCGCCATCCGCGATGAACACGTTGCCTGCGTGCAGCGCGCGATGGTGCACGCTCGGGCTGAGCGCGCCGAGCTCGGCCAGCAACGACAAGAGGTGTCGCACCACCACGGCGACTTGCGCCTCGTTGACGCGGTAGCCGGCCTCCAAGAGCGCGTCGACGGCGTGCCCCTCAGGCCAGCTCATCACGAACGCATGTGGGATGCCGCGCACCTGCGCGCGCACCATGGGCACGTCACGTCGACGAGCGAGGCCGCGCAGCACGGCGAGCTCACGTTCGAACACCGCGTGCTCGGTGCCCGCGATGCGCACCAGCACTGCCTCCCGGGTCTCGAGGTCGAGGCCCTTGGCGAGCAGGCCGATGCCGTCAATCACATCGTGGCCGCGGTGCTTGGCGATTACGCGGCGCAGCACGAAGCGTTCGCCGACCACGAGATTGGTGCCGCAGTCCTCACAGCGCGCCCCTCGCCCCGTGAGGAGCGGCGCCTGATGCAGGCAGAAGGGGCACACGACCGGGGTCACGGGCGGCACGTGCATGTGGTCCTCGCAAGCGGGGTGAAACGTCGCCGCTTCGAGGATCCTTCGATGGCCACCGTGACCACGCGCACGGCGCTCAGGTGTGGGGGTAGCGCACCAGGGTGGAGCGCTCGACGAAGTCGTCGAAGCCCATGCTCCATTGCACCGTAGGCCAACGTACGTCGACGCGGCGCAGCGCTACTCGGTAGACGCTGGTGTAGAGCGTGCCCCAGCCCCGCGCCCAGCCGCGCCAGAACAGTGGCGGCTCACCGAAGCGCGTGATCAGCTTCTCGGCGTCTTCTGCGGGGTCGGCGAGCCGCTCCGCCAGGAACGCTTCGCGCTGCACGGTGCCCGTGAGCTCGGCGTGCTCGGCCCACTCGACGGTGCCTTGGTGGTTGGTCGCGCACGGCCACCGGCGCAACACCGGCGCGCGATCGGGCGCGAGGAATGCGGTGCAGAGCTCGCCGCTCGCGTCGAGCAGCGTGAGGTTGTAGCTCATATGTACGGGCACGCGTTCGAGCACCGCGCGACACGCCGCTACGCTCGTGCAGGTCTCGAGCAGGTAGCGCACCACCAACGGGATGCCGAAGCCCTCGCCGACCTCGGGGCGCCCACCGAAAGAGAGCGAGGCCGCGAGCCCGGCGTCGTTCATGCCGTCGAGCGCACCCCACAAACAATCGCCCATGAGCAGCACCGGTCGCAGCCACGAGGTCTTCCACAGCACCGCCTCGCACAACGACGCGGCGTAGTCGTAGTTGCGCACCAGCACGTCGCCGCTCACGGCCTGCGAGCAGGCCGAGAAGAAGGGCGGCGGGCACCATAAGCTCAAGCAGCGCGCCGCCACGTCGCTGCCGCCGGCCAGCGCGCACAGCTCGCGCCAGACCGGCACCAGCTCGGGCAGGTGCACCTCAAGCGCTCGCTCGCAGGCGAGGAAGGTGGGCCGCGCGCGAGTACCGTCGCGCAGGTACCACTCGCGGTACCCGGGCCACACGCGCTCGAAGTGCGCACGCCAGCGCTCGCCCGGCGTGTCCTCGTCGAGCGCGCGGAAGGTCAGCTCCACGATGACCGCCTCACAGGATCTTGAAGCGGCCCATCTTGGCGGGCACCGTTGTTGGTCGCTCTAGCGCCTTGAGCGGCGCGCCCGCATAGCGGCTGCGAACACCGTTGATCCAAGCACGCGCGCGCTCGGTGAGGTGGAACTCGTCGTCCATCATGCGGCCACGCGCGAGCAAAATGCCGAGGTCGGCGCCCTCGTAGCGGTAGTCACCGGCGGCACTGATGCGCAAGAAGAACGCCTCGTTGTCGCCCTTGACCTCGCGCCGGTGGGTCGAGGGTTGCACGAACGCTACGGAGCCATCGTCGTGCATGCGCCACAGGCCACTCTTGGGCGCCGACGTGATGCGATCGACGTCGGTGTTTGGGTGCTTGATGACGAGCTGGCTCCAGCTGTCGATGTTCTGCGGGTCGGCGAAGCGCGCGTTGAGCGCTGGCACGTCGAGCTCGAAGTCGACGCCCGAGAACTCGAGCAAGTGAAAAAGGAAGAGCGGCAGGTCGCCCCACGCGAAGGCCGCCATGTTGGTCATCAGGCTCGCGCCGGTGATGCGCGGGTTGACCTCGCCGAGCCAGACCTCGCCCGTGTCCTGGTCGATGAGGAAGTCGATCTCGAAGTAGCCCCGGTAGCCCATGCGACGTAGCTCTTCGCCGAACTTGAGCGTGGCGGTGCGGGCGCGCTCGCGCACCTCGGGGCTGCACACGCTCGGGTACAGCTCGTTGCCCGACCAGCCACCGCGGTAGGGCGTGAGCTCCTTGAAGCCCACCAGCTCGGTCATGAGCGGCCCCACCAAGGTGCCGTGGCGCGTGACACAGGCCTCCATGGCGTACCCGCGACAACGGATGCGCTTCATGATCTTCACCTCGGGCTCGCGCTCGATTTCGGCGGCGTGCTTTTGGTAGTCGTCGTCGCTCGAGATGAAAAAGGTGGTGTGCCCCGAGTCGCCGAACGCGGTCTGCACCACCAGGTGGTCGCCGAGGGGTGCCGCGAGCTTGCGCAACGTGGCGTAGCTGTCGACCTTGCCGAGCACGTTGGGCACGCTGGCCACGCCCGCGCGGTTGCCGATGCGCGTCGTCGACATCTTGTCGTCGACCTCGCGTCGCAGCTTCGCCGGTGGAAACGCCACCTCCAGCCCAAGCTGCCGGCAGATGTCTTCTGTTGTGTCGTCGAACATGAGGAAGATCGCCTGACCCTTGCCATGGCGACGTACCAGATCGACCACCTCCTTGTGCTCGAGCAGGTAGTTGTTGATGTCCTCGATGCTGGTGAACTCGGCGTGCGGCGTTTCGCTCGGCACGAACACCGAGGGGTGCGCGCCATCGAAGCAGTCGATGTAGTTCACGTAGCGAAAGCCGCGCACCCACTCGTCGATGCCGAGCAGGTTGAAGGGCGTCGCGCTCACGAAGTACACGGGGCGGTCGTAGCGCTGGAAGAAGTTGCGGATGTCCGAGATGGTCGTGAGCATCGTCAGTCCTCGCGCGTTTGCTTCCGCAGGGGCCCGAGCGCGTGTAGCGCGTCGAAGCCCGGCGCGCCCTTGCGGTACACGCTGAAGTCGATCTTGCGGTCGCGGAAGCTCTTGAGCGGCTGGCCGAGGCCCCACAGGCCAAGCTCGCGGCCGCGTCGCACCACGTCGAGGTCGAGCTCGATAGGGATGATCTGCTCGGTCTCGCCGGCGTGCACCAGCAGGTCGCCGGTGGGCCCGCACACCACCGAGCGGCCATTGCCGCCGGCGCCGGCGCCGTTCACCGAGACGATGAAACACTGGTTCATCGCCGCCATGGCGCGCGTCATGGCGATCTCCACGTCGCGATCGATGGTGGTGGTCATCACCGGGTGCAAAATGACCTCGGCCCCCATGGCCGCCAAGGTGCGCGTGGTCTCGGGGAACCACAGGTCGTAGCAGATGGACAGACCCACGCGCCCCAACTGCGGCACGTCGAAGACGCAGCACGCGTCGCCCGCCTCCACGCCCTCCTCGTAGGGGCGAAAGGGGAAGAGCTTGCGGTAACGCGCCACCACCGCGCCGCTCGGATCGATGACGCTGGCGGTGTTGTAGACGCGGCCGTCGTCGGCCTGCTCGAACAGCGTGCCTGGGATCAGCCAGATGCCGTGCTCCCTGGCCAGCGCCGCGTAGCTGGCCTCGACGGAGCCGGGCAGCGGCTGCGCGAAGCGGGGCGAGGCGCCAAAGGTCGCGAGCTCACTCACCAGCACCAAGCGCACGAACGGGTAGTGGGCCACGGTGTGAGCGATGCGCGCGGCGATGCGCTCGCTGTTGTCTGCGTGCGCGTCGAGCGCGAGCTGCAGGCCGGCGACACAGAGCGGTGTCACGCGGGCAGACACGCCTCGACGACGGCGAGCCCCTCGTCGAGCACCGCGTCGTCAATGGTGAGCGGCATGAGGAAGCGAATGACGTTGCCGTAGCTGCCGGCCGACAAGAGCAGCACTCCCCGGTCGCGCGCGGCCGCGATGATGGCCTTGCACTCGGTGTCGGCCGGCACCTTGGTGGTGCGATCGCGCACGAGCTCCACGGCCATCATGGCGCCAAGGCCGCGCACGTCGCCGATGATGGCGTGCTTGCTCTGCCAACGCTCCAGGCGCGCACGCAACTTTTCGCCGAGCGCGCGCGGTCGGCCCGAAGCGATCTCGCGCTCGAGCACGCCGAGCGTGGCGAGCGCGGCGGCGCATGCCACCGGGTTGCCCGCGAAGGTGCCGCCAAGGCCGCCGGCGGGCACCGAGTCGAAGATCGAGGCGCGGCCCACCACGCCCGAGAGCGGGAAGCCGCCCGCGATCGACTTCGCCACCGTGGTGAGGTCGGGCACGACGCCGAGCTGCTCCGTTGCGAACATGGTGCCGGTGCGACCCACGCCGGTCTGCACCTCGTCGGCGATGAGCACGACGCCGTACTTGTCGCAGAAGGCGCGCAGCTCGGCGAAGAACTCGCGCGGCGCCACCGTGAAGCCGCCTTCGCCTTGCACCGGCTCGAGGATGACGGCGGCCAGGTCCTCGGGGCGCACGTGGGGCATCAGCGCTGCCTCGAGGCGCCCCACGATGGAGAGGTCGCGGTAGGGCGATGGGTAGGGCAGGCGATAGACGTCGGGCGCCATGGGGCCGAAGCCCTGCTTGTAGGGCGCGGCCTTGCCCGTGAGGGTCATGCCGAGCAGCGTGCGGCCGTGAAAGGCGTGGTCGAAGGCGAGCACCGCCCCGCGCTTGGTGTGGCGGCGCGCGGTCTTGACGGCGTTCTCCACCGCCTCGGCGCCCGTCGACAAGAGTACGGCCTTCTTGTCGAAGGAGCCGGGCGCCAGGCGGCACAGCGCCTCGCACACCGCGACGTACTCTTCGTAGCCCGTCACCTGGAAGCACGCGTGCGTCACGCGCTGCGCGGCCGCGTGCGCGGCGGCGATCACTTCGGGGCGCGCGTGGCCCACGTTCATGCAGCCGATGCCGCCACAGAAGTCGATGAAGCTGTTGCCGTCGACGTCGGTGAGTACGGCGCCGCTGGCCCGCTCGAGGAAGAGCGGGTGCGCGAGCGACACGCCGCCCGCCACCGCCTTGCTCCTGCGCTCGATGAGCGCCTTCGACTTCGGCCCCGGTAGCGGGCCCTGCACGCGCGCGACACCCATGATGACCTCCGCGACTCAACCGGACTCGATGCCGAATCGACCTCGCCTCGACTACGCCGCCTTGGAGACGACGCGCTCGGTCTGCTTGTGCTTGACCACCGTCATGCCGCGCTTCTTCAACTCCTTGAAGAAGGGCTTGGGCGGGATCGCGATCTCGGGCGGCAACACGCCGCGCGCGGTGATGGAGCCGCGCGCCAGCATCTGCATGACGATGGAGGGCGGGCAACCGGTGTCGACGTCGACGCCGAAGCCCCACGCGGGGATGCCCGGGCAGTGCAGGTCCATGGTCTCGGTCAGCTCGCGGCCCTTGAGCGTGCCCTTCACCACTACGCGGCACACCTCGTACTCGTCGGGCGTGCCCGAGAGCTCCACCTTGGGCAGGCGCGCCGCCAACGCGACCAGCACGTCGCGCGGCACCACCTTCTGGATCTTGCCCGTGGCGTTCTTGAACGAGAGGGGCTTCTCACCCGACGCGCCGAGCGCGCGCAAGAAGCGCAGGCGCTCCGCCAGCTCGTCGGAGAAAGCGATGCGGAAGCTGACCTCGCGCACGCCCTTGTCCTTGAACGAGAGCGGCAAGGTCGCCACCTCGGAGTGGATGGTGTAGGCGGGCCTGCGCACACCCACGGGCGGACCGAAATCGATCTCCTCGACCCCGCTCATGGGCTCGACGAAGGTGAACTGGCCCTTGGTGAAGAGCGCGGCCGGGTGGTTGGCCTCGTCGAGGATGGTGGCCAGCGAGTACGAGGTGCCGAGCGCCGACGAGGGGCGGTTGGGCGTGCGATCGATGTTGCCCACCTTGATGTGGATCTCGTGCACGCGATCCATCTCGTCGGCCAGGGCGCGGGCCAGCACGTTGACGATACCCGGCGCGGCGCCCACGCCGAGCACGGCGAGCAGGCCCGCCTTGGCGAACCTCTCGTGCAGCGGCAGCTGCTTCCTGGTGTAGTGAAAGAGCCCGCCCAAATCGCAGTAATGGGCGCCGGCGGCGAGGCAGGCCTGCATCAAGGGCACGTTGAGCTGGTGCTGCACGGCACCGATGACACCGAAGGCCCCCGTGAGCGCCTTGGCCGAAGCCTTCACGTCCTTGATGTTGAGGCCGATGGCGCGCACCGGGCGCGACGTGAACGACGCCGCGAGCTGCTTGGCCGCGTCGAGGTTGTAGTCGGCGATGGCGATCTCGATGTTGGCCGGCGCGGTCTCCACCAGGTCACGGACGGTGATGCGGCCCATGGCGCCAGCGCCGCCCGCCACCACGATGAGCTTGGTCTTCTTCTTGGGCGGCGCGTTAGGCGTGGCCGCGACCGTCGTTCCTGCGCTCGACTTGGCGGGCGCGCTCTTCGTGCCTCTGGTGCGTGCGGCGCTCATGTTGGCCGCGCCCTTCTTGGCTGCGGCGCGCTTCGCCGGCTTCTTCGAGGCGGATCTCTTGGCCTTCTTGTTGGTGCTCACGATGGGATCTCTCCGCTGCGGGTCTTGTTGGGGAACCAGAAGGATTTCTTCTCGCCGAAGTAGTCGAGGTGGACGTGCTTGGTCTCGCGGAAGGCGTCGAGCCCCTCCTCGCCGAGCTCGCGCCCGATGCCGCTCTTGCGCATGCCGCCGAAGGGGGCCGCGTCGTTGTCGGTGAGCGGATCGTTGATCCAGAAGGTGCCGGCCTTGATCTCGTGCATCGCCTTCATGGCGTTCTTCAGGCTGCGCGTGAAGATGTTGGCGCCGAGGCCGTACTCGCTCGCTGCGGCGAGCGCGATGGCAGCGTCGCCGTCCCTCACCACCTGGATGGCCGCGACCGGCCCGAACACCTCCTCGGTGTGCGCCGGCATGCCTGGCGTCACGTCGGTGATGACGGTGGGCGCGAAGAACCAGCCCTTGCCGTTCTTCAACGGGTCGATGCGCTTGCCGCCCGCCAGCAGCTTGGCGCCGGCGCCGAGCGTGCGCTTGACCTGATCTTCAACACGCTTGAGGGCCACCTCGGAGATGAGCGGGCCAAGGTCCGTGGCAGGGTCCATGCCGTTGCCCACGCGCAGGGTCTCGGTGTGCGCCACGAAGCGATCGATGAACTCGCGCGCCACGCTCTCGCAGACGTAGATGCGCTTTGCCGAGGTGCACACCTGGCCCGAGTTGAGGAAGCGTGCCCACGCCGCACCGTGCGCTGCGGCCTCCACGTCGGCGTCCTCGAAGACGATGAGCGGGTCGATGCCGCCGAGCTCGAGGTTGACCCGCTTGAGCTGCTCCGCGCACTTGACGGCGATGCGCGTGCCCACGGCGTTGCTGCCGGTGAAGGCCACGCAGGCGACGTCTGGGTCGACCACCAAGGGCTCACCAACGTCGGCGCCGGTGCCGGTGACGACGTTGGCGACGCCCTTAGGCAAGAGCGAGAAGCCGATCTCGGCCAGGCGCAAGGTCGACAGCGGCGTCAGCTCCGAGGGCTTGATGACCACGCTGTTGCCGGCCGCGATGGCGGCGGCCACCTTCCAGGTCATCAGCAAGAGCGGGTAGTTGAAGGGCGCGATGGCGGTGACGACGCCAAGCGGCTCCTTGATGGTGAAGTTGACCTGGTGCTCGGCCACGGGCGGCACCGAGTTGCCGTGCGAGTTGCGTGCAACCTCGGCGTAGTAGGCGAAGCAGGCGGCGCACCACTCGACCTCGTCGAGGTTCTCGATGCGCGGCTTGCCGCCCTCGCGCGTGAGCAGCTCGCTCAAGGTGGCGCGGTCCTCGCGCAAGGCGCGCGCGATCTCGTGCAGCACTTTGCCGCGCTCGACGGCGGGGTGGTGGCGCCATGCCACTTGCGCCTGCTTGGCGGCGAGCACCGCGCGCCGGGCGTCGCCTGGCGCGGCGTCGAACACCTCGTCGACCACCTCGAGGGTGGCGGGGTTCTGGATCGTGCGCACCCGGCGCTCGACGCTATCGGTGAAGGTGCCGTCGATGAAGAGCTTGCGCATTGATCACTCCCCGAGGTGACGTGGTGGTACGCCGGCTGCCGGATCGGGCGCAAGCCTGACGCGCCGCGCCAGCCTCAATGGCGCGCGTCGCGCGGCCCCCTTCCGCTGTAGCTTCCCCCCCATGATCCATCGCCCCTTCTTCATCGGCGGCGCGTGGCGCGAGAGCGCCGAGCGCATGACCATCCGCTCGCCCTACGACGACCGCGAGCTGTGCACGGTGTCGCTGGCGCAAGCGCAGGACATCGAGGACGCCATCGCCGCCGCCGTCAAGGTCTTCCCCACGACGAGGAAAATGCCCACCTGGCAGCGCGCCGAGCTTTGCCGGAAAACCGCCGCCGCCTTCGGCGCGCGCAAGGAAGAGCTGGCGCTCGCCATGGTCGACGAGGGCGGCAAGCCCATCGGCGACGCGCGCGCCGAGGTTGATCGCGCCGTGCACTGCTTCGAGGTGGCCGCCTCCGAGGCCGAGACCTTGGGCGGCGAGGTCATGCCGCTCGACCTGCGCGCCAGCGCCGCGGGCCGCATCGGCTTCACGCGCCGCGTGCCCGTTGGGCCCATCAGCGCCATCGCGCCCTTCAACTTCCCGCTCAACCTCGCGGTGCACAAGGTGGCGCCCGCTCTCGCCGTGGGCTGCCCCGTGGTGCTGAAGCCCGCGCCGCAGACGCCCACGGTGTGCTTGCAGCTCGCCGAGATCATCGACGCCGCCGGGTGGCCCAAGGGGAGTCTGTCGGTGGTGCCCTCGCAGCCAGCGGTTGCCGATCGCCTGGTCACCGATGATCGCATGAAGCTACTCACCTTCACGGGCTCACCCGAGGTGGGCTGGGAGCTGAAGCGGCGCTCGGGCAAGAAGAAGGTGGTGCTCGAGCTCGGCAGCAACGCCGCCGTCATCGTCGACGAGGGCGCCGACCTCGCGTTCGCCGTGTCGCGCATCGTCTATGGCGCGTACTCCTACGCCGGGCAGAAATGCATCTCGGTGCAGCGCATCTTCGTGCACGACAAGGTGTACGACGCGTTCCTGGCGCAGTTCCTCGCGGCCACCGCCAAGGTCAAGTGCGGCGATCCGCGCGATCCCGAGGTGCTCATCGGCCCTATGATCAACCTCGCCGCCGCGGTGCGCGTGGAGCAGTGGATCGAGGAGGCCAAGGCGCGCGGCGCGCGGGCGCTCGCGGGCGGGCCGCGGCAGGGGAGCGTGGTGCCGGCCACCGTGCTCGTCGACGTGCCCAGCGACACCAAGGTGTCGTGCGCCGAGGCCTTCGGGCCGGTGGTCACCATCGATCGCTTCCGCGACTTCGATGAGGCGCTCACGCGCGTCAACGACTCGCGCTTCGGCCTGCAGGCGGGCGTGTTCACCGCCGACCTCAACCGCGCGCTGCGCTCGTGGAGCGAGCTCGAGATGGGCGGCGTCATCATCAACGACATCCCCACGTGGCGCATCGACCCCATGCCCTACGGCGGCGTTAAAGACTCCGGCCTCGGCCGCGAGGGGCTGCGCGCATCCATGGAGGAGATGAGCGAGCTGCGCCTCATGGTGGTGAACGCACCAGCGTGAGCGTCCGCTGTATGCTGCGCGCGAAGCGACGCGAATCGAGGGGACCCGCATGGACCAAGCTGCGTTCGAAGCCGCCTTGAAGGACGAGCTCGACAAGCGCATCGGCGAGGTGTCTGACTACCGAGACGACGCCTTCGGCCACATCGGTGCCGGCGAGATGGCGGTGGTGTTCGTCGCCTGCGTGCTGCTGCCGGTCGTGCTCGTGCTGGTGCTGCGATGAACGACGCCGCGACAGCCGGGAGCGCGCGCGCGCGCGAGCTCGAGACGCGCATTCGTGAAGAGGCGTTGTTCGGTCGCTTGCCGCTCTTGAAGGGCGAGCGCGAGTACTCCACGCGCGGCATCCTCGCCACCGGCTTCTCCTACGCGGTGGCCGCCTGGTGCTTCCTCATCGGCGGCTATGCGGCCAATTACGTTGGCGCCGTCGAGGGCATGGTAGCGCTCATCGCCGGCAGCGTCGCGGGTGTCACCATGTCGTCGGCTGCGGCGGCGCTCGCCTGCAACCGTTACGGCCTCGAGCAGATCGACTACACGAAGACCGGCTTCGGCCAAAACGGCGCCAAGCTGGTGCTGGTCTTCTACGTCATCAACCAGATCGGCTGGACGGGCATGATCCTGGTGATGTTCGCCCGCGGCCTGATGAACACCGCCAAGACCTTCGGCTTCGACGGTGGCGAGACGCTGGTGCGCGTGGCGGTGCTGGTGGGCCTGGTCATCTGCTACCTCGTCGTCATCAAGGGCGTGCACGTGCTCAACGTGTTCAACGCCATCATCACGCCGGGTCTCGTGATCGCGTGCGTGTTCCTGTTCTGGTCCATCTTCAAGGACGATGGCTGGAGCAAGCTGGTGGCCGCAGCGCCCATCGAGCCCACCGGCGACGGGCCGCTCGACTCGGTGATCGCCTTCGAGATGGGGCTCGGCGCGGGCTTCTCCTGGTGGCCGGGCATCGGCTTCCTCACGCGCAACACCGACACGCAGCGCAACTCGCTCTACCCGCAGATCCTCACCATGGGCCTCGGCATGGGCGTGGTGTGCTGCACGGGCCTGCTGGCTGGCCTGCTCTTCCGCGACGGCGACCCCACGGTGTGGTTGCCCCTCGTCGGTGGCAAGGTCTTCGGCACCGCCGCGCTCTTGCTGCTCGCCATCGCCAACATCTCCGCCGGCGCCATCATGATGTACACGGGCGCGCTCGGCCTGCGGCACGTGCGCGCGCTGCACAAGGTGCCGTGGAAGACGCTCACCCTCATCACCTTCGTGCCCATGCTGCCCTTCGTGGTCGCGCCCACCACCATCTACGAGAAGGGCAGCTCCTTCCTCACCTACAACGCCACCATGTTCGCGCCCATCGCGGGGCTCTTGCTCGTTGACTACTTCTTGCTGCGCAAGCAACGCGTCAACGTCTCGCAGATCTTCGAGGACGGGCCCAAGGGTCACTACCGCTTCCTCGGCGGCTTCAACGTCGTCGCGGTCGGCTGCATCATGCTCGGGCAGTTGCTCTACGTCTGGCTGCTCAACCCGGTCACCTATGAGGCGCACGGTCCGGTGCGTGTGCTCACGGCCTCGGGGCCCGCGGTCGTGGTGCCCATGCTCGTCTATTGGCTCGTGAGCAAGCTCTGGCTGATCCCCAAAGGCATCGGCGGCTACGGCGCGCCCACCGCGGCGCTGCCCGTGGAGCGGCCGAACATCTGAGCGATGAGCACGCGCGAGTCATCGAGCACCTTGCTTGCGCGCATCGAGGACTCGGTGGCGCGCCGTGGCGACCTGGTGCTGGCGCGCCACGAGCTGGTTTATCGCGCGGGGCGCTGGCCGCTCGTGCGCGTGGCGTCGCGCGCGCTCGGCGAGGCGAAAGGGGTGGTGTTGGTGCTCGCGGGCTTGCACGGCGATGAGATCGCGGGGCCCATCACCGTCGCGCAGGAGCTCGATGGTCTGGCGGAGCGCGCGCACCGTCATGGGCTTGGGCTCATCGTGTATCCGCTGGCGAACCCCTCGGGCTTCGATGCCGGCACGCGCTACAACGCCGACCACGATCGCGGCAGCGCTGGCAACGGCGACTTCCTGCGCTACCTGAGCGACGACGGCACCCTCGTCGACGAGGTGGAGCCGGGGCCAACCCCGCGCCGCTGGCGCTGGTCGAGCGAGCTTGGGGTGGCGCTGCCGGTGGAGACGCGCGCGCTGCACGAGTGTTTGCGGCGCGATCCGCTGACGCGCGTGCTGGCGGCCCTCGACCTGCACCAGGACCTGCTCAGCGAGGGCGTGGGACCGGCGGCATACGCGTACGCCTACGGCGATCGGTCTGCGTACCGCAGCATCGTCGACGCTGTGGGCGCGCTCGTGCCCTTGCTCGCCGAGCGGGCCATCGGCGCCGGCTTCGGCGTGGAGATCGACGAGGAGGGCCGGGCGCGTCAGCCATCCGTCATCACCGCTGTTCCCATCAGCGACGCCGACGCGTTCATCGAGCGGCACGACGGCTCGCTCACGGATCTGATGTACCGCCTCGGCGTGCAGCACTCGGTCGCGGTCGAGACCACGGGTGCCACGCCGCTCGACGTGGCGTGCGCGGTCAATCGCGCGTGGCTCGAGGGCATCGTCGAGCTCGCCGCCGTGCGACTGCGCGCGCCGCGCGCGTGAGGTGCTCGCCCGCAGCGATCCGCCACGACCGGCTTCGCAGTATGGTCCGTGCGTGACCAAGCGACCCTCACCTCCGCGCTATCACCTCGCTGGCCTCTGGCAGCGCGGCGCCCCGCTCACCCGCCGACAGCTCCTGCGCGCGTCCGCCATCGGCGCCGCCGGCCTTGCGCTGCCATCCTGTACGTCGCGCGCGCCCGCGCTCGTCGACGCTGGACTTCCGCCGCCCGCCCCGCGCCCGCCCGCGCCGCCCGCGCTGCCCGTTGATCTCGCCAGCTGCCGCCCCATCGCCGACGTCAATGCGCCCGCGCCGAGCTTCCTCGCCGACGACTTCAGCCGTCCCCACGAGGTCCTGTGGAAGCTCGACGAGCACTTCGCCAACCACGGCCGGCCCCCGCCGCCGCGCGAACAGGTGGGCTTGGTGATCGTGGGCGGCGGCATGAGCGGCCTTGGGCTCGCCTGGCTCCTGCGCGACCTGCAGCCCATGGTGCTCGAGCAAGCGCCGCGCTTCGGCGGCAACTCCAAGGGCGAGCGCTGGCAGGGTATCGAGTACTCGATGGGAGCGGCGTACTTCGTCGACACCGACCCCGACGAAGAGCTGCGCCGGAAGTTCTACACGCCGCTCGGCCTCGACAAGGCGTGGCGCCTTGTCGGCGACGATCCCGTGGTGACGTCGGACCACCTGCAGTACCGCTTCTGGGAAGGCAGCACCGACAAGATGCGCGCGCGCGACTTCGCCAAGGCGAAGACGTGGTTCATCGACGTGCTGCGCCACCACTACCCCGACATCCCCTGGGCGCCCGGCGGTCACCTCGACGAAGCGGCGCTGGCGGCGCTCGACAGCAAGAGCATGAAGGAGGAGCTCGAAGAGAAGCTCGGCACAGCGCTGCACCCGCACGTCGCCACGCTCTGTGATCACTACGCGTGGTCGACCTTCCTGTGCGGCTGGGGAGAGATCTCGGCCGCCGCTTTCCTGTGCTCCTTCGTCGCCGAGTTCGACGGCGTCGTGGTGCTGCCCGGCGGCAACGCCTTCGCCGCCGAGCGCTTGCTCGAGCAGACCGCGGCCGCCGTGCCGCCCACCAACCTGCGCCCGAGCACGCTGGTCATCCGCGTGGCGCAGGCCGCCGACGGCGTCGACGTCACCGCGCTTGGCCCCGACGGCGCGCCCTACACCGTGCGCGCCAAGGCCTGCGTGATGGCGTGCCCCAAGTTCGTCGCCAAGAAGCTCCTGGTCGACCTGCCCGCTGCACAGCGCGCGGCCATGGAGCGCATCAAGTACCGCAGCTACGTGGTGGCGAACGCGCTCATCGAGGCGCCGCTGAACGTCGACGCCTACGACGTCTATCTGCTCGGCAGCGCCGCGCCCGGCGCCGATCTGCAGGCCGAGTCGACGCGCCAAGGCATCACCGACGTGGTGCTCGGACACTGGGCCAAGCACGGCGACCCCAAGTACAGCGTGCTCACGCTCTATCGCCCCTACCCGTACGAGGGGGCGCGCGCGGCCCTCTTCGATCCGGCGTCGTTCGCGCGCGTCAAGGCGGAGCTTGAGGCGCAGCTGCCGGGCATCCTGTCGCTCTTCAAGCTCAAGCCCGAGCAGGTGCGCGAGCTGCGCGTGGCCCGCTGGGGGCACCCGATCAACCTCTCGCTCAAGGGCCAGATCGCAGACGGTACCTGGGCCGCGGCGCGCGCGCCCATCGGCGATCGCGTGTTCTTCTGCGAGCAAGACAACTGGCCCGCGCCCTGCATCGAGACCTCGTTCTTGTGCGCGCTCGAGACAGAAAAAGCGGTGCGCACGGCGCTCAGCGGGTAGCGCTCACAGCTCGATCGCTACCGTCGCGCGGCTGTGCGGCAGCGGCAGCACCACGCGCGTCGCCACGCGCCCCACGCCGCGCACGCTCACGGCGGCCCCCGTGCACGGCGCCGCGAGACCGCCCACGCGAACCGCGCGCGGCGCCTCCCACGACGCCGACGCGAACACGGGATCCGCCAACGGCCGCCCATCGAGCGTGAGCGTCGCGCGCGTCAGCTCGTCGACGAGCGCAGCGCCATCCCGCGCACCCAGCGCCACCAGCAGGAAATGGGCCGGTCGGTGATAGGTGAGCTTGTCGATGCGCAGCTCGCCGCGCTCGGTGGCGACGGTGCCGAGCAGGCGCGCACCGCTGCTGTCGACGAGAGAGAGCGCCAGCACCAGCGACGTTGGCCGCGCCCACAGGCGCCGCAGCATGCCCCCGCTCGGCTCGTGCGCGAGCACGCGCAGCAGCGGTCGGCACACGCGCGCGTTCTCCTGCAGCGCGCGGTGCTCATCGACCTCGGCGCTGGCCACGCCGAGCTGGCGCGCGAGCTCGTGGCGCTTGTCCCGCTGCGCTTGGCGCTTGCGGCTCATGCCACCTGATAGCGCGTTGCCCTGCAGAGGGATCAACCGAGCGCTTTCCCGACAATTGACGCATGACGTCGTCACGGAGGGCGGGGGCGGGCTTGCATGCCCCCGCCAAGATCTTGGTAGCGTGCCGCTCCCCAGATCCCCGGAGCGCACATGCCGCAACACAAGTTCATCCTCGACGAGAGCCGCCTGCCCAAGGCCTGGTACAACATCAACGCCGACCTGCCGGTGCCGCCCTCGCCCGTGCTGCACCCGCAGACGCTGCAGCCGGTCACGCCCGACTTCCTCGGCGTGCTCTTCCCCATGAGCCTGATCATGCAGGAGGTGAGCACCGAGCGGTACATCGAGATCCCTGAGCCGGTGCGCGAGATCTACAAGCTGTGGCGGCCCACGCCGATGTTCCGCGCCGTCAGCCTCGAGCGTGCGCTCGATACCCCCGCGCACATCTATTACAAGTACGAGGGCGTGAGCCCGGTGGGCTCGCACAAAGCCAACACCTCGGTGCCGCAGGCCTTCTACAACAAGGAGGCGGGCACCAAGGCGCTGACGACGGAGACGGGCGCGGGCCAGTGGGGCTCGGCGTTGTCGATGGCCTGCAACTTCTTCGGCCTCGACCTTGAGATCTATATGGTCAAGGTCTCGTACGGCCAGAAGCCCTATCGCCGAATCATCATGGAGAACTTCGGCGCCAAGGTGTTCGCGAGCCCGAGCGATCGCACCAACTACGGTCGCTCGGTGTTGAAGGACAACCCCGACTCGCCCGGCTCGCTCGGCATGGCCATCTCCGAGGCCGTCGAGGTGGCGGCCACGTCGAACGGCGCCAAGAAGTACTCGCTCGGCTCGGTGCTCGGGCACGTGCTCATGCACCAGACCGTCATCGGCATCGAGGCGCTCGAGCAGATGGAGATGGCCGGTGAGTATCCCGACGTCGTCATCGGCTGCGCCGGCGGCGGCTCGAACTTCGCGGGCTTCACCTACCCCTTCCTTCATCAGAACTTCAGGAACGGCAAGAAGACGCGTGTCATCGCCGCCGAGCCCGCCTCGTGCCCGAGCCTCACGCGCGGCAAGTACACCTTCGACTACGGCGACACCGCGGCCATGGCGCCGGTCATGAAGATGCACACGCTCGGCCACACCTTCATCCCGCCGGGCATCCACGCGGGCGGCCTGCGCTACCACGGCATGGCTGCCAGCGTGTCGGCCATGGTCGATCACGGCGACATCGAGGCGCGCGCCTGCAAACAGCTCGAGACCTTCCAAGCTGCGGTGCAGTTCATGCGCACCGAGGGCATCATCCCGGCGCCCGAGTCGGCGCACGCCATCCGCGTCGCCATCGACGAGGCGCTCGCGTGTAAGAAGACCGGTGAGAAGAAGGTCATCGCCTTCAACCTGAGCGGCCATGGCCACTTCGACATGATGGCCTACGAGCAGTTCAACCAGGGCAAGCTCACCGACTACGAGTACCCAGCGGACAAGGTCGACGAGGCCATGAAGCACCTGCCCAAGGTCGCCTGAGCGCTCGCGCGCTCGGCGCGCCGGCGGCATTCGTGGCACACTGGTGAGCGCATGATCGCCGGCGCGCTCCTCCTGTTCATCGCGGCGCAAGCGCCAGCGCTCGACGCCACGCCTGCGACGTCGCAGGTCCGCATCGAGCGCGGCCCATCCGCCAAGCCGCCCACGCGCGGTGCACGCAAACGCGCGCCGCCGCCGCCACCGCGCGGGCCCATCGAGGTGCCCGTCGATATCGGCGTGGGGCCCGTGCTCCTGTGGGGCAACCCACCCGTCGGCTTCGATCAGCTCGCGCACTTCGCGCTCGGCATCGAGGCCGCCGCGGTGGTCGATCAGGAGCTGATCCGTCGCTTCGAGCGCCAGATCCCGCCGGGCCTGCGGCAGCAGGCGCGCGCCCTCGGCGAGGTGCGCGTGCGCCCCTGGTGGCTGGCGCTGGTGCCCGAGCTCATCATCGTGTCGCCGCAGATCTGGAACACCGGCATGTATGGCGCGGTCTGGCGACCCTTCGGGCTCGGCGTGACCTTCCTCGACAAGCCCGTGCGTGTCTCGGCCAATGCCGCGCTCGATCTCGCCTATGTGTTCATCCACTCGCGCACCTTGCCCGAGCCCACGCACTTCCTGCGGCCGGGCATCAACCTCAAGCTCGACGCGGAGCTGAAGCTCACCGACACCTTGCTGGTCTCGGGCGGTTGGTCGAGCGACCTGTTCATCCCGCAGCCGCTCGGCCGCTCACCGCTCGAGGTGCTGCCGCTCGACCAAGCGTTGTGGCACCTGGGCGGGCCCTACCTGATGCTGCACTATCGCTTCCCGCTCGAGCTCTCGCTCTGAGAATCTGGCAGGAAATCTGCTGTGCGACCCGCTGGCTGCGTTGCGGGTCCCTCCGCTTCGGCGTCACGTACCTCGGTACGTTCGCCTCGCGGCCCCGCCCGCGCCTTGCCAGCGGGACGCTCGCGACGATTTCCTGCCAGATTCTGAGCGGCGCGCGGCGCTCACGAGGGTGGCCGTTGCGTGGCCACCGATGCCGCCGCGGCGGCCTTCTGGCCCAGGCGACGCGCGAGCTCGGCGGCCAAGAGCGTGTACACCGACTCGGCGTCGTGAAAGCCCGGCGTCGAGGTGCTCACCTGCTCGGTCACGGTCACGCTGTGCACCACCGAGCCCCGCTCGCGATCGTAGACGCGCACGGTGGCGCTGGCGCTGCCGTCCGCGTTGGTGCGCGCGAAGGGCAGGTAGAGCAGGCAGGGCGCCGTGGTGCACAGCAGCAAGGGTGAGAGCAGGCCGAACACGGTGGCCGTCATGCCGAGCGTGAAGTTGCTGCGCGCGGCGTCGAGGTTGATGTGCGCGTCCTTCACCTCGACACCGACGAGGAAGCGCTCGGTGCTGCGGTTGCGCGCCAGCCAGTCGAGGCCCATCTCGCCGCGCGCGTCGAGTGGCGTCTCGCCGCTGAGGTCGCGCACCACGTTGCCGGGCGACACCGAGACGAAGCCCTCGGCGACACCGCGAATCATCAGGTTCGGCTCGACCTCACCGGTGCGCACCACGGTGGTCGACGGGTACACCATGCCGCCACCCCCGGGCGTGGCGACGTAGTTGTACTGCGTCTCGATGCGCTTGGTGTCGACCATGCCGCTCTGCACGCGTGAGTCGTAGGCGCCCACGAAGGAGACCGGCGCGGCGAATTGCGCGGAGGGCGCCTCGGCGGGCTCGACCTGGAGCGTGGCGCAGGCGAGCATGGCAGGGGCGAGCGCGAGGGTGCCGAGGCGAAGGTGCATGACGCATGAGACGCCGCGGCCGTGGGTCCGTCAATCGCCCGCGCCGGCTCCGCACGGCCAGCGCACAAAGGCGCGGCGCAGTGGGGCCTCGTCGAGGCGCAGGGCGAGCGCGGCAGCGTCGAGGCGCGCTCCCTGGTCACACACGCCGAGCGCGTGTCCCATCAGGCCAAGCACGCGCGCGCCCGTCAGCCCGCTCGCCAGCAGGTCGCGCACGAGCGCCGGCGCGTCGGCGCTGCGCTTGGCCAGGCGCGCGCCGGTGTCGTCGACGAGCAGCGGCACGTGTGCGAAGCGCGGCGGCGGTGCGCCGAGCGCGCGGAACAGCTGCACCTGCCGCGGCGCCGACGACAGGAGGTCACGGCCGCGCACCACCTCGGTGACCCCTTGGCGCGCGTCGTCGACCACCACGGCGAGCTGGTAGGCGATGAGCGCGTCCTTGCGTCGCACCACGAAGTCGCCGACCTCGGCCTGCACGTCCTGGGTGAACCGGCCCTGCAGCGCGTCGTCGACGGTGACGGCGCCGGCGGGCACGCGAAAGCGCCACGCCACCGGCAGCGCGGGGTCGTCGAAGGGCAAGCCGAGCGCGCGGCAGGTCCCCGGATAGGGCGGCCCCTCCTCGCCCTCGTGGGGCGCCGAGGCCGCCCGCGCCAGGTCTTTGCGGGAGCAGCGGCAGGCGTAGAGCGCGCCGCTCGCGCGCAAGTGCGCGAGCGCCTGGTGGTAGGGCGCGAGATCGCGCGACTGCACCACGACCTCGCCGTCGAAGTCGAGGCCGAGCGCGCACAGGTCCTCGAGGATGCGCTCGGTCGCGCCCGCCACCACGCGCGGCGTGTCGAGGTCCTCGATGCGCAAGAGGCAGCGCCCGCCGGCGCGCCGGGCGCGCGCCCAGCAGCACACGGCGGCGAAGGCGTTGCCGACGTGCAGGTCGCCGGTGGGCGAAGGCGCGAAGCGACCGAGGTACAGGCAGTCCCCCGATCAGTAGCCGCGGAAGAAGCGCGCGCTGGCCTCGTCGTCGTCGTCGGGGACGAGGATGGCGGCCTCGAGGGGCGGCACGTCGAGGTGCAGCGAGCCCGAGCGCACGCGGCTGCGCCGCCCCGCCAGCACGTCCTTCAACAAGAGGCCATCGGCGAGATCGGTGATGGGCGCGAACAGCTTGCGCGTCTGCGCACGATCGCTGCGGTTGACGACGACGATCACGGTGTCGCGCGGATCCGAGGTGACGCGCGCGAACGCGAACACCTCCCACTCGCCCTCGGGCGTCAGGTCGATGAACTCACCGGTGCGCAGCGCGGCGCGGCGCTTGCGCAGCTCGCCGAGCTGGCGGTGGAGCGCCAACGTGTCGGCGTGCCAGGTGGCTGGATCCCAGGACATCGGCGAGGTGGCGGGCACCACGTGGGTCGCGGCGGCGCCCACCTCCTCACCAAAGAGCACGTGGGCGGCGCCGGGCAGCGTGTACGACAGCAGGGTGGCCAGCCGGACGCGCGCCGGCGTGCCCAGGATCGCGGGCAAGCGCGGCGTGTCGTGCCCCGAGAGCAGGTTCCACGATCGCTGCAGCGACTTGTCGTAGCTCCCCTGCAGATCGCGCTCCACGCGTGCCAGCTGGCGCGCGGGGACCTCGCCCTTGACGTAGGCCAGCACGGCCTCGCGCGCGTAGTGGTTGACCACGGCGTCGAGCAGGCCGTCGCGCTGTGAGCGCGAGGCGAAGCCCTTGACGTCGCCGATGAGGTAGTGCGCGCCCTCGATGTTGCGGCTGCCGCGCTGCAGCTCGCGCATGATGGAGTAGCCGATCTGCTCGGCACGCAAGATGCGCCACCCGGCTGCGCCGGCCCGCAGCCAGCGGTGCAGCACGCTCTCGTCGCCCGTGAACAGCCGGCGGCGCACCTCGGCGTTCTTGAGGTCGAGCTCGGGCTCCGACGGCGTGCCGTCGCGGCACGCGTAGCCCGCGCTGTGCTCGTGCGCGTCGAACGAGAAGAAGCCGCGGGTGCGCTGCTCGGGCGGTATCCGGTCGTCGTCGTCCCGCTGATTGCGCGCGCTGCCGAACCAGGGGTGGTGGTCGCTGACGTGATCGAACACGCCCATCAGCGTCACCGACATGCCGCGTTCGGCGCACGCCTCGCACAGCACGATTAGATCGTCTTCGCTGCCAAGCTGCGGGTCGATGCGGTCGAAGTCGGTGGCGTGCAGGCGCAGCGCGTCGGCCGCCGGGAACAGCGGCGTCAAGGTGATGCCGTCGACGCCGAGGGACGCGATGTGGTCGAGCCGGTCGCGAATGGCGAGCAACGGTTTCGTCGATCCCGGCGAGAAGTACTCGGGGATGATCTCGTAGACGTGCGTGGGGCAGCGGAGCTGCAGGCTCATCGCGATCCTCCCACGCCTCTCCCCACCAGCGCGCGAGCTACTCTCGTTCGCCGCGCGCCGCAAGCACGTCACGGGCGACGCGGTCGGCGAAGCGCGCGCCCTGCGCGCTCAAGCGGCGGCGGCGCCCGCCATCGTCGAGGACATCGACGACGTCGCCGCGGGCGCGGGCGCGCTCGAGCGCCGGCAGTAGCTCGGACGGGTCCGCATGCCGCTGCGCCGCCAGCGCGTCGAGGTCCACGCCACGGGCCAGATCGCGCAGCCCGAAGGCCACCGCCTCGCGCAGCGCGTGTTGTGGCGCCAGGGTCTCGTCGTCGTGGGCGGCGGCACCTGGCGCGGCGAGCCAATCCGACAGACTGGCGGTGGTGTGGCGCCGCAGCACCGCGCCGCCCTCGAGCACGCGCATGGAGTGCGCGCCGGGCCCTAACCCAAGATAAGGGCGGTGCGCCCAGTAGAGTCGGTTGTGGCGGCTCTCGTGGCCCGCGCGCGAAAACGACGACACCTCGTACTGCGCGAAGCCCCGCTCGACCAGCAAGGCCTGCATCGCTTGGTACGCATCTGCCTGTGTTTCCTCGTCGATGGGGCGGCGCGCACCGCGGGCGATCAAGCGCACCAGCGGCGTGTGGGGCTCGAGGGTGAGCAGGTACGCCGACACGTGACCAACACCCAGCGCCGCCAGCTCGTCGACGTCTTTGGCCAGGCGGCCGGCGCTCTCGCCGGGGACACCCACGATGAGGTCCACGCCCACCAACCCGATGCCCGCCGCGCGCACGGCCGCCACCGCGGCGCGGGCCTGCGCGGCGCGGTGCGCGCGGCCGAGGTAGGCGAGCACCTCGTCGTCGAAGCTCTGCACGCCCAACGACACGCGCGTGACGCCGGCGGCGCGCCAGGCCTGCGCCACCTCGGCATCCACGTCCTCGGGGTTCGCCTCGAGCGAGATCTCCGCGCCGGGCGCGAGGCCCACGGCGCGGACCTGCTCGATGAGCTCGGCCAGCGCCGGCGGCGGCAGGGCCGACGGCGTGCCCCCCCCAAAGGACAGGCTGCCCGCTGGCCAGCTCAGCTCCCCGGCGCGGGCCGCCAGCTCGGCGCCCACCGCGGCGGCAAAGCCCTCGTCCGCCCGCCGGATCTCGATGCTGAAATCGCAATAGGGGCAGCGCCGCCGGCAATAGGGGACGTGCACGTACACGCCCGACGTGGGTACGTCGTCGGCCGACACCCCCCTCGTCACGGCGGGCGCGGTGCCTAGCTTGTACGAGGTCATCCCGCGCCGTCTGGCCCGTTGTGGCGCCGCAATCGACCCGTCTCGTCTGGATCGCCCTCGGGTCCGGCGAGGGGCGAATTCGGCCACTGCGGCCAAATTTCGCGGATCTGGCGGAGGGCGAAGCGGTGGTCGTCGACGTTCCTGGCACACACACAGGGCTCGGGCACCACCACCTGGAGCCCGCGCGCCACCGCGTCAGCGGCCGACAGCAGCACCGAGGTGTGGGTCTCGAGCCCCACCAGCGTCAAGCGGCGCACGCGCTGGGCCTTGAGCACATCGCCGAGGTCGGTATCGAAGAACGCGCTCGGCGCCGCCTTGAAGAGCACCCGCTCGTCGCTGCGCGGGGTCAGCTCGGTGAGGATGGCCGGCGGCTCGGCCAGGTCGGGCGCCGTCATGGCGAACACCACGGGCCGCCCGCGCTCCCGGAAGTAGCGCAGCTCGCCCTGGACATAGCGCACGATGCCCGCCGCCCCCGGCACGGCGTCTGTCCCGCTGACCAGGTCGGCCGTCATGTCGAGGACCAAGAGCGCGCGGTCGCTTTCACCCACAGCGCACATTTTACCGGTCTCGGCGCCCGCGGGGAGAAATCCTTTGGGGGGCCCCGCCGTTTGAGCCTCATAGGGCCGCCGCCGTGGCCGCCCGCAACGCCGGACGGTCCGGCGCATCGGACGCAGGTCCGTGGCAGGAGGGCCCCATGAAGCGCACCGAGATGGCCGCCGGGGCCGAGAGCGCCACCAAGGTGCTGAACCAGCACCCCTTGCGCGCCCGCCGCCGTCCCGGCCCCCCGGGGCAGGACGTGGTGCCGCAGGCGGATCAGGATCTCGACGACGCCCACCGCGTGCTCGAGCTCATCGACGACGGCGTGTTGCCGCGCACGGGCCCGCCGCCCTTGCCGGTGCCGGTCGACGCGCTCGGCAAGCCGCGACGGCGCCTCACCGCCGAGGACGAGCAGGCGCTGGCGCAGCGCATCCAGACCTGGGGCGACGTGGACGCCCGCAACGCCTTGGTGCTGGCCAACCTGGGCCTGGTGCACTTGGTGGCGAACCAAATGCGCCGGAAGGACATCCGCTACGAGGATCTGGTGCAGGAGGGCACGCTCGGGCTCTTGCGCGCCACCGAGACCTTCGAGCCGCACCGCAACGTGCGCTTCTCCACCTACTGCGTGTACTGGATCCGCGCCAAGATCCAGCGCTTCCTGCAGCGCCTCGACCGCGACGACACGCCGTCCATCGCGGGCGCCGAGATGGAGACGCTGGCTGGCGGGCGGCGCCGTCGCCCGCGCGCCCGCTCGGTGTCCATCGACACCCCCGTCGACGACGACGCCGACCGCAGCGTGGGCGACGTGCTCAAGGACGCGGGCGAGCGCCCCGAGGACTTTGCGCTGCGCGTGGAGCGCGCGCGCGCCGTGACCGCGGTGCTCGACAGCATCTGCGCGGAGATCGGAGATCCGCGCCTGCGCACCATCATCGAGAAGCGCCTGCTCGCCGAAGAGCCCGAGACCCTCGCCACGCTCGGCGATCGCTTGAACCTGTCGCGCGAGGGCGCTCGCCTGCTCGAGAACAAGGTGCTGAAGCTCGCGCGACAGCGCCTGCACGAATTCCGCGATCACGCGTAGCGAACGCGCCGCGGACGCCTCCTCACCCCACCGCGCCGGCGCCATGGCTGGGCGGTGGGGTATGCGCGTCTCGCCCGCTGCCACCCTTGAGGCCGCTGTGGGGTCTGGCCGGGAACCCCTTGGCCAGGAGCACGGTCGGGTTTGACCGGGGGCCGATGTTCCTGCAACCTCGACCCTCGTCCGCCTTCTTGATCACCCCGTCCCCCGGACCCCATGGCCTCGACCTCGGATCTCGCTGAGCTGGAAATGGCCTTCGCCAAGGACCCCTCCGGTGGCGCCTTCGTGCCGCTGACGCAGGCGTACCTGGCGCAGGGTCGTTTCATGGAGGCGATGGTCGTCTGCAAGAAGGGCATCAAGACCCAGCCCGGCAACGTCGAGGGTCGCCTCTTGCTGGCGCGCGTGTACGGCGAGCAGGGCAAGGTGCCCAAGGCGCTCGAAGAGCTGCGCGCCCTGCTGGCGCAGCACCCCACGGTGGCGGCGGCGCACCTCCAGCTCGGCGTCATGCTCGACAAGAGCGGCAAGGGCGACGAGGCGGTCGAGAGCTTCAAGGAGGCGCTGCGCAACGATCGCAACCTGGCCGACGCCACCGCGGCGCTCAAGGCCAAGGGCATCGACTGGTCGCCGGGGCCCTCGCCCGAGGAGCTCGCCGCCGCCGAGGCCGCGCGCAAGGCCGAGGAAGAGCGCGTCGCCGAGGAGGCCCGCAAGCAGGCCGAGGCGGAGGCCGCGCGGCAGGCCGAGGAGGCGCGCAAGGCAGGCGAGGCGCAGCGCGCCGCCGCCGCCGCCAAGAATCGCAGCATGGGCGCGGCCATCCAGCAGCCGCGGGGCGCGCAGAGCGGTCCCGTGTCGGCGCCCGTGTTCCCGAGCATGGCCGACCCCGCCTTCGCGTCCACCTCGGGCGCCTACGGCATGTTCTCGGGCCCCGTGCCGGTGGCCGCGCAGGGGCGGCGCCTGGGCCCCGGCTTCACCTTCGGGCTGGCCGCGCTGCTCTTGCTCGTCATCGTGGCCGTGGTGTTCATCCTCAAGTCGCACCGCGACACGCAAGACAAGATCACCTTCCACCTCAAGGCAGCGCAGCGGTTCTTGGCCAGCGACACCACCGGCGGCCACAAGGCCTCCAACAAAGAGCTCGAGGAGGCCCTCAAGCTCGACGACGGGCAGCCGCTGGCGCTCGCGCAGCATGCGCTCTCGCTCTCCATCCTCGCCAACCAGCGAGGTGAGAAAGAGCTCGACCAGGCGGCGCAAGACGCCACCAAGAAGGCGATGAAGCATGCCTCCGAGCAGCCGGGCAGCGTCGCCGCCGAGATGATCTGGCTGCGCCAGGCGGGCAAGGGTGAGGACGCGCTGGCGATCGCCAAGAAGCTCAACAGCGACGACACCGCGCTGCCCATCTCGGTGCGCATCCAGGTGGGCCGCACCTACGCGGCGCTCAAGCGCGTGCAAGACATGATCAAGGTGGCCGACTCGCTGCGCGAGGTCCCCGACCCCGGCGCGCAGGCCTTCGTGGGCGAGTGCTATCGGCGCGTGGGCGATCAGAACCGCGCCCGCGCGGCGCTCGACAACGCGATGAAGAACGAGATCGACCACGATCCCTCGCGCGCCCTGCGCGCGCTGGTCATCCTCGAGGCCGACGACACCGTGCACTTCAACGTCGCCATCGACGACCTCAACACGCTCAAGGAGCTGGGCAAAGACGCCGTGGGCACCAAGCAGCGCGGCTACGCGTACCTCGGGCTCGCGGTCATGGGTCAGCGCCTCGGTCGCGCCGAGGCCGAGAACAAGCGCGAGCTCGAGGCCGCGCGCGCCGCCCTGCGCACCGACGCCGAGATCCCGCAGTTCGAGGCCAAGCAGGCCCTGGAGGCAGGCGAGTTCCAGCGCGCCATCGCCTCGGCCGAGGCCGCCATCGCCATCGACCCCGTGCGCTTGCAGCCCTACCTGCAGATCGTGGAGGCGGCCTCGCGCAGCCGGCAGTGGAGCAAAGCCGACGAGGCCCTGGGCCGCGCCGCCGGCGTGTTTGGCGACAACCTCGACCTCGGGCTCGCCAAGGCGGCCCGCCTGCGCGACGAGGAGAAGTACGACGAGGCCGCGGCCAGCCTGAACACGCTCAAGGGCAAGTTCGACGTGGCCGAGGTCTATCGCGACCTGGGCAAGGTCTACATGCGCGCCGGCGACCTGCCCAAGGCCGTCGACGTGCTCAAGGAGGCGGCCAAGAAGGTGGGCACGCGCGCCCCCTCGGTACAAGCCAACGTGTACACCTGGCTCGGCCGCGCCTACGCCGACGGCGACGAGCACGAGAGCGCCGTCGAGGTGTACAGCCAGGCGGTGGCGGCCACCTCCGATCACGCGTCCACCTACTACTTCCTCGGCGTCTCCATGGCGGCGCTCAAGAAAGATGGTGCCGCGCGCGAGGCATTCGACAAGTACCTGCGCGCCGACCCGAACGGCACCTACGCAGAGAAGGCGCGCCAGCGGCGGGGCGCGCTCTGAGCAGGCGGCGCGTCCCGGTCGTGCTCGCACTCATCGTCGTGACCGCGTGCGCCTTGGCGGCGCTGGCCGCTGGCCCACGCGGCGTCCCCGAGCTCATCGCCGAGGCCCAGGCAGCGTGGCAAAAGCGCGACGCCGCCACCACGGTGGCGCGCTTGAGCGCCGCGCTCGAGCAGGCGCGCAAGCTCGCCCCCCTGCGCATCCGCGCCGCGCTCGCCGCCGAGGCCATCCACGGCCTGGGCGTGTATCAGCCCCTGCCGGGCGGCGTGCTCGCGGGGCGGCGCCTGCAGCTCTACGTCGAGATCGAGAACTTCGACGTCGAGCCCGTGGGCGACCACGCGCGTGTGCGCCTCGAGCTCTCGGGGCTGTTCTCGCTCGAGGAGGCCGGCAAGAAGAAGGAGCTCGGCAAGAAGACCTTGGGCGAGCAAGTGTACGAGACGCGCGCGCCGCTCGGCGTCGCCTACCTCGGCACCGACATCGACCTGGGCGACGACTTCGCGCCCGGCACCTATCACGTCGAGCTCAAGGTCAAGGACTTGGTGAGCTCGAAGGTGGCGAGTCAGGACGTCGTGTTCGTGGTGCGCTGAGTGCTCGTAGGAGGAAGCATGTCGTTTGCTCGTGTGGTGTCGTTGCTCGCGCTCGTGTGCGCGCTCGCGTGGGGCGGCACCGTCGCCGCCAAGGCCGTCGACGGCGTCGAGTTCCCCGACAGCGTGCAGGTCGGCGGTGCCAAGCTGCTGCGAAACGGCATCGGCGCGCGCACCATCTTGTTCGTGCGCTTCTACCTGGCGGCCCTCTACGTCGAGAAGAGTGCCAACAGCGCCGGTGCCGTGCTCGGCCCCGATCGCCCGCGCGAGGTGCGCCTCGCCATGGTGAAAGACGTGAGCAAGCAGCGCTTCCAAGAGGCGGCGCAGGCGGGCTTCGACAAGAACACGCCCAAGGCGAGCGCCGAGCTCAAGGCGCGCGAGGCGCAGTTCCTGGCGCTGGTGCCGGCGCAGGTGCCGGGCGACACGCTGACCTTCAGCTACGAGCCCGGCGTGGGCACGCACATCAAGGGCAGCAAGGTGGCTGAGACCGTCATCGCCGGGAAGGACTTCGCCGACGCGCTGTTCGCGATTTGGCTTGGCGAGCACCCCGTCGACGACGGGCTCAAGAAGGGGCTCATGGGCAAGGACTCGCTGTAGCTCACGGCGCGCGCCGGCGCACGATGGGCAGGGGGCGAGGGTCAGGTGCAGCCAACGGCAGGCCTGCACGTCGCTGGCTTCGAGTTGGCCGTAAGCTGGCCAGATGACATGGCTAAGATCTGGCCTGTGGTGACCGCCAAGATCTCCGAGCTGAAGGACCGGCTGAGCCACTATTTGCGCTTGGTGCAACGCGGTGAGCGCGTGCTGGTCTGCGACCGCGATCGGGTCATCGCCTGCATCGAACCGGCGGGCGGACCCGTCGATGATGACGACGACGCCAGGATCGCCGCGCGGCTGCCGGCCTCGTGGTTGAAAGAGCGCCCGAAGAGCAAGGCGAGCGTGGTCGCGGCCGTGCTCGCAGATCGCCGCGAGGGGCGATGAGGTTCTGGGACACGTCGGCGGCGGTGCCGCTCTTGGTGCACGAGCCGGCGTCGGCGCGCTGCGACCGCTGGCTGGCCGAGGACGCCGAGCTCGCGCTCTGGACGCTGACGCCCGTCGAGGTCTCGTCCGCGCTGTTTCGTCTGGTGCGGGAGGGCGCGCTCGCAGAGCGCGCCGCGCTGCAAGCAGAGGCGCGCATCGAGCGACTGGTGCGCGCCTCGGCAGTCGTGATCGATATCGACGGCGTCAAGGCGCGCGCCCGTCGTCTGCTCCGGGCCCATCAGCTGCGCGTGGCCGACGCGCTGCAGCTTGGCGCGGCGCTCGCGTGGGCCGCCGACGAACCGGCAGGACGGATCCTCATCACCTTCGATGATCGGCTCGCGCTCGCAGCGGCGCGCGAGGGGTTCGCGCTGCTTGGTGGGTAGGGGCGATAGCTACCCCGCCACCTCCGCCGCCAACAAACGCCGCACCCGCTCCTCGTCGACGCGGACGTGCAGCACGCTCTCGTGGCTCACCTGCTCGAGCCCCGCGGGCGATAGCCGGGAGGGCAGCAAGGTCAAGACGGGGGACCGCACAGCAACTGAGCGGTCCCGCCCATCTCAGACACCTCATCGCTGCCGTCCTCGATGCCTCGCTCGATGGCCTGTCTGAGTCCTTCGTGTTCGATACCGTAGTCGTCGATCATGTCGTCCCGCAAGACTACTCCCAAAAAGTTCGGCCATCCCCGTGAAGCGGTCTCGCCGTCGCATACGACCACAACCTCGGGCTGAAACACGAGCCCGGGGAAGCGGGCGAGCTTGATATAGCCGGATCGCTCCATCTCCGTCGCGCTGCCCTCCGTGCCGAAAACCGGCTTGGCAAGATCGAGCCGCAGCCGCGACGGTCGCCAGTCCTCATCGATCACGATGATGACAGGTTCTGCGACGTCGCCGTTCGGGCAGTCCACCTCGCCGTCGCGATCGCACACCGCTCCGAAGTGCGCGGTGCCGTGAACGATGTCGTAGTCAATCGCCTCCGAATACAACTCGCCTTCGAAATGCGTCTGGTCCTTCACGACGCCAGTGTCGCACTCGTTTGTGGCGCAAGCAGCGAGCGTCGCCAGCGCGCCAAGCATCATCGCGAGGGACCGACGATGTCGTTGGTTAGAAGAACGCATTGCTCGGCCCCGGTAGGAGATGCACGCTCTCGAGGCTTCCCGATCCCCATTGCAGGAAGGACAGACAGCGATGTCTGTACCGCCATGCTGGGTTGCGGCCGGGATGGTACCAAGCGGGGTCACGTGGTTGGCACATCCCGCCTGGTCGCTCGCCGCAACAGTGTCTGGTTCGGGCTCGTCGCTGTGTCCGCCGACCGCGGCTACTCGACCCGTGTCAAGCATCTGGCGGCCCGCCGCAGTCCATCTGGGAGAAGCCACCAGCGCCGGTGACCGGCTCCGTGCTGTCCAAGATACCGCGCTCGATCGCTTGGTGAAGGCCTTCGTGGTCGATGGCGTTCCTTTCAAGGTGCATATCCGTGACGTACGACCTGATGAAGTTGCGCCAGCCGTCGACCGCTGGCTCGCCCTCGCACACGACGTTGGCATCTGGATTGAACGCCAGACCGACGAAGCGGCCCATCGTGATGTACGCGCTCATGCCCATTTCGCCTTCGGCAGCTTCTGAGCTAATGATAGGCAGCGATCGGTCGAGCCGCGCTTGCGGCGGCATCCAATCTGCATCGATCTCGATCGTCACCGGGTCGGCAACTCGATCGTCCGGGCAGTCGAGCTCTTCGTCGTGCGCGCAGAGCGCCGCGATGCGCGCTGTGCCGTGCACGATCTCGTAGGAGAGCGCTGCATCGTAGAGAAGCTCCTCGTAGAATGCCTGATCCTTCACAACACCGGTCCCACACTCGTTTGTGGCGCAACCTGTGAGCGTCAGCAATGCGCAATGGCACGCGCAGCTCGCCCACCTGCGAAGATTGTCAGAAGCAGGCATTGCTCGGCCCCGGTTGGAGGTGGACGCTCTCGAGCGTACCGGCACCGCCGTTGCAGGATTGGCAGACCGAAACCGAGACCCCTCCGTGCTGGGTCGCGGCAGGGATGGTACCAAGCGGGGTGACGTGGTTTGCACATCCTGCGCTGTCGCTTCTGCGCAAGGCGGTAGCGCTCGGCGCCGTCGACGTGTCAGTTGCAAACGCGGCCACTCGTGTATTGTTGACGTCGCCCGGCCCGGTTACCGCGCGACCAGCGGAGATGAAGAGCGCCGACGACGAACGGGCGACGCCGATGACGCCGTTCTCTCGCTCGGCGCTGGTCTCGCGGGTCCAGTTGGGGTCGGGAACGGTCACGGTCACGGTCACGGTAGTTCCTGACACGCCAAACCTGCGCCGTTGGACAACGTTGTAGCCTCAAGCATCTGGCGGCCCGCCGCAGTCGAGTTGGTGCACGCCACCCTGTCGCGCGACCTCGCCGCCGCTGTCCGCGATACCGCGCTCGATCGCTTGGTGAAGACCCTCGTGGTCGATGCCGTAGATTTCGAGTTGGCTGTCCTTGACGTACGACCAAACGAAGTTGCGCCAACCGTCGACCGCGGGCGCATCTCCGCACACCACATTGGCTCCAGGGTTGAACTCCAGGCCGACGAAGCGAGCCATGGTAATGTATGATGGGATGTTCATTTCACTGTCGTATGCTTCGGATGCAAATATTGGCAGCGACCGGTCGAGCCGCGCCTGCTCTGGCATCCAGTCTGCGTCGATCTCGATCGTCACCGGATCGGCAATCCGACCGTCGGGGCAGTCCAGCTCCACGTCATGCTCGCAGATCGCCGCGATGTGCGCGGTGCCGTGCACGATCTCGTAGGAGAGCGCGGCGTCGTAGAGGAGCTCCTCGTAGAAGGCCTGATCCTTCACGACACCGGTGCCGCAATCATTGCTGGCGCACCCTGTGAGCATCAGCAACGCGCCAAGGATCGGGCGGTTGACCCACGAGGCGACGTCGTTAGAAGCAGACATTGCTCGGCCCCGGTTGGAGGTGGACGCTCTCGAGCGTGCCGGCACCGCCGGCGCAGGATTGGCAGACCGAAACCGAGAACCCTCCGTGCTGGGTCGCGGCAGGGATGGTACCAAGCGGGGTCACGTGGTTTGCACATCCTGCGCTGTCGCTTCTGCGCAAGGCGGTAGCGCTCGGCGCCGTCGACGTGTCAGTTGCAAACGCGGCCACACGTGTATTGTTGACGTCGCCCGGCCCGGTTGCCGCGCGACCAGCGGAGATGAAGAGCGCCGACGACGAACGGGCGACGCCGATGACGGCGTTCTCTCGCTCGGCGCTGGTCTCGCGGGTCCAGTTGGGGTCGGGAACGGTCACGGTAGTTCCTGACACGCCAAACCTGCGCCGTTGGACAACGTTGTAGCCGTCGTCATCGGGCAGCGCATCCGTGTCATGGAGCACCGCAGCCAGCACGCAGTCCCCGCTGTAACAGTCAACGTCAAAGTCGCTCACGATCATGTTCGCGCCAACCTCACCCGCGTCGTCGATGGACCCCAGGTCGAGCGACGTCGACGTCAGCACTCCCGTCCTCTTGTCGTAGCTCACCCGGTGCGCCTGCCAGACGCTCGGCTGACCCCAACGGACGCCGATCACCAACGCGGCGTCGCCCGGCAGGTTCGCGATCCGTGGAGGCAGGCGCGTGGCGTAGCCGAGCGTTATCGCGGTGGTCGCACCGGTGCTGAGCGCGATGCGCCGCACCTGCATGTTGTTGGTGATGCTCGTCGAATGAGTACGCACAACGTATGCCGTGGCTCCACTCGAGATGAGCGTGATGTCTGGCGGGAAGCGCGAGGTGAGCGCCGTGTCGACGACGTCACCCGCGTACAGCCACCCGGTCGCGGCGGTCCACCCGTTGAGCGTGGTGACCTGCAGCCGCGCGCTTGTCGCTTGCGTGAGCGCCACCACGGCGCAGGCGTTGGTCGGGTTGGTGGCCACGTCGCTGCAGTCGATGCGTGGCGGGAATGACGCGTAGTGGAGCTGAATGCCCGGCGCGTCATGCGCGAACCCGGTGAGCCCTGGGAGGTTCATGCCACCGGTGTTCCACTGCCGGTCGACGTAATTCGTCGAGCCGTTGTACTCGATGCGTAGGCCCTTGGAATCGCCGGCCGTGAAGTAGCTCCAGCCATTATCGCACGCGCTTCGGCACATCAGCTCGCCGTCGCACCCGTCCGCGGTCGCACAGTTGCCATTGTCGTTGCAGCTACCTTCCAGCGGGTTGTCGCTGTTCACGTGCGCGAGGACGTAGGCGTGGGCAATCTCGTGCTCCAGCGTCAGTGGGAGAAGGCCCGACAGGACGTTCTCCTGGCAAATGGTCACATCGTGCCCACCGAACTCCACGTAGCCAAAGGCATTGCCAAGGCCGCACTCCACCGGGGCCTCGTTGTTCCTGAGCGCGCGCACGCAGCCGCCGGCGCCGAAGGTGCAGGTGTGATTGCTCTCGAGAACGCGCGCCGTGACGAAGGCTCGGGATTGACGCGCGAGGTTCTGCAGCGCTATGTCCACCATGCTGCGCGCGTCGGCGTGAGTGAAGCTCGCCCCCTGCGGGAGGTCGCCGACGCTCTCGATCATCCGCTCGTCGAAGTTGCTGGTCACCCGCCAGACCTTCTCCCATTCCATGGGCGCGACATCGGCACGAGGGCAATACGAGTCGGCAAGGCCGTTGGAGGCGCTCGCTGCAGGCGCAGGTGCCAGAGCCAGCAGGGCGGCGCCAATCAGAAGCCCTCGCATGAGCTCACCTCCTCGCCGGCGAAGTAGCCCCATCCGCTCACGACGACGTACAGCGTGCCCGGGCTCGGTCCAGCAGCCCATGGCACGTCAACGCCACGCTCCCACGCGTCGAGCGGCCAGCTTCCGCTTAGGGCCCGCGAATGGACAAGTCGATCGGTGATCGCGAGCGAGGCGCGTCGATGGCAAGGAGCCCCGCAGGGCCGTGGCCGTCGCCACGGACCGTGGACGCGACGCTGCCAGCGACGACGGAGCGCTCGCGAGGACGATTGAGTTGTCCGTTCGCGGGCCCTTAGCGGCTCTGCCGCGATCAATTGGCAGCCGCGCACCGGGTAGTAATGGCAGCGCTGCAC
>JADZDP010000198.1 GCA_020850995.1 Deltaproteobacteria bacterium
AACTCAATCGTCCTCGCGAGCGATCCATCGTCGCTGGCGGCGTCGCGTCCTCGGTCCGTGGCGACGGCCACGGCCCTGCGGGGCTCCTTGCCATCGACGCGCCTCGCTCGCGATCACCGATCGACTTTTCCGTTCGCGGGCCCTAACGTCGATGTCCGCAGTAAAAAGGGGACTCGAGGACCGCGTTGACGGCGTGGCCGCCGATCAGCGCGTACGCGGCACCCGCGCCCGAGAGGAACCCCGCGACCTCATCGACGGACTTCATGGATCGTACAGGCCGCGCGCACGCGCCATCTCGTAGAAGGGGCTTGGGTCGTCAACGCGCGCCGCAAGATTCGCTCCGCCGCGCAAGGCCGCACTGAGCGCGAATGAGCGACGCAGCCGCTCGATGGGCGGAAGGCGCAGGTGCTCGCTCGTCGTGTCCACGTGGGAGCTTGCCTTCGCCTCTCCGAGGCGTCGCATGTAGTCGCGGTCCTGCTCGCTCACCATGAGAAGGATGGTAGCGAAGTTCGAAGATCCTCGCACCGTGCGCCATGGCTTCCTTGCGGCGCGCACAGCGCGGCAGGGAGTGATCCAGGGTCTCTCCCCCCATCGCGGGCGTGGCCCGACGACGGCTCCCCCTCTCCCTCAGTCGCTGCGGCTCCTGCCTCGCGCTGCTCGGCCTCGTTCAAGGGCGCAGCTCGGTTCAACAACGCTCCACGCGGGCGCGCTATAGGGGCGATGGGAGGGCTGCCCATGGCCTACGTCGATGGATTCGTTCTCGCAGTTCCAAAGAAGAACAAGGCCGCCTACCTGAAGATGGCGAGGAGCGGTGCCAAGCTGTGGAAGAAGCACGGCGCGCTCGAATACCGCGAGTGCTGGGGAGATGACATCGAGACCTCGTTCGCGGTGAGCTTCAAGAAGCTGGCGAAGCTCAAGAAGGGCGAGACCGCGGTGTTCGCCTACGTCGTCTTCCGTTCGCGCGCCCACCGAGACCAGGTGAACAAGAAGCTGATGTCGGACCCCGAGATGAGCAACATGCCCAAGAAGATGCCCTTCGACATGAAGCGCATGGCCTTCGGCGGGTTCACCTCGGTCGTCCACGCCTGAAGCAGCTTCGATCGCTCACGGTCGCGGCCGCGATGCCCTGGCGGCATCGTTCGCCGTCGCCCGCGTCAGCAATCGATCCGCCGGGCTCCTTCGCGAGCGCGCGTTCGGTGCGGAGTTGATGGCGCGCGGATCAGGGCACGGCATGCGCGGGAACCGCGCCGCACGATGTGCCCACGCGCGCGCCCGTCGACCTTGCCCGATCTGACTCATGACAGTATGGGCGTACTGCCATACATCGGCACGCCATCGTGCCAAGCGCCGGCTCGCTCGCGCGCACGGCATTGCGAAGGGAAGGCTCATGAAGGCGTTCATCCTCGATCGCTATGGGCGCCAGGTCGCGCTCCGGCTCGGCGAGATCGACGACCCGATGCTGGGCGACGACGATGTGCTCGTGCGGGTCCGCGCGACCAGCGTGAACGTGTTGGACTCGAAGATCCGGAGCGGTGGGCTCAAGGCGGTTTTGCCCTATCGCTTGCCGCTCGTTCTGGGGCACGACCTGGCTGGGGTCGTGGTTCGTGTCGGCGCGCGCGTGACGACCTTCAAGCCGGGTGACGAGGTGTACGCTCGCCGGGCCGACCTTCGCATCGGGACCTTTGCCGAGCTGGTCGCCGTGCGGGAGCAGGACCTGGCCCTGAAGCCGAAGACGCTCACGATGGTGGAAGCGGCGGCGATTCCGTTGGTGGGGCTGACCGCATGGCAAGGGCTCGTGGAGCTCGGAGAGCTGAGCGAGGGCCAGAAGGTGTTCATCCAGGCCGGCTCGGGTGGCGTCGGTACCTTGGCGATCCAGCTCGCGAAACATCTGGGGGCGCAGGTCGCGACCACGACCAGCAGCGCGAACGTGGAGATGGTTCGCGCGTTGGGCGCGGATGTCGTCGTGGACTACAAGAAGGATGACTTCGAGGCCGTACTGCACGACTACGACCTCGTGCTGCACAGCCAGGACCGCCAGGCGCTCGACAAGTCCCTGCGTGTGTTGCGAGCCGGTGGTCGGCTGGTGTCGATCTCCGGTCCGCCGGATCCTGCCTTTGCCAACGAAATCGGGGCGCCGTGGTTCGTCAAGCTCTTCCTGCGCGTCGTGAGCGCGGGAGCTCGCCGGAAGGCCAAGAGCCTCGACACGAGCTATTCGTTTCTGTGGATGAAGCCGAGCGGTGATCAGCTTCGCAAGCTCGCGACGCTCATTGACGCAGGGAAGGTCCGTCCTGTCATCGACCGGGTCTTTCCGTTCCAAGCCGTCAATGAAGCGCTCCGTTACGTCGACACCGGGCGCGCAAAAGGCAAGGTCGTGATCACGGTCGCGTAAGACCCGGCACCAGGACTCCCATGCGATACGCGGCAGGTCACAACGAGGCGATACGAAACCGAATCGTCGAGGTGGCGTCCCGACTGTTTCGTGAAGAGGGGATCGCCGCCGTCGGCCTGGCGAGGATCATGGCCAAGGCGGGGCTGACGGTCGGCACCTTCTACACGCACTTCAAGTCCAAGGAGGCGCTCGTTCGAGAGGCGCTGCGTCAGACACTGGATGCGCGGCATGAAGGGCTCGCACCCGCGCTCGACGGAGCCGACGTGGAGACGGTGGTTCGCAGCTACCTGAGCCCGGCGCACCGCGACGACGTGGGAGGGGGATGCGCGGTTGCTGCCCTGGTCTCTGAGGTCGCGCGGCATCCACGGGCGACGCGTCACACCTTCGTAGCCCACAACGCGCCGACCGTTGATTCGCTGGCAGCCTGGCTCTCACGCCAGCGGGGAATGAAGGTCGCTGCCGCAGACGCGGCCGCATTCCTGGCTCTGCTCGCTGGGACGCTCCAGCTCTCCCGTGCAACGCCAGACCGTGCCGCGTCCGATGCCATCCTCGAAGCTGGCGTGCGCGCCGCGATCCGGCTCGCGAGCTACCGCGGAGACCAGTTATCGTGATCGAGCCCGGCGCAGGGACTTGCCAGGAGCCCAAGGAGTACCGCAGCCGCGTACCTCGCGGTACGTGGCGAGGACACGACGCAGGGATCGTGGCAAGGAGCAAGACTGGCGACCATCAACGCAACTGGTCTCCGCGGTAGTCAGCGGCGCCACGCCCCCGGAGACTGACCCGTCTTGTGCTTGAAGAGCTTCGAGAAGTGCTGCGCTTGCTCGAAGCCCAACGAGAACGCGATCTCGCTGACGCTCTCCGTCGTTCCCACCAGGCGACCTTTTGCCGCTTCAATGAGCGCGCGGTGGATATGGACGCGCGCGCTCTGTCCGGTCTCGTCGCGCAGCAGATCGCTCAGGTAGTCAGCGGAGTAGCCGAGCGCGCGCGCGCACATGGCGACGGTGGGCAGGCCTTCGCTGCGCGGGCGTGACGATGCGAGGTACTCATCGAGGTGCGCGTGCAGCCGGGCCAGCACCTTGCCGTGCACCTGCGCGCGCGCCTGGAATTGACGGCTGTAGAAGCGCCGGCAGTAGCCGAACACGAGCTGGAGCTGCGCACCGAGCACATCGGTGGAGTACGCGTCGGGCGCGGTCGCTTCGCGCTCGATGGTCTGCACGACGGCGGTCAGCGCGACCTGCTCGTCATCGTTCAAGTGCAGCGCTTCTTTCGGCGCGTACTGGAAGAAGCCGTACGCGCGGATGCGCGCGGCGAGCGGAGTTCCCACGAGGGCGTCGGGGTGAAACATCAAGGTCCAGCCGTGAACGCCAACATCACCGTCGCTTTCGGGGGCGAGGTTGTTGCCCGCGCGCACAGCGTCGATGGGGATCACCGTCTGCCCCGGCGCGAGGAATACGACGGTACCGGCTTGTGCGTCGTGCACCTGGCGGCCGAACGAGATGCGGCACTCGTCGCCGCGCTTCAAGCTGACGGCGTACAGCTCGGAGTGGATCTTGCGATTCACTACCGGCACGACGATCTGCAAGGGCGGCTGCCACGCCGCGGCGATCACGGCGACGTACGGGTGCAACGGCGGCGGTAGACCCATGAACGCGTGCACCTGTGCGATCGACGAGACATGGAGCGGCGCATGTTGTTCATCCGATGCCACCATCGGATGAAGGTTACCCGGCGGCGACCGTGATGACCACGTTGCCGCGCTTATGACCCGCCTCCACGTAGCGATGCGCCTCGGCGAGCTCCGCGAGCGGATACTGACGATCGATGACGGGGCGGAGCGCGCCATGTTGCGTCAGCTCGTTGACCTCGAGCAGCGCCGCGTTCTTCTCCACCGAATACCCGAACAAGAGACGTGTGCGCGAGAACCAGCGCGTCCACAGGTCAAGCGCCACGAGCCCAGCGCCTCCCACCGTGACCGCATAGACGCCGCCCTTCACGAGGCAGTGGTTCGCCACGCGGTGGCTGCTCTTCCCCACCGTGTCGAACACCACGTCGTAGGTGACGCCGCGCTGCGCGTAATCCTCTCGCGTGTAGTCGACGACCTCCTGCGCGCCGAGGCCGCGCACGAGCTCCGCGTTGTTGCCGCTGCAGACTGCGGTGACGTGCGCGCCCATGTGTCGTGCCACCTGCACGGCAGCGGAGCCCACACTGCCCGACGCGCCGATGATCGCGACGCGCATCCCCGGCGCGAGCTTCGCGCGTCGCAGGAAGTAGAGCGCCGTCGTGGGTCCGTCGACGAGCGACGCGGATTCGAGATCGCTAAGGCCGTCGGGCGCGGGCGCGAGCGATGCGGTCTCGCGCAGACACACGAACTCGGCGTTGGCGCCGGCGTGCATGCCGGCGAAGCCGAACACACGCTGGCCAACGCGGAAGCGCGTGACGTCCTTGCCCACCTTGTCCACCACGCCGCACAGCTCGATGCCGAGGATGCGAAAGCGGCGGCGCGGCCGGAACAAGCCGAGGACCACGCGCGCCATCGCCGTGTCGCCGCGACGCATCAGGCCGCATGCCGCCGTCACGGTGGTTGCGCGCACTGCAATGCGCACCTCGTCGTTGTGCGGCTCGGGGCGCGGCACGTCTCGGAGCGTGAGGACGTCTGGCGCGCCGTAGCGCGGGAAGACCATGGCCTTCATGTGCATCGTGGGCATGGACCCATCGTGGCCACGCGCCATTGTGTAGGGAAGATGCAGATCCGGGGAAGGCCAATCTCTTTCCGGGATCGATGCGCCGATGGGCGTTCTTGGAGGCCATCATCGCTGAGGGCATACACATCGAGATCGTCGGTTCCACGCGCGCGGGGGACATCGTGAGGGACGCCGACATCTTGCACCTCTATCGCAAGGCTGGCGTCGTGCGTTTCCTCATGGGCACCGAGAGCACCGACGAGGCCACCCTCGACCGCGTGAAGAAGGGCAGCACGGCAGCGGTTGATCGATAGGCCATTCGGCTCTTGCGCGTGCACGGGATACAGTCACTCGCCACCTGGGTCGTGGGGTTCGAGGAGGAGCGGCTCGGCGACTACCTGCGAGGGCTTCGCCGGCTCCTCCGAAACGATCCAGATCAGATCCAGCTCCTCTACGTCACACCTCATCGCTGGACGGCGTACTACAGCGAGGCCTCCTCCCGCCGCGTCATCCAACTCGACCGGCGGCTCTGGGACTACAAGCACCAAGTGCTGGCGACACGGCATCTGCCGCCGTGGGTCGTGATGCTGTCGGTCAAGACGATGGAGAGCGTTCTCCAGCTGCGGCCGCGCGCGCTGTGGCGTGCGCTCACCGGATTCGACCCGGAGTTCCGCGCGTCGATGCGCTGGTACTACCGCGTGGGCCGGCGCGTCTGGTTCTACGAGTGGGTCCGGTACCTGTTTCAGGAGCAGCGCACGAGCGTCGGTCCGACGCTGAGCGAGATGTGGGGACCGCCACAGGTGTCGGAGGAGCTGCCGTTGGCGATCCCGCAGCGACAGCATCGACCGCGCCCTGGGCACACGGCGTCGTTCACGCGGGGATCGTTGCCCGTGCTTGGCTCGTGAGAGGTGACGCGGGTTTGCTTTCGAGCGGTGGTGGCGGCCTTCCCGCGCCGCCCGGTACGACCATAGGGAGCGACCGGCTCCAACGATCTTCCACTCGGCCGCACGTGCCTCGTTGCGCATGGCGGGGAGGATGCAAGGGTTCCTCCCCGCCATGCGCCAACGGCGGAGGTCCGTGCACCCTCCGCCTCTGTGCTCACCACGGCAGACGATCACCAAGGTGCGTGAGCGCCCCGTGGGGGAAGCGCTCGCGCGCCATGGTGGCGAGCCCCACCGCCGTCTTGGCGCCGCTCGCCACGTCCATGGGCGCCGCGTCGGTGCCGAGGTCGGTCTTGACCCAGCCGGGGTGCGCCGCGGTGACGGCGATGCCCTTGGCCGCGAGCTTCTTGCTCTGCAGCACCGTGAGCATGTTCAGGGCCGCCTTCGAGGTCGCGTAGGCCTCGGTGGCGAACGACCCCACCTGATCCCAGCTCGTCTCGCAGGTGGCGATGCTGCCGAGCATGCTCGAGTGGTTGATGACGCGCGCGTCGGCGCTCTTGGCCAGGAGCGGCACGAAGGCCTCGGTGACCAGCCACTGCCCGGTGACGTTGACGTTGAAGGTCTTGGTGAATTTCTCTGCCGTCATGGGCGTGCCGTCCCAGTCGAGCGAGATGCCCGCGTTGTTCACCAACACGTCGAGGTGCCCAAAGGTGTCGGCCACCAGCTTTACCGCCGCGGCGATGTGCTCGGGGTTCGTCACCTCGAGCCGCACCGCGCGGACCTCCTTGACGCCGCCCTTGGTGAGCTCGTCCACCGCCTGGCGGCCCAGGCGCTCGTCGCGCGCGCCGATGACGATGGCGTAGCCCTGCGCGCCGAGCTGGCGCGCGATCTCCTTGCCAAGACCTTTGTTACCGCCAGTGATGAGTGCGACCTTTTGGGTGGACATGGTGCTTCCTTGCTGTGGGGTTCGAGGGGAGGGATCGATGGCCGTCGGCGCTCGCGGTCGAGCTTGCCGGCGCGCTGCCGTGCGTGCGTGGTGAACGTGGTGCTGCTGCTGGTCGGTGCGGTCTCGGGCTCCTGGGTTCGTGAAAAGACCGTACGCCTGGCGCACTCATACGACCATCGAATAGGATGAATGGCACCTATGACCAGCGTTTATGGACGCGATCTCGACCTGAACCTGTTGCGGGTGTTCACCGTGGTCGCCGAAGCCCAGAGCGTGACCGCCGCCGCCGCGCGTCTGTACGTGACCCAGCCCGCGGTGAGCGCGGCGCTGCGGCGGCTCTCTACCGCGGTGGGGGCGCCCTTGTTCGTGCGTCAGGGGCGGGGCCTCGCGCTCAGCGCCCGCGGCGAGCGCTTGTTCGCGCAGGTGCGACCCCACCTGGAGTCGCTCGTCGATGCGGCGCTGTCACCGCCGAGCTTCGATCCTGCCACCAGCACGCGCACGCTGCGGCTGGGCATCGCCGATGGGGTGGTGGGTTGGCTCTTGCCGGCCTTGCTGGCGCGCCTCGAGCAAGCGGCGCCGCGCATGCGCGTGATCGCGCTGCCCGTGCAGTTCCGCACCCTCGGCGAGCTGCTCCGGGCGCAGCACATGGACGTCGCCGTCACGGTGGCCGACGAGCTGCCCGCCGGCACGCGCCGCGAGGACCTCTTCGTCGGTGAGTTCGTCTGCCTCTTCGACCCGCGCCACGTCCACGGCAACGCGAAGCGCCGCAGCGCGCCGCAGACGATGACCCTCGAGCGCTACTTCGCCTGCGATCACGTCATCGTCACCTACAACGGCGACCTCCGCGGCATCGTCGAAGACACGCTCGGGCGCAGCCGGCGGGTGCGCTGCTCGGTGGCCAGCTTCGCCAACGTGGGCGACGTCGTCGATGGCAGCGCGCTCGTGGCCACGGTGCCGGCGCTGATGGCGCGGCACATCTGCGCGCTGCGCCCACACCTTCAAACGGCGCCCTTGCCCTTCACCCTGCCGGTGCCGCCGGTGGAGCTCATCTGGCGCGAGGCCGTCGATGACGACGAGGCCTGCCGCTTCCTGCGCGCGTCCATCATCGCGATCGCGCGCCGCGCCACCAGCTCGGCGCGCGGTGCTCCCTGAGGGAGCGGGCCTTGCGCGCGCCGTGAGTAGGCATACCCTGGCGCCATGAGCGCGTTGAGCCCCGAGGAGATCGCCCGCATCCGCGAAGAGGAGCGCCTGCGCGCCGAGGTGCGCCTCGAGGTGGAGCACGAGCAGGCACGCCAGCAGCAGCGCGGGACCTTCGCCAAGACGCTGGCGCTGTGGCTCGTGCTGGTGCTTGTGTTCTTCGGCCTGTGGCGCGTGTTCTCGGACCGCGAGGCGCGCGAGACGCCGGCGGAGGCGCGGCCGTAGCCGGCCCGCGCATGTTCATTAGGGCTTGACCAAGTTCACAGCGGAGACCAGTTGCATTGATGGTCGCCGGGCTTGGTCCTTGCCACGATCCCTGCGTCGCGTCCTCGCCGCGTACCACGAGGTACGCGGCTGCGGTACTCCTTGGGCTCCTGGCAAGTCCCTGCGCCGGGCTCGATCAATACAACCAATCTCCGCTGTAGATCGAGATCAAGCGCCACGGTACCGGCGGCGGCGACGGTGACGGTTGGTGAGCGCAAGGCCCGCAGCGCCACCAGGTCGCCTTGGTCGGGTGCGGCGCTGTCGGGACTCGAGGTGTCGACGTTGCCGTCGTCGTCGAGGAAGGCGGTGACCGCGTAGGGCTCTCCACGGGTCGGGATGCCCTCGATGGCGTAGGCGGCCCACGCGTTTTGCGCGCTCAGGTCGGCGTCGGCGATGAGCACGTTCGCCACCAGCTCCGTATCGTCGTCGACGACAGGATCGCCGGAGAAGACCGCCACGTAGATGGCGCCGCGCCCGTCGCCCCAGGGCTGCGCGGAGCGCGTGATCCGCCCCTCGAGGCGGCCCATGGTCTCGCCTTCGCCTTCGCCTTCGCCTTCGCCTTCGCCTTCGCCCGCATCGGGAGTGGCGCAGGCCATCAGCGCCGTGGTGAGCAGGAGTGCGTCGATCAGACGGGTGGACCGGAGCGTGCGCATGCCACCACCCATGGCCGCTGCCGTGCCATATTGGAAGTGGAACTACCTACTTTTTGTGTCGGCCCGCACCGCCAGCCCTACCCCATCCACCCCGGCAGCGCCGCCGCCTGCTGCAGCCAGCGCATGAGCTGCGCCTCGTCGAGGGGAGCGCCCTCGTGCAGATCGAGGTAGCGCACCTCTTTGCTCTTGCTCTCGCCGGGCGGCGGGGGCGTGAGCATGCTGCCGCGAAAGAATGCGACCTTGAGGTACTTGGCGTAGGCGTGCACGCCGAGGAACCAGCCCTGGCCCTCGATGCCATAGAAGGGCGAGTTCCACTTCACGGCCTTCTTCACCTGCGGCACGGCGCGCACGATGAGCGCGTCGAGGGTGCGGGCGACGACGCTCTTCCAACCCGGCAGGGCCGCCAGGTAGGCCTGCACCGGGGCATCGCCCTCGCCCTTGGCGATCTGCGGGTTGCCCCCCGACAGGAGCTTCGGCGTGGCCGAGCTCGTGCGCGATGTCGGCGTGCGCTGCGCCTTGGCGGCCGGGCGCGCTGCCGTGGCGCGCCGGGCGCTCTTGCTGCCCTTCTTCGTCGACGTCGAGGGGGCCTTCGTCTTCTTCGTCTTGGTGGAGCGTCGTGCCGCCATGGATCCTCCCACGCCGTGATCATCGAGGCGCAGCTCGGGAGCTAGCCTAGCTGCGCGTCTTCGGCCACGCCGATCGGCGCGCGCGAGGGCTCAGCGCGCGCCCACACCGGAAGGCGCCTGTAGCGCCAACCACGTCGCCACCTCGGCGGCGGCGTGCTTCTGCAGGTAGTGGCCACCGTTGCGTCGCAGCAGGTGCGTGACCACGGGCGCGGCCACCAGGTCGCGCGCGAGCGCCATGCCCACCGGCAGCTCCACCAGCGGATCGTCGTGGGCCGAGGCCACTAGCGCGGGGCAGCGCACCTGCGCGGCGGCGCGCTTGTTGGCCGCGATGTCGAGGTCACCGGAGATGGCCAGGTGCAGGGCCGCGCTCTCGGCGTCGAGGGGCCGGGGGTTCTTGGTGCCGCGCCCCTGATAGAACGCGTCGAGCTGCTGCACGGCGCGCGCGCCCAGCACGGGCAGCCGCGCCACAGCGCCAAGCGTGCGGATCCAGGCGGCCGGCACGGTCAGCCCGCGGTGACGACGGGTGCCCGCGCTGTTGATGAGGCCAAGCGCCCACACCTCGTGGGGAAAACACGCCGCGGTCATGAGCGCGGTGGCGCCGCCGATGGAGTGGCCCACCACCGCGAAGCGCGCGAAGCCGAGCGCCCTCATGCAGGCGCGCACGAAGGCGGCGCGGTTCTCGGCCTTGGGCGAGGAGAAGGCGCGCGCCGGCGTCTTGCCGAAGCCGGGCATATCGAAGCGTACGGCGCACAGGCCCGCCGCGGCCAGGGCAGGACCCGCGTAGCGCCAGTCGCGCACGCTGCCGGGGATGCCGTGCACCAGCGCCACCGCCGGTGCCGCGCGATCACCATCGACGACGAGGTGGACCAGGCCGAGCTGTTCGCCCGGGGGATCGGTGGGTGTGGGCAGCGCTGGCGCGCGGGCGCTGGTCATGGGGGCAGAAGCTCCGATAGCTCCTGCCAACGCGCGTACAGGCGTTGGATCTCGGCGTCCACGTCGTGCAGCTCGTCGGTCAGCGCGCGCGCCCGTTGCGCGTCGCCCTTGAAGGTGTCGGCGCTCGACAGAAGCGTGGTCAATTCCTCCTTGCGCGCCTCGCGCCCGAGGATGGCCTCTTCCATGGTGACGAGCTCGCGCTCCTCCTTGTTGCTGCGCTTGCGCTTGCCGGTGCGCTCGCGGCGCGCGGGCAATTCCACGTCGTCACGCGGGCTGATGGGCGGCGCCGCCGCGGTCTCTATGCCGCGCGCCTGCGCGTGCAGGCGCTCGAAGTTGCTGTAGTCGCCGGGCCAACAAGTGGCGCGCCCGTCCTCGATTGCGAGGATGCCGGTGGCGACGCGATCGAGGAAGCGGCGGTCGTGGCTCACGATGAGCGCGCAGCCATCGAACGACACGAGCGCCTCCTCCAACACCCCCAGCGTCTCCACGTCGAGGTCGTTGGTGGGCTCGTCGAGCAGCAGGCAATTGGCGCCCTGCTGGAACAGGCGCGCCAACGCCAGGCGGTTCTGTTGGCCGCCCGAGAGCGTCTTGACGCGCCGGTAGCGGTCGGCGCCGTCGAACAGGAACTGCTCCAGGTAGCTCGCGATGTGCACGCGGCGCTGCTCACCCTCGGGCGCGCCGATGGTCACGTGGTCGTTCTGGCCTGCCAGCACACCCTCGAGCGTAGCCTCTTGGTCGAGCGAGGCGCGGTGCTGGTCGAAGAGCAGCACCTTGCTGTGCTTGCCCACCTCGACGCTGCCCTGCTGCGGGCGCACCGCGCGCTCGCCCTCGACGAGGCCGGCCGCCGTCAGCACCGAGAGGAGCAGCGTGGTCTTGCCGGCGCCGTTGTCGCCCGCGATGCCCCAGCGAGCCCCCCGCACCAGCGTGAGCTCGAGGCCCGAGAACAAGGTGCGCGCACCGCGCGCCAACGCCACGTCGTGAAAAGCCAGGATGGTCTTGCCCAGGCGCCCACCCTTGACCTCGTCGATGGCCACGCGCCCGGCCTTCTCGCGCAGCTGGCGCGCCTGCGACTCCACCTCGTCGGCCAGGGCATCGGCGCGCTGGATGCGCGCCTGCTGCTTGGTGGTGCGTGCCGGCGTGCCCGCGCGCAGCCAGGCGAGCTCGCGCACGTACAAGCGGCGACGGCGGTGCGCCTCGCGCTCGAGCTGCTCGTCGCGCAAGAGCTTGTCCTCGAGGTAGCAGTCCACCAGGCCGCGCCCGTCGCTCGGCTTGAGCGTGGAGAAGAGCCGCCCGCCCTCGAGCTCGACGATGCGCGTGCCCACCGCGTCGATGAAGGCGCGATCGTGCGACACGAACACGAGCGGCCCGCGGTGGCGGGTGAGCTCCTCCACCAGGAAGGCGATGCCCGCGCGGTCGAGGTGGTTGGTGGGCTCGTCGAGGAGCAGGGTGTGGGGACCTTCGAGCAGCAGGCGCGCGAGGTCGAGGCGCCGGCGCTCGCCGCCCGACAGGCTCGCCACCTTTTGCGCCGCGTCCTTCACACCCAGGCGCGCGAGCACCTCGTCGATGCGGTGCTCGACGTCGAAGCCGCCGAGATCGTCGATGCGCGCGAGCAGCTCCACCTGGCGCGCGTCGTCGGGCGCGCGCGCCGCCAGCGCCGCGTGCTCGGCGATGAGCGCGCTCACCTCGCCGAGCGCGGCGCGCGCGGTGTCGCCCACGCTGGCCTCGAGGTCGAGCTGGGGCGTTTGCGTCAGCATGCCGAGGGTCTGGCCGCGGCCGCGCTCGATGAGGCCGGCGTCGGGGGCGAGGGTGCCCGCCAAGATCTGCAGGAAGGTGGACTTGCCCGCACCGTTGCGTCCCACCAGCGCCACGCGCTCGCCGTCGTCGACGGTGAGGGCGGCGCCGTCGAGCAGGCGCCGGTCGGCGTAGGCGAAGCTCAGGTCTCGGGCCGCGAGCATGCGGCGGCACCATTAGCTCAGCGGGTGCGCGAAGGCGATCGCGGAGCGCCCTGCCCCGTCACAGCTCGCCGCCCACCTCGAAGGAGAGGCGCACGTGCTGCATCTCGCCCGCGTAGGGCGGGTAGCGGAACACGTCGAAGGCCGCGCGCAAGCAGCGATCGTAGCTGGTGCCGCGCAGGCGGGTGGGGCGCAGGTCGTAGCCCGGCACGCGCCCATCCTGCCCCACGGCCCACTCGAGCTCGATGAGGGTCTGGGTGAGGGGCACGCGCTCCTTGACGGCCGTGCGGACGCACTCGCGCAAGAGCGTGTCGTAGTCGGCCAGCACCTCGTTGTTCACGGCGGGATCGAAGGTGCCGCGTGGCTCCTTCGAGAAGTCGTAGTGCAGCGTGCTGCCGAAGCGGCGCTGTTCGGCGCGCCCGCACTCCACACCCTGGGCGCGCGCGCGCCGGCACAGCTCGAGCGAGGCCTTGCTCTTCTGGTAGGGCGTGGCGAATTGGCGCGAGGCGGGCTTCTTGACGTCGACGGCGGCGTCGCGATCGGCGCCGAGGCTGGCCAGCGCGGCGGCCTCGAGATCGTTGCGCTGCTCGAGCAACACGGCCCGGGCGCGCTGCGCCTCGACGCGCACGGCGGCGCGGTCGCGACCGGCGCTGTGCTCGGCGATGGCTGCGAGCTCTTGCTCGGCGGCCGCGGCATCACCGGTGCTCGCGCGCAGACGCGCCAACAGCACGCGCGCCGCGGCCAGCTGGCGCTCGTCGTCGAGGGCCTGCCACGCCGGCAGCGCGTCGCTCACCTGGCGACGCAGGCCCTCGTCGGCGGGCGTGAGGGGCGGCGGCACCGCGCTCTTTTCACGCACATCCACGAGCTGGCGGAGGCGCGAGAGATCGGCGTCGGCGGCGCGCACCCGCTGCACGTGCTCTTGCCGCGCTCGCTCACCGTCCTTCCCGAGGGCGGCGGCGGCGCGGCCGAGGGCACGGGCGCGCGCGCCGAGCTGCCCGCTCACGCCGCACAGGCGCGCCTCGGCGAGGTGGCTGGCCGCCCGGCGCGGGGCGTGGGCGCGCGCGGCGCGCGCGGCGCGCAGGCGGTCGCCGAGCGCGGCCTGGTCGTTGGCGGCGAAGCGCAAGAGGACCGTCGCGCGGCGCGCGGGGTCGGCGGGCAGCTCGGCCTGCAGCTTTGCCCACGTCTCGGCGACGTCGGGCGCAGCGCCCGCCAGCGCCGACACGAGGAGCAGCGCGAGGCCCATCAGGCAAAGGCTAGCGCGGGACGACGACGAGGGTGGGAAGTGCCGCTGCGCACATCGCAGGGGACCCTACCGTTGCTCCCTTCCGGGCCTGGCGGGATTCGGGCGTTGCGATTGCGCAGCAGCGCCCTTGCCATAGCGGCTCCTCGTGGGCCTTTCAACCCTCGGGCTATGATGCCCGGTGATGGACGCTTTCTCCTTCCTGCGGCGCCGCACCTTCTTGAAGCTCGGCATCGCCGGGCTCGCCGGCCTGGGTGCTGCCGGCGGGGCGCTTTGGTCCATGCGCGGCCAGGCGCCGGCGGTGGCGGGCCTCAAGGTGCTCGACGGGCACCGCTTCGCCACCATGAAGGCCATCGCCGAGGCGCAGCTCCCGCTCGAGAGCGCGGCGGTCACGAGCGACCACCTGGCGCGCATGTTCGACGGCTTCTTGCAGGGCGAGCACGACGAGAACGTGGCAGATCTGGCGACCGCGCTCCTGCTCGTCGAATTCGGGCCGCTCATCTTCGAGGGGCGCTTCGTCACCTTTTCGCACCTGGCGCTCGAGGATCGTCGTCGTCACTGGCGCGGCTGGATGGAGAGCGAGCTGGCGCTACGTCGCCAGGTGGCGCTGGCCTTCCGCAAGTTCCTGCACGTGGTGTTCTTCGATGACCCGAAGGTGTGGCCGGCGATCGGCTACCCCGGCCCCTCGCTGTGGGGCATGCCTGCCGAGGAGCCCACGCCATGAGCGCGGGCGCCATCCACGATCTCTCGAGCGACCCGCGCCAGGGCGAGCGCAGCGTCGACGTGCTCATCATCGGCTCGGGCTGCGCCGGCGCCACCGCCGCGCGGGCCCTGGCGCGCGCCGGCCGCGAGGTGCTGGTGCTCGAGGAGGGCGGCGACCTCACGGGCCAGAAGCTCACGCAGCGCGACGGCCGCATGTACGACCAGCTCTACCAAGATCGCGGCGGACGCATGACCAGCGATCTGACCATGGCCGTGTTGCAGGGGCGCGTGCTCGGCGGCAGCGCGGTGATCAACGCCAGCGACGTGGTGCCCCTTTCCGACGAGGTCCTGCGCTTCTGGCAGAGGAAGCACGGCCTCACCGACTACAGCGTGGAGCACCTCGAGCCCCATCGCCACCAAGCGCTTGCCGACCTGCGCGCTACCCCCATCCCCGAGGAGCAGGTGAACCGCGCCAATCGCCTCTTGCGCGAGGGCGCGGCGAAGATCGGCGCCAAGGGCGAGGTGATGCTGAACAACCGGGTGGGCTGCCAGGGGCTCGGCACCTGCCTCATCGGCTGCCCCATCGGCGCCAAGCAGAACCCGCGCGTCGTGGCCATCCCTGACGCCCTCGCCGCCGGCGCCACCTTTCTGTGTCGCGCGCGCGCCGTGCGCATCGACGACGCCAGCGCCGAGCTCAAGCGGGTCAGCGTGCGCGTGCTCGACGCCAACGGCTACCACGAGGTGGGTGGCTTCACCGTGCGCGCGCGCGTGGTGATCATGGCCGCCAGTGCCGTCAACTCCACGCAGCTGGTGCTGCGCTCGGGGCTCGGCAACCAGCACGCCGGCAAGCACCTGTCGCTGCAGCCGCAGCTCGGCATCGTGGCGCGCTTCCGCGAGCAGGTGACCCCCTTCCGCGGCATCCCGCAGGCCTACGCCGTCACCGAGGGCGAGCGCTTCGACGACGAGCGCGGCCTGTGGGGCTTCCGCGTCGAGGCCATCATGGGCACGCCCGGCATCATCGCCTCGCTCTTGCCGCGCCTGGGCGCCGAGGTGATGGGCGCCATGGCTGCCTACCCGCAGCTCGCCGCGAGCTTGGTGCTGGTGCCCGACGAGCCCTCCGGCACCGTCGGCCTCACCAAAGCCGGGCGCGTGCGCATCGACTACGAGCACAAGGACAACCACAAGGAGCGCCTGCGCGAGGGCGCCAAGCTGGCCGCCCGTTGCTACCTGGCCGCCGGCGCCTACGAGGTGGAGGTGCCCATGCACCGGCCCGTGGTCGTCACGAGCGAGCGGGACCTGGCGCTCATCGACGCCATCCCCTTCGAGCCGTGCACGGCGCCGCTCATGTCGGCCCACCAGCAGGGCGGCCTGCGCATGGCTGCCTCCGAGGCCGAGGGCGCGTGCGCGCAAAACGGGCTCCTCTACGGCACGCGCGACGTCTACTGCTTCGACGCGGCCCTGTACCCCTCGTCGTCGTCGTCGCACACGCAGGCGCCCATCTTGGCCACGGCGAGCTTCTTGAGCGAGCGCTTGTTGGCGAAGGGGTGAGCCGGCGCGTCTTTGCTCTGCATGCGGCTGCGAGCCTGCGTCGAGCGCGCGGTCCGGCGGCGCTGGTCGCGGCGGAAGAGGGCGTCGACGACGACAAGGAAGAAGAAGAAGAAGAAGAAGTTGGGGCTTGTTGTCGCGCCGTCATGAAGAGCTCGCTGTTCGCGCGGGGAAACCGCACGGCAGCACCGGCCACGCACGGCGCGCCGCAAGGCCCGCACTCCATCGACACCCCTTGCGGGCCCGCGCGCATTCGAGCAAGCCACCTGCACATGCCCGGCGTCGTCGACGATCTGCCGCGCGTCTGCGTGCGCGGCCTGCCTAGCCCCCTCGGCCAAGCGCTCACGCGCGCGCTCGCGGGCGCCGCGCGCTTGGTCGAGAGCCCCGTGGGCGCCCGCGTCATCGTCGAGCTGCGCCCCCTGAGCTCCGAGAGCCGGCGCGCCGATCACGCCCTCTTGCACGACGTGGAGAGCGCGCGCGACTCGGCCCGCGCCGCCAAGAGCAGCGATGTGCCGCTGGTGCTCGCGAGCCGCCTGTCGGCCATCGGCCAAAAGAAGGGGCTCATCCCCGAGGACGAGCCGGCGCGCGCGCTCTTTGGCGGCAGCGAGGTGCGCGGCAGCGAGCTCGACCTCGAGGCCGAGCTGCGCGCCCTCGAAGGCGCCGCGCGCTACGGGCGCGAGGCGGCGGCCTTCGCCGACCGCCGCTCGCAGGTTGCCGCCGAGGTGAAGAGCAAGCTGCGGGCGCTCGGCGGTGCCGCCACCGGGCGCGCGCTGAGCCGCGCCATCGAGCGCGCCCTCGACGACGAGGCGCAGCGCGCCCTGGAGCGCGCGCTGGTGGAGCGCGCCAGTGGTTGGCGCTTCTCGTCGACGGGCACCTTCGCGCTGCGGGGCTACACCTCCGCGCTCGGGGAGCTGGTGGCCCACAAGAGCGGCGCGCGCGTCACCTGCGTGCGCCTGCCCGATCTGCTCGAGGCCCCTGGCGGCGCCCTCGCCCACGTCGACGAGCGCGTGCGCAAGGGCGCCGTGCGCCTGCCGCTTTCGGGCCGCTTGGAGGCCCTGCCCCTCGAGCTCGTCGCGGAGGAGCTGGCGGTGGTGGTGCGGGGCGCGCTGGCGGGTGCGGTGCCGCCGGTGGTGCACCTCGCCACCTCCGACAAGGCGCCGCTCTTGGCCGCGCGCCTGCTCGACCTCTACGACCTGCACCTGCGCCGCGCGCGCCGCGCCGGCGATGACGACGTGCCCCGCGCCACCGCGCTCACGTCGGTGGACCAGCGCGCCCCGCGGCCGCCCCTCGTGGAGGAGGCGCTCGCGCTCGCCGGCCGCGCGCTCTCGATGCTGAGCGCGCTCGCCCCCAAGGCCACGCTGCCCGCGCCCGTGAGCGCGCTGGCTGACGAGGCCACGCAGGCCATCGCCGCCCTGAGCGTCACCGACACGGGCGATCTCGCCTTCGCGCGCGCCGCCCCCTTCTTCGACGACGAGGTGCGCTTCTCGCAGCGCCAACTGCGCGCCTGTGCCATGCGCGCCGGCCTGCAGGCCTTCACGCCGCCCGCCGAGCGCCTGTCGTGGCGCGCCGTGCTGCTCGAGGGCGCCCTGCCCGCCCTCGACCAGGCCCGCCGCGCGCGCGCAGCCGCCGAAGAGAGCGCCCCCCTGCCCGCCTGGGACAGCCTGGGCCACCTCCTGGTGGAGGCCGCTGATCGCTTCGGCACCGCGGTGGCTCTGTCTCGCTTCGATGGAGAAGCAATCATCGATGTGAGCTACCGCGAGCTGCTCGAGCGCGCCCGCGCCGTGGCGCTGCGCCTGCAGAGGGCCGGCGTGCAGCCGGGCGATCGCGTGATCCTCTCGGGCCTCAACCACCCGGCGTGGGGCATCTGCGCCTTCGGCGCGCTCTTGGCGCGCGCCACCTTGGTGCCGCTCGACCCCGCGCTCGACGACGCGGCCGTGCGCACCGTGGTGCGCAAGGCGCGGCCCTTCTTGTGCCTGGTGGACAAGACCCAGCGCGACACGTGGGGCGCGGCGCTGCCCGAGCCCGTGCTCGACGTGCAGCTCACGGCCACCGAGGGCCCGGGCATTTCCAGCGACGCGCCGCTCCCCGACAGCGACGAGGTGGCGAGCATCCTGTTCACCTCGGGCACCACGGGCGAGCCCAAGGGCGTGATGCTCACCCACGGCAACTTCTGCGCGCTCTTGGCGTCGTTGCAGAGCATCTTCCCCACGGGTGCCAGCGACCGCATGTTGTCGGTCTTGCCGCTGCACCACACCTTCGAGTTCTCCTGCGGGCTCTTGATGCCGCTCGCCTCGGGCGCGCGCATCTTCACGCCCGAGGCGCTCACCGGCGAGAAGGTGTTGTTCTCGCTCAAGGCCGGCAAGATCACGGCGCTCGTGGGCGTGCCCGCGCTCTGGCAGCTCCTCGAGCGGCGCATCGCCAAGCAGGCGGCCGAGCGCGGCGAGGCCATCAAGAGCGTGCTCGACGCGCTGCTGGCGGCCAACCGCGCCTTCGGGCGTGCCACCGGCATGTCCTTCGGCAAGCTCTTGCTCAAGCCCATCCACGATCAGCTCGGCGGGCATTTGCGCGTGCTCATCTCCGGCGGCTCGGCGCTGCCGCCCGGCGTGCACGACATGTTCCAAGGCCTGGGCCTGCCGCTGGCCGAGGGCTACGGCCTCACCGAGAGCGCGCCCGTGCTCACCATCGCCGAGGGCAAGATGGGCGCCCCCGCGGGCACCGTGGGCAAGCCCATCCCCGGCGTCACGCTGCGCATCGTCGATCCCGACCCCACCACCGGCATCGGCGAGGTGTGGGCCAAGGCGCCGAACGTGATGAAGGGCTACTTCGAGGACGAGGCGCAGACGCGCTCGGTGCTCGAGGACGGCTGGCTCAAGACCGGTGACCTCGGCAAGATCGACGACACCGGGCGCCTGCGCCTGGTGGGCCGCAGCAAGGACGTCGTGGTCACCGCCACGGGCGAGAACGTCTACCTCGACGACGTGGAGAAGCGCCTCGAGCCCTTGATCCTCGAGGGCGATCCCGCGCCGCTGGTGGAGCTGACCCTGCTCGGCCTGCCCGACCCGAAGGGCGGCGAGCGCCTGGCCCTCGCCTACGTCAGCACCGCCACCGACGACACCGGCCGCGCCGCCGCCCACAAGGCCGTGCAGGCGCAGGTGCAGAAGCTGCCGGCCTTCGCGCGCCCGGCCGTCATCGAGCGCGTCGATGGCCCCTTGCCGCGCACCTCCACGCGCAAGGTGAAGCGCAAGGACGTCCGGCGCTCACTCGAGGAGCTGCTCGCCAAGAAGGCCGAGGAGCAAACGCCCACCGCGGAGACTCCGCTGTCCGCCGTGCGCGCCGCCGTGGCCCTGGTCGCCGGCGTCGAGGTGAAGAAGCTCACGGGTGCAACGCGCCTGGCACAGGACTTGGGCTTCGACTCGCTCATGTGGGTGGAGCTCGGCGCCTCCCTCGAGCCCTTGTGCGGCAAGCTCGACCCCGAGCTGCTCGTGGCCAAGGAGAGCATCGCCGAGCTCGAGAACCTGGTGCGCCAGGCCGCGCAGCGGGCCGCCGGCGCGCCCCTCGGCAACGCCGGCGCCGACGAGCTGCCCGGTGAGCGCCTGTCCTTGCCCACGGCGGCGCGCGTGCTCGAGCGCGAGCTTGTGGACCTCGCCTTGCCGCTCGTGAAGCCCGCGGGCCGACGCGCCATCAGCTTCACGCAGCGCGAAATGTTCCGCTCGCTCTTTCACGCCACCGTGTATGGGCGCGCCTTCATCCCCTACAACCGCGCGAGCATCGTGGTGGCGAACCACACGAGCCACCTCGACACGGGGCTCGTCAAGTTCGCGCTCGGCAGCTACGGCGAGGACCTGCGCCCGCTGGCCGCCAAGGACTACTTCTTCGAGGGCAACCGGGCCAAGGTGGCCTTCTTCGAGCACTTCACGAACCTGGTGCCCATCGACCGCGAGACCGGCTCGGGCCTGGCCTTCGAGCAAGCCCGCGCCGTGCTCGAGGCTGGGCACACGGCGCTCATCTTCCCCGAGGGCACGCGCCGCGAAGACGGCACGCTCGGCGCCTTCAAGCCGCTGGTGGCGCGCCTGTCGCTCGCCACCGGCGTCGACGTGCTGCCCATCTGGATGAAGGGCAACTTCGACGCCTTGCCGCGCGGCACGCACCTGCCGAACCTGGGTGCCCGCGAGCTGCAGGCGCACATCGGCCCGCCCTTGCCCGCCGTGGAGATGCGCCGGCTGGTCGCGCACCTGCCGCCCGTGCAGCAGGCGCGCACGGCCACCGACCTCATCAAGCGCGCGGTCATCGCGCTCTCTGAGGGCCGCATGCTCGACCTGGCGCGCGTGCGCTCGCTCGACGAGCTCGAGCACGGCGTGGTGGAGAAGCCGAGCGAGCAGGCGAGCGCCTGAGCGATCTTCCCCCGCGCGCGATCAGAGCGCGCAGTTGCCAAAGAGCTGCAGGATCGGATCGGCGACGCAGGTGTCGCCGCCGCTGCGCAGGCAACAGTCGATGCCGGGATCGCAGCCCACCGAGCACTCCTCCTCGCAGAGCTGCGTGAAGTAGTCGCAGTGAAAGCCCGCGGGGCAGTCGGCCAGCTCCGAGCACGCCTCCTTCCACTCCGCCACCGTCGAGGCAGTCACGCAGTCGCGCGCGCCGTTACACGCCAGCGGCGAGGTGCAATCGGCGTCGGTGCGGCAGCCCTCCACGCAGGTGTCGCTGCCGAGGAGGCCGCCGTCCATGCACGCCTCGCCCTCGGGGCAGTCGGTGTCGACGGTGCAGGTGGTCGCCGCGTTCTCGCACGCGAAGGCCGCCACCATCTCGCCGTCGTCGTTGGAGCTGACGCTGGTGCCGTTCCAGCTCACGGTGACGCCCGACCACAGCGCGTCGGGGTTGACGCTGCGCGAGTGCGTGCTCACGAGCGCGTCGTCGAGGTAGATGCGGATGGTGGCGCTGGCAGCACCGGTCTCTGTCGAGTAGTGGTCGACGCCCACCGCGTAGGTCTGGCTGCCCACGGGCAAGGGCACGTGCGCGATCTCGGGGTTGCTGTCGGCGGGTCCCTGAATGTCGAGCACCGGGTCGCCCGCCGAGGGGCCGCCGCTGTTGTCCCAGTCGGGGCGCTGCGCGTCGCCCGCCGTGCAGGTGGTGTAGCTGCAGCTGGCGGCCTCGCAGATGGTGCCGCTCTTCGACACCCACAGGTCGAGGTCTTTGGCGGTGGGCGTCCAACTCAACTCGATGGAGAGCACGGGCCCGGTGGGGAGCTCGCACTGCCCCGCCGCCGTGCAGGTGCCCGCGCAGGCGCCGCACGAGACGCCGCACACGGGGTCGGGGCCGCACACGCGCGCGCCGCACGAGGGCACGCAAGAGTCGTTGAGGCACACGCCGGACTCGCAGCGCTGGCCGCTCTCGCAGTCGCTCGTGACCAGCGCCGTGCCCTGCTGGTTGCAGGTGGCCACGGTGTCGACGTCGGCGCAGGAGGTGGCGAGCGGCGTGCAGATCTGCGCCACGCAGGCGGCGCTGCCGTCGGCGCCCCCGCAGGTCTCCTCGCACGTGCTCTCTTGGTAGCCGCTGCCGTCGCTCTCGCAGGTGAGCAGCGTGCGGCCGGCGCAGAAGGTGGCGCCCGCCGTACAGGTGGCGGCCAGGCAGCGCCCCGCGTAGCAGCTGTCGGCGCCGCAGTCTTGCAGCTCGCCCCAGCGCAGGCCCTTGTCGTCGCAGGACTGGGCGCCGTTGCCCACGCAGCGCACGGCCAGGGGCTCGCACACGCGCGGCAAGCAGAAGCCCATGGAGCACGCACAGCCGAGCCCGCCGTCCTCGCACGTCGTCGAGGCGTCGCACTGGTCCACCGTCTGCGTGGTGCCGGTGGCGTCGCACAAGACGCGCGCGTTGCCTTGGCACACGTGGGCGTCGGGCTCACAGGCCAGCGCGCGGCAGGCGCCGTCGACGCAGCGCTGGTCGTCGCGACAGGGGGCCTCGATCTGCTCGTCGCCGTCGTCGCTGCACACCCACGCCGTGGCGTCGTCGAGGCAGCCGATCTCGCCGGCCTCGCAGGGGTCCTCCTCGCGCTGGCGGTGATCATCGTCGTCGTCGTCGGGCTCCAAGGGCGTGGGGCACGCGAGCAGGAAGGCCGTCGCGAGAAGCGACGGGACGGGCCACCACGAGCACGGGCGTCGACGCATGAGGACCTCGGCGACGGACACGAATGGCGCGGATGATGCCGCGCTCAAGAGCGATCGCCGTTGATGGCGGTCACAGCGTTGGGCCGCCATGCTAAGAGCGCGCCATGCTGGCCGTGCTCGTCGCCGCGTTGCTCGCCCATCAGGCGCCGGACCCCCCTCCGACGACAGCGCCGGCGCCGGCACCAGCGAGCGCAACGACCACCGCGCCGCCGGTATCGACGGCGCGCGTCAAGCTCTTGGTCCTCGACGTGCAAGGCGGCGATCTCGAGGTGGAACAGCGCGCCACCTTGACCAGCACCATCGCCGCGCGCGCCGCGCGCTTCGCGTCGCTCAACGTGCTCTCGAGCGCCGACCTGCGTCAGCTCGCCGATCTGCGCGCCGACCAGGCCGCCGCCGGCTGCGAGGACGCGGCGTCATCGTGCATGGCCGAGCTGGCCAACGCCCTCGGCGCGCAGCTGGTGCTGGCCACGCGCGCCGGCAAGCTCGACGCGCTCACCGTCATCACGCTGCAGCTCTTCGAAGTGAAAGCGGGCGCGGCCGCGGGGCGCGCCAGCGTGCAGGGCTGGTCCTTGCCCGAGGTCAGCGACAAGCTCGGCCTGGCCCTCGACGAGCTCTTGGTGCGCGCCACGGGAGAGCAGCCAAACGACCGGGTGGCGCCGTCCTTGCCCGCGGGCCCGCGCCCGAGCGGCGCCACCTCGCCCATCGCCACCGGGCTCTTGGTGGGCGGCGCCGTGGGCCTCGCCGTCGGCGTCATTGCTGGCGCCCTCGGCGCCACCCCCGCCATCCTCTACGGCGGCAAGAAGCAGGAGCTGGTGGAGCTCACCGCCGATTTTCAAGGCAGCGACGAGGATCTGGCGCGCGCCACGGGCCTGCAGCGCGAGGCCGCCGACCTCAAGCAGCTCTACAACGGCGTGGGCCGCTTCGGCGTCATCGCGGGCGCGCTCTTGGTGCCGCTCGGCGGCGGCGCGCTCGCCTTGTCGTTTCTGTGGCCGCACGCCGAGGAGGCGCCGTGACGCTCCGCCTGCTCCTCGTCGTCACCGTGGTGACCATGGCCGACGCTTGTCCCATCGGCGACGACGACCCCCTGCCCTCCATGGGCCGACCGTGCAGCACGCGCGAGGCCCTGTGCGGCGTCGAGATGGTGTGCCGGCCAGGCAACGCCCCGCCCGCGGGCTTGTGCGCGCCAGTCACGAGCTACGGCTCCTGTGATGACGTGGCGGGCGCGCCCACGCACCCGCCGGGGCGCCTGGGCGACATCAAGGACGTCGAGGTGCTCACCATCGAGGACGCCTTGGACCTCGAGCAGCTGCGCGAGGTGCGGCTCGTCGACGGCACGGTGCAGATCTTCGAGGCCGGGCCCGGCAACGCCGACGTGGGCGACCTGTGCCCCTTGCGCACCTTGCAGCTCGTCACCGAGGGCTTGGGCATCGGCGACTCTGACCTCGAAGACCTCGACGGCCTGCAGGCGCTCACCTCGGTGGCGGGGGGCTTGGCCATCTTCAACAACCGCTCGCTCACCTCGCTGTCCGGCCTCGACAACCTGGTAGATGTCGGGCCGCGCAACACCGATGGCTTCGTGAGCGCCAACGTCATCATCGCCGGGAACCCGCTCCTGGCGGAGAGCGAGGTGGCGGCCTTCGAGGAGCGACTGCAGGAGAGGAACGGCGATGCGCTCACCATCATCTCCTGCTCCAACGCGGGAGCGCCGTGCGCCGACGCCGAGGCCGACCTGCTCGCCTTCCTCGTCTCCAACGGGGTGCGGCAGTGAGCACGGCCGAGGCCTGGCAGGTGGTGGTGGGCCTGGAGGTGCACGTGCAGCTCGCCACCAAGAGCAAGCTCTTCTCGCCGGCGCCCAACCGCTACGGCGATCGCGCCAACCACAACGTCGACGTGGTCGACGTAGCGCTGCCGGGCACCTTGCCGGTGCCGAACGCCGCCGCCATCGACCTGGCGCTGGCGCTGGGCCTCGCGCTCGGCTGCACCATCAACCGGCGCAGCACCTTCGCGCGCAAGCACTACTTCTACCCGGACCTGCCCAAGGGCTATCAGATCTCGCAGTACGACGCGCCCATCCTCACGGGGGGCGCTGTGCCCGTCGACGGGCGCCTGGTGCCGCTCACGCGCATCCACCTCGAGGAGGACGCGGGCAAGAGCCTGCACGGCGAGGGCGACGACGCCAGCTACCTCGACTACAACCGCGCGGGCACGCCGCTCCTCGAGGTGGTGAGCGAGCCCGCGCTCACCAGCGCCGGCGAGGCCGAGCGCTACTTCCGCGCGCTGCGGCGCTTGGTGATGGCGCTCGACGTGTGCGACGGCAACCTGCAAGAGGGCTCCATGCGCGCCGATGCCAACGTGAGCGTGCGCCGCCCCGGCGCGCCGCTCGGTCAGCGCGTGGAGCTGAAGAACATCAACTCGCCGCGCTTCTTGGCCATGGCCGTGGAGCACGAGGCCAAGCGCCAGGTGGCCGAGCTGTCGGCGGGGCGCGCCATCGCGCAAGAGACACGCTTGTGGGACGCCGAGCGGCGCGAGTCGCGCGTCATGCGCAGCAAAGAAGACGCCGAGGACTACCGCTACGTCGACGACCCCGACCTGCCGCCCCTCGTCGTCACCGAGGAGCAGATCGCGCGCGTGCGCGCGGCGCTGCCCGAGCTACCCGACGCCAAGCGCGACCGCTACGTGGGCGCGCTCGGCCTCTCCGTGGAAGACGCCGCCGCGCTCACCTCGGAGCGCGCCGTGGCCGAGCTGTTCGAGGGGGCGCTTCGCGTGCACGCCAACGCCAAGGCGCTGGCCAACTGGGTGAAGAACGAGGTGCTGGCGGTGTTGAACGCGCGCGGCCTCGAGAGCGCGACGGTGGCACAGGTGATCACGCCGGCCGCCCTGGGCGCGCTCGTCAAGCTCATCGACGAGGGCGCCATCACCGGCAAGGTGGCCAAGGACGTGTTCGCCGAGCTGGCCGCCGGTCGCGGCGACGACCCTGTGCGCATCGTCGACGAGAAGGGCTGGCGCCTACAGAACGACGACGGCGCGCTGGCCGCGGCCCTGGCCGAGGTCGTCGCGGCCAACCCTGGCGAGTGGCAGAAGCTCGTGGATGGCAAAGACAAGCTGCTCGGCTTCTTCGTGGGTCAGGTGATGAAGCGCTGCGGCGGCACCGCCGACCCGAAGGCGGTGGGACAGCTGGTGCAGCAGGCGCTGCGCACGCAGAGAGGCTAAGGGCCCGCGAACGGACAAGTCGATCGGTGATCGCGAGCGAGGCGCGTCGATGGCAAGGAGCCCCGCAGGGCCGTGGCCGTCGCCACGGACCGAGGACGCGACGCCGTCAGCGACGATGGATCGCTCGCGAGGACGATTGAGTTGTCCGTTCGCGGGCCCTAAGATCTGCCAATGCGCAGCGGCATCATCAACATCGTGATCGGGCTCGTGGGCGTCGTGCTGGGCTTGCAGCTCATCCCTGGCCTGCCCCGCATGACCTTGATCGGCACCAGCTCGAGCCAGCTCTTGGCCGTGTTTGGCGGCGTGGTGGCCGCCTTCGGCGTCTATCAGATCTGGCGCGACAAGCGCCGCTGAGGGCCCGCGTCGATCGCCGGTGGAGGCGCCTGCGCGAGCTCGATGTCGTTGGCCTCGAGCAAGCAGCAGCCCGCAATGCTGATCTTGTCGTCTCCGCGCGGGGCTGCGTGGCGCGCAAGCGAGGGAGCGATCGCCGGCTGGGCGCGATGCACGCGACGGGAGGGTTAGGGCCCGCGAACGGACAAGTCGATCGGTGATCGCGAGCGAGGCGCGTCGATGGCAAGGAGCCCCGCAGGGCCGTGGCCGTCGCCACGGACCGAGGACGCGACGCCGCCAGCGACGATGGAT
>JADZDP010000199.1 GCA_020850995.1 Deltaproteobacteria bacterium
GGCGAGGGTGAAGGCGAGGGTGAAGGCGAGGGTGAAGGCGAGGGTGAAGGCGAGGGTGAAGGCGAGGGTGAAGGCGAGGGTGAAGGCGAGGGTGAAGGCGAGGGTGAAGGCGAGCCCGGCGAGGGTGAAGGCGAGGGCGAGGGTGAGCCCGGCGAGGGTGAAGGCGAGGGTGAGCCAGGCGAAGGCGAAGGTGAGGGTGAGGTCACGCCGCCCGACCCCGAGGAGATCACCGTCGTCGACGACGAGGGCGGCGCGGTGGTCGGCGGCTGTGGCTGCTCCGGCGGAGACCCGCGCGCGCTGGGCTCGTGGCTGCTCGTGGTGGGCGTGGCCGTCCTGGTCCAGCGGCGGAGACGTGCGCTGCAGGCGGCGAAGTGACCAGGTGCTACGAGGCAACACCCATCGATCTGCGATCAAACGCCACGAACGTCGACGATGAAAGCGCGGGTGGCGCCGCGCGCACACCACGCAGCGCGCGCGGCCGCGCTCAGTACGCCATGGCGACCGCGGTACCCGGCGACGAGCCCCGCGGAACCGCGGCGATGGGCTTGCCCTTGTAGGCCCGGTCCCAGGCGTTCATCGAGGCGTTGTTCGACAGGTACCAGCCGGCGAGCCCGATCGGACAGCCCACGCATCCACCGAGCCCGCAGAAGGGGATGATGATGCTCGGGATGGCCACCACCACCCAGATGCCCACGACGGCGCCCCAGGTGATCGCCACGGGAATCAGGTAGCTCAAGAGCTGGTCGGTGCCGAGCTCGGGGCGCCCCTCGGAGGGGTAGAGCACCAAGGGCGCCCAGAGCCCGCCGAGGGGCAAGCACCCGAGCAGGTGCAGCATGAAGAGGTTGTCCTTCACGGGCGCTGCAGCGTTCTCGTTGACGCTGAAGGGGAAGTAGCGCGCCATGAAGTCGAGCTCCTTGCCCTTGAGCACACCCGCGCCCGGCTTCTTGGCGCCGCCCTTCTCCGCCGGCTTCTCCGTCTTGCCGCCGCTCTCCTGCGCGACGACCAAGGGTGCCGCACGCTCGTTCGGGTTCGGGGCAGCGAGCGATCCTTGGCCCGCCGGCGCCGCGGCAGAGAGTGCGAGGGCGAAGGCGATGGAAACCATGGTGACCTCGTTGCGGGAGCAGAGCGACTGCCGCCGAGGCTGCCAGGCTTTGGGGGCTGCGGAAAGTATCTACCGCTCGTTACGGCGTCGGGCGCGCCGCCCTCGCGCGATCGCCACGAGGGCGAGGGCCAAGGCAGCCTCGGCGGCGGGCGGCCCGGCCTGCGCACAGCCGGTGGCGGGCTGGTCCTCGGCCGCCGCCTCGAGCACCGCATCGGGGTCCTCCGCGGCGAGCTCGGTGCCCGCGTAGCGCTCGAGGAGCGCCGACACGTCGCTGAGCGAGAGATCGCGCTTCTTGACCTCGCCGCGCGGGATGGTGGGGAACATGGTGGCCTCGGCGTCGTCCTCGACATGCTGCAGCCCAAGCACGTGACCGAGCTCGTGGGTGAGCACGCTGACCAGGTCGTGGCGCTCGGACTCGCCGTCGCCGAACTCGATGTCGGGGTTGAGCGCCACGTCGGCCTCGAAGATGTGGCTGGTCTCGGTGAAGGCCCAGGTGATGGTGGCCGCGCCGGCCTGCGCCGGGTAGGGCCAGGGCTCGCGCATCACGCCCACGCGGCTGTGCTCGTCGACGTTGAGGGGGTCATCGACGGGCTCGTCGTCGCGCGCGACCTCGATGCGCGGGCCCACCCCCACCTCGTTCCAGGTGCTGGCTGCTTGTGCCGCTGCCTCCTCGAGCCCGTTCGGCGCGCCCTGGCCGTGCTCGACGATCAGTCGCACCACGCTCACGTCCCACCGCTCCTCACCGGCGTTCGGCGGCGTGTCGGCGTTCATCAAGAGCGCGATGGCGATGGGGAGAGCGTCGAGCATGCGAATGCACAAGGCAGCGCCCGTGCCAGCCGCGTCGGCGCCCTGGCGCCGCATGGAGACGCCACGCAGGGCAGGTCAAACCGGTCGTTTTGGCGAACGCTGGGTCGGCGCTACCTCGGTGCCCGCGACCCACTTAAGAGATCCACAGCACGATCCGACGCAGTTGTCAGTGGCTGCTCGCAGGCACATCTTGGAGTGTGCCCTGCGGGTGCGCTAGGCCTTGCAGGTTGATGGGGACCTTGCCGTGAACGCTGCGCCTTTGCTGCCGAAGCACCCACGCTATCGCGTCCGCGCCGACGTTGACGTGCTCGAGAGCGACGCGTCGTTGCGGCGCTTGCCGCTCGAGAACATCTCGCTCGGCGGCATGTTCATCAAGACGCTGGCTGCGCCCGCGCCGGGCTCGCCGATCCGCGTGCGCCTGTTCGACGCCGAGGGCGACGCCACCCTCGGGGTGACGGCGCGCGTGGTCCACGTCATCGATGAGCCGACCTCGCTGCTCAAGCACCACCCCGCGGGCATGGGCGTGCAGTACCTCGACGTGGCGCCGCACACCGCGACCATGCTGCGCGGCTTCGTCGAGCGGCTGGCGGCGAGCGCGCAGGCGGAGCCGGTGCGCACCTCGAGCGCGCGCTTCATCACCGCCCAGGTCGTGGAGGTCGATGCCAGTCGGCCCGCGCTGCGCGCGTTGTGGGAGCTCAGCCTCAAGCTGGGCGGCCTGTTCGCCGAGGGGATCGCGCCAGCGCTCGGCTCCACCGTCGAGGTGCGCATCGGTGGTTTGCGCCTCTGCGCCGACATCGTGCACGTGCAGCCCGGCGTGGGCGCGGGCCTGCAGCTCGTCGATCCTACGGGCGCGGGCCGCGCCTCGGTGCTGCGCTACCTCGCGGGCGAGACCGACCGCCTCGGCGGACCCGCGCCGACCCCGCGCGGCCCGCCGCTGCACAAAGTGTTGGCGCTGGTGCGGCAGCTGTTCGCCGGTCTCGAGGCGGCGGATGGCTTCGCGGCGCTGGCGCTGCCCATGAGCGCCGACGAGGACGACGTGCGACGGCGGGTCGCGTCGGTGCGGCGCATCCTGTCGGCCGCGCACACGGACGCCACGCCGCCCCAGTCGGCGCGCATCGACGCCGCGGTGCGCGCGCTCGCGCGCCTCGAGCCCGCGCTGTTGGCGCGCGTGGTGGCGCTGCGCAACGAGGCCGAGCTGGTGCCGCGCTCCGCAACCACTTCGGCCGAGCAGGCGCGGCGGCGCGATCTGCTCGACGCCGCCGCGGGCGCCAGTGCGCAGGGCGATCAGCACCTGGCGCGCGGCCACCTGGCGCGGGCGCTCGAGCTCTGTCCCAACGACGTCGAGGTCAAACAGCGCTTGGTGCAGGCGCAGCAGGCCATCGAAACGGCGCGCGCGCTCGAGGCGGTGAGCCAGGCCGAGGTCTTCGTCAAAGGCTTGGGCATGAAAGAGGAAGCGGCGCGCTTGGCGCGCGTGGCGCTCGAGGCCTCACCGGTGCGCGAGATCCGCCTGCGCGCGCTCGGCGTGCTGGCGCGCGCCGGAAGCCTCGACGAGGCCATCACCGTCGGCGAGGGACTGCTCGCCGCCGACGAGAGCGATCCGCTGGCGATGCAGATGCTCATGCACCTCTACGAGCGCACCAAGGAGCGCGTGCGCGCGGCGCGCACGGGCGAGCGGCTGTTGCGCTTGCGCCCGCACGACGCGGAGCTGCAGAAGACCGTGCGGCGATTGATCAAGGCCGCGCGCGTCTGATCCCGAATGATCGATGATCAGCGACCAGCGGGAGCCGTCTTGGGTGGGGGCCCCGCGTCCGGCTTCGCCGGCGCGGGGGAGGGTCTGGCGACAGACCCTCCCAGAGGGACATCCCCGATCTCGA
>JADZDP010000200.1 GCA_020850995.1 Deltaproteobacteria bacterium
GCGCCGCGGGCGCCGCGCGCCTGACACGCACGCCTGCCGACGAGGCGGCGCGCTTCGCGGCCTGCGCGCCGCGCCTGCCGCTCGACCCGCGCCTCGTCAGCACCGAGGCCATCGCGCGCGATCTCGAAGCGCTGCGTGTGGCGCTCGGAGCATCGCAGCTCAACCTCGTGGGCATCTCCTACGGCACGCGCGTCGCGCTCACCTACGACCGGCTGTTCCCCGGACGTGTGCGCGCCCTGATCCTCGACGGCGTGGTGCCAGCCTCCATGGTCATCGGCGAGCACGCCGCTGCGGACGCCGAGGCCGCGCTCGGCGCGCTCGACGCGCGTTGCCAACAGACCCTGGGCTGCCCGCGACGCGTCCCGCTGCCCGCGCTGCTGCGCGAGCTCAAGGCGCGCGTCGCCAACGGCGTACCCGTCGCGCTGGCGCACCCCACCAGCGCCACGCCGATCAAGCTCGCGCTCGAGCCCCGCCTCCTCGTCGCCGTGGTGCGCCTCCTGCTCTACGCCGAGGAGAGCGCGGCGCTGCTGCCCGTGCTGCTCGCCACGGCCGACGACGGTGACTTCGCGCCCCTGGTGAGCCAGGCGCTCCTTGCCGAGCGCCTCGAGGCCGGCATCGCCGACGCCATGCAGCTGGCCGTGCTGTGCGCGGAGGACGAGCCCTTCCTGGGCGCGGGCGACGCCACGGCGCTGTTTGGCGGTTTCGAGGGCGACCTGCACGCGGCGTGCGCCGCGTTGCCGCATGCGCAGGTGCCCGCCGCATTTCACGACGACGCGCCGTCGCAGACGCCGGCGCTCCTCTTGTCTGGCAGCGCCGACCCGGTGACACCGCCCCCGTGGGGCGATGCCGCCGCGCGCGCGCTGCCGCGCTCGGTGCACGTGAAGGCGCAAGGCGTGGCGCACAACGTGCTGGTCCGCGGCTGTGCGCCTGAGCTGGCCGCGCGCTTCCTCGAGCGTCCCGAGCCCGGCGCGCTCGACACCGCCTGCGCCGCGCGCATTGGGCCCCTGCCCCTCTTCGTCGACCGCATGGGGCCAGCGCCATGATCGAGCTGAAGAACGTCGAGAAGCGCTTCGGCGCCGTGCATGCCCTACGAGGCGTGAGCTTCGCCGCGCACGATGGCGCCATCACCGGCGTGCTCGGGCCAAACGGCGCTGGCAAGACGACGTCACTGCGCATCGCCGCGGGCCTGTTGCCGCCCGACGATGGCACCGCCACCGTCGACGGCACCGACACGAGCGCAGATCCGTTGGGCGTCCGCCGGGCCATTGGCGCCCTGCCCCACAGCCACGGCCTGTACGCGCGCATGACGGCGCGCGAGCACGTCGCGTACTTCGGCCGGCTGCACGGCCTCGCCAGCGACGTCATCTCCGCCCGGCTCGACCACCTCTCCGAGGTGCTCGAGATGCGCGACTTCCTCGATCGGCGCACCGAGGGCTTCTCGCAAGGGCAGAAGCTCAAGGTCGCCATCGCGCGCGTGCTGGTGCACGAGCCGAAGAACATCATCCTCGACGAGCCCACTGCCGGCCTCGACGTCAAGGGCACGCGCGCCATGCGCGCGCTGGTGCAGCGCCTCAAGGCCGACGGCCGCTGCGTGGTGTTCTCCTCGCACGTCATGCAAGAGGTCGCAGCCCTCTGTGACGAGGTGGTCGTCATCGCGGCAGGGCGAGTCACCGCGCAAGCGACGCTCGAGGACCTCAAGGCCATGACCGGCAAGGAACAGCTCGAGGACGCGTTCGTGGCCGCTGTAGGCACCGACGAGGGCTTGGCATGAGCGCCTTCGCCGTGGTGTTCAAGAAGGAGTGCGTCGACAACCTGCGCGATCGACGAGCCCTGTCGACCGCGCTCCTGATGCCGCTGCTCGGGCCGCTCATGCTGGTGGGCGTGTTCTTCGCCATCAAGGACGCAGAGGAGAAATCGCGCGCGCCGCAGATCCCGGTCGTGGGCGCCGAGCACGCTCCCGAGCTGGTGCGTTGGCTCGGGCAGCAGGGCGTGGAGATCCAAGCGCCGCCGGCCGACCCCGAGGCCGCGGTGCGCGACGGCAAGGTCGACGTGGTGCTGCGCCTCGACGCGTCGTTCGGCGAGGCGCTGCGCGCCGGAGCGCCGGCGCCGGTGGCCATCGTGTGCGATCCCTCGCGCCACAACGCGGCGCCCTTGCTCGGGCGCACCGAAGGCCTGCTGCGTCAGTACGGCCAGACCATCGGTGCCTTGCGCTTGATGGTGCGCGGCGTCGACCCCCTGCTCGTCAACGCCATCGCCGTCGAGCGCATCGACGTGGGCAGCAAGGACGCGAAGAAGGCGCTCTTGCTCGCGAGCCTGCCGCTGTTCCTGCTCATGGCGTGCTTCCTCGGTGGCACCTACGTCGCCATCGACGTCACCGCGGGGGAGCGCGAGCGCGGCACCCTGGAGCCGCTCTTGCTCAACCCGGTATCGCCGCGCGTGCTCGTGCTCGCCAAGACCGCGGCGACCGCGCTCTTCGGCCTGGCGTCGCTCGCCGTCGGCTTGGCGGCGTTCGCGGTGGTGGTGCCGAGCATCCCCTTCGAGCAGATCGGCCTCGACCTCCGCCTGGCCCCCCGCGTCGTCGTCGGCTACGCGGCCTTGTTTCTGCCGACCGCCCTCGTCGCCGCCGCGCTGCAGGTCCTCGTCGGGGTAATCTCGAAGAACACCAAGACCGCGCAGGCGTCGCTCGGGTTCATCATCCTGGTGCCGGTGCTGCCCGGCGTGATCGTGTCGCTGTTCCCGCAGCAGCCGTCGCTGCTCAGCTGCGCCGTGCCCTTCCTCGGCGAGTCGATCCTCGCCATGCGGCTGTTGCGTGGCGAGGAGATCGAGGTGCTGCACTGGCTCGCCAACGCCGGCGCTCAGATGTTGCTGGCGGGCGTGCTCACGATGGTGGCGGCGCGGCTGTTCGGCGCGCGCATGCTGAGCGGTTGAGCACGGGCGGCGAGCTCAAGCTGCGCCCGCATCGATCGATCGCGCGAGCATGACGGCGCGCGTGCGAACCGTCGCCCCTCATCGAACGCGATGCGCGCGCACGGCCGTGAGGTCGTGGATGCCCCGGGCGCGACACGCCTTAGGGCGTTGTGGTCGACGGGGCGAGCGCGCTGGCCGCGAGCCACCCCTCGCAGCCCGCCGCCGCACCTTGCACGCGTGCGCGGGTGGCGCCGTTTGCGTCTTCCGCCGCGGTCACCACGACCTCGTCGCCCGCGGCCAGGGTGCAGGCGACCTTCCGTTGCTCCGCGGGCGCGTCCGGATCGCGCACCACCTCCACGGCAGCGGCGATGGTGGCTCGCCCGGGGACCGGTACCGGGCCGCCTGGCGTGGCGATGGCCCTGGCGCCCCCGCTGCTCGACGCGGCCTCGAAGCGCTTCGCCGTGGCGCCCTCATCGCCGCGGGTCGCGAGCAGGTACACCACGACGCCGAGCACGACGAAGGTGACGAGGATGGCGGCGGTGGCGCGCGGCGACTCGCGCGCCTTCATCAAGGCCATCATGGTGCGCGAGGGCGCCTGGAAGGGCGCATCGTCGTCGAGGGAGAGCTCCGGCGCCAAGGACGCGGGCGCGCGCGGCGCCGGGCCCGGCGTGGCCGGGGGGACGAAGGGCGGCGCCGTGAAGGCCGCCGCCGGTCCCGCCGTCGGCGCAGGCCCGGGCGTCGGCGCCTTCGGCGCCGGGCTCGGGCTGCTGGCGCCGTCGAGGGCGAAGGCGAAGAAGTCGTCGCTGTTGCTGCCACCCATGCGCTTGGAGCATGGCAGATCGCGAGCTGCGCGTGCACGGCGCGGCAGGGGCGCGTGACGAATGCTCGTCCGCCGGCCGCCGGCAACCCTTGCCACCCGGCGCCGGTTCCCGGATGGTGCGTCGATGCTGCGCGCGCTCGTCGCTCCAACGTCGCTGGCCACGACCGCGCTCGTGCTCTCCGTCCTCGCCACCACTGCATGCCCGGCCACCGACGGCTGCTTCTGTTGCAACAACTGCGTCACCAACTACTTCGTCGACATGCCGAAAGGCCAGTCGGCCGACGCCCTCTACCGCCAGCAGGACTACCAGGCCTGCGTCGAGCGCTCGGCGCAGCTCCGAACGCCCACGGCGTACCAGAAGATCGTGCATGCCAAGTGCCTCGAAGAGACGGGCGAGTTCGATCAGGCGCGCACGCTCTATCGTGAGATCGTTGCCGGCGATCCGCAGCTGAACTACCCGCCCGCGCGTGAGGCTACCGACCGCCTCGCGACGCTCGGCCAGCGCGGAACACGCGGCGCCTCGCCGTCGGCGTGGCCGTCGCTTTCCAATCCACCGCGCCGCGTCTCGGGCGGCGAGGGTGACGCCGCCGTCGTCGTTGGTGTTGGCCAGTCGTTCGTGCTGCCCCCCATCCCGGGCGCCGCCGAGAGCGCCACCGATTGGTACCGCTACCTCACCGGCAGCCTCGGTGTCCCGCCCGACCGAGTGACGCTCTTGCGCAACGGCGAGGCCACGCGTGAGGCGGTGTTGGATGCCGCCGAGCGCGCAGCGGGCGCGGTCAAGGGCGGCCGCGTGTGGTTCGTCTTCATCGGACATGGCGCTCCGGCGCGCGGTGGCGACGACGGGCTGTTGCTCGGCGCCGACACGCAGGCCACCGAGGCGAGCCTCGAGGCTCGCGGCCTGCCGCAGCGCACGATCTTCGCCGCGCTCCAGAAGGGGCGCGCGACGCAAGTCATTGCCGTCATCGACGCGTGTTTTTCCGGCAGCGCTCCCGACGGCGTCACGCCGCTGGTCCCCGGCAGCCAGGCCACGGTACCGGTGCGCCGCAGCGCTCCGGGCGCGCGCCTGACGGTGCTGTCGTCGAGCGAGCGCATCGCGGGGCCGCTGCCACACGGTGACCGGCCGGCGTTCTCGTACCTGGTACTGGGCGCACTCTTCGGGTGGGCCGATCAAGATGCCGACGGGCGTGTGACTGCGGGCGAGACCATCCGCTACGTCGGGGACGTGCTGCGCGCGGCGGTCACCGACCGCGATCAGTTCCCTCGTCTGGAGGCGCGCGACACCAACGAGGTGCTCGCACCATCGGCAGGTGCGAGCGCGCCGGATGTGGCCGCGATCGTCGCAGGCGCGGTCGCGCGGTATTGAGCTCACAGCAAGCGCTGCCGCCACCGCCGCGAGCTTCGCTCGCTCGGGATCACTCCTCGCGCAGCGCGCTCGCCTCGATGAAGTCGCGGTAGGCCTCTGCCATCACGCGGCGCGGGATGTCCTTGGGGCAGGCGGCCTCGCACTCGAAGTGGTTACGGCAAGCGCCGAAGCCCTCTTTGTCGGCACGCGTGAGCATGTTGAGCGCGCGCTTCTTGCGCTCGGCCTCGCCCTGCGGCAGGTGGCGCAATTGCGAGATCTTGGCGCTGACGAAGAGCATGGCCGACGCGTTCGGGCATGCGGCCACGCACGCGCCGCAGCCGATGCACGAGGCCGCGTCCATGGCCAGGTCTGCCTCTTTCTTCGGGATGGGCACCGCGTTGGCGTCGGGCGCGCCGCCCGTGTTGACGCTGACGTAGCCGCCGGCCTGCACGAGGCGATCGAAGGAGGTGCGATCGACGATCAGGTCCTTCAGCACCGGGAAGGGCTTGGCGCGCCACGGCTCGATGGTGATCTCGTCGCCGTCCTTGAAGTGCCGCATGTGCAGCTGGCACGTGGTGGTGCCGGGGAACCCGCCGTGCGGCGCGCCGTTGATGTACAGCGAGCACATGCCGCAGATGCCTTCGCGGCAGTCGTGGTCGAACGCGATGGGGTCCTCGCCCTTGGCGATGAGCTCCTCGTTCACCACGTCGAGCATCTCGAGGAAGCTCTGGTCCGGCGAGATGCCCTTCGCTTGGTAGGTCGTGAAGCCGCCGGCATCGCGCTTGGACTTCTGGCGCCACACCTGCAGCGTGAGGTTCATGGACTTCTGGCTGCTCACTTGTAGCTCCGCTGGCTGAGCTTGACGTTCTCGAACGCGAGCGTCTCCTTGGCGAGGCTAGGGACCTTGCCGTCGCCGCGGTACATCCACGCGGCCACGTAGGCGAAGGTGTCGTCGTCGCGCTTGGCCTCGCCCTCCTCGGTCTGGAACTCCTCGCGGAAGTGACCGCCGCAGCTCTCGTTACGGTGCCAGGCGTCGATGCACATCATCTCGCCGAACTCGAGGAAGTCGGCCACGCGGCCGGCCATCTCGAGCGAGGTGTTGATGCTGTTGCCCTCGCCGAGCACCTTGACGTTCTCCCAGAACTCCGCGCGCAGCGCGCGGATGTCATCGACGGCCTTGACCAGGCCCGCCGCGTTGCGCGCCATGCCGCAGCGCTCCCACATGATCTGCCCGAGGGCCTTGTGGAACTGCCGTGGCGACTTGCGCCCTTGAATGGAGAGCAGCTTGTGGGTGCGCGACTTCACGGTCGCGACGACGTCGCCAAAGGCCGCGTCCTCGATGGTGGCCTTGCCGGGCTTCTCGCCGGCCAGGTAACCGCCGATGGTGTACGGAATGACGAAGTAGCCGTCCGAGAGCCCCTGCATCAGCGCCGATGCGCCCAGGCGGTTGGCGCCGTGATCGGAGAAGTTGGCCTCGCCGAGCACGAAGAGGCCCGGCACGTTCGACATCAGGTTGTAGTCGACCCACAACCCGCCCATCGTGTAGTGCACGGCGGGGTAGATGCGCATGGGCGTGGTGTACGGGTCCTCCGCCGTGATCTTGGCGTACATGTCGAAGAGGTTGCCGTACTTGCCCTCGATGTCGCGCTTGCCCTTCTCGGAGATCGCCTTGGCGAAGTCGAGGTACACGCCGAGACCGCCGGGACCCACGCCCCGGCCCTCGTCGCACACGGCCTTGGCGGCGCGCGACGCGATGTCGCGCGGCACCAGGTTGCCGAAGCTCGGGTAGCGACGCTCGAGGTAGTAGTCGCGATCGGCCTCGGGGATCTGCCCCGGCGCGCGGGTCTCGCTCTTGGCCTTGGGCACCCAGATGCGACCGTCGTTGCGCAAGCTCTCGGACATCAGCGTGAGCTTCGACTGCTGATCGCCGTGCACCGGGATGCAGGTGGGGTGGATCTGCGTGAAGCAGGGGTTGGCGAAGGCGGCGCCGCGCTTGTAGGCGCGGTAGGTCGCCGTGACGTTGCAGCCCTGCGCGTTGGTCGAGAGGTAGAAGACGTTGCCGTAGCCGCCGGTGGCGAGCACCACCGCGTCCGCCGCCCAGGACTTGATCTCGCCCGAGACCAGGTCGCGCGTGACGATGCCCTTGGCGTGGCCGCTGACCAGCACCACGTCGAGCATCTCGGTGCGCGCGTGCATCTTGACGCGACCGGCCTCGATCATCCGCGAGAGCGACGAGTACGCCCCGAGCAAGAGCTGCTGGCCCGTCTGGCCGCGCGCGTAAAAGGTGCGGCTCACCTGCGCGCCGCCGAAGGAGCGGTTGGCGAGCTGGCCGCCATACTCGCGCGCGAAGGGCACGCCGAGCGCGGTGCAGTGATCGATGATGTCGACGGAGCACTCGGCAAGGCGGTGGACGTTGGCCTCGCGCGCGCGGAAGTCGCCACCCTTGATGGTGTCGTAGAAGAGACGGTAGATGCTGTCGCCGTCGTTTTGGTAGTTCTTGGCGGCGTTGATGCCGCCCTGCGCCGCGATGGAGTGGGCGCGGCGCGGCGAGTCTTGGAAGCAGAAGCAGTCGACGTTGTAGCCGAGCTCGGCGAGCGACGACGCCGCCGCCGCGCCCGCCAGCCCCGAGCCCACCACGATGACGCGGTAGCGGCGCTTGTTGGCCGGGTTGACCAGCTTGAGATCGAACTTGTGCTTAGACCACTTCTCGGCGAGGGGGCCGGCGGGCGCCTTGCCCTCGAGCGTGGTGTCCGACGCCGCGATGTCGAAGGTAGCGCCGCTCATGGCCTGCCCCCCACGATGAGGATGATGACGGGAATGGCGATGTTGCCGAGGAAGATGAGCAACGCGAGCGAGCGCCCCATGCCGGACAACACCGGCGTCCACACCGGGTGATTGACGCCGATGGACTGCCACACACTCGCGGTGCCGTGCAGCAGGTGGGAGAACACGAAGAGCTGCGCCACGACGTAGACGACGACGAGCCCGGGGTTCGAAAACGCGATCCGCACCATGCGGTACACGTCTTGGCGACCCTCGGCGTCCTTGAGCCCGAAGGACGCCGGGTCGAACATGCCCGTGGTGAAGTGGTTGAGGTGAAAGACCAGGAACACGAACAAGAGCACGCCGCTCGCCGCCATCCACAGCGCCGCCGGCGAGGTGCGCAGGCGGCGCGTCTTGGCGTAGGCGACGGGGCGCGCCGCGCGGTTGAGCGCCGCCAAACGCAACCCCATGCCGACGTGCGCGAACAGACACGCGAGCAAGCTGGCGCGCACCGCCCACAGCGCCGCGCCGTGACCGAGGGTGTGCAGGAACACCGCGTACGAGTTGATGGCGTCGGGCACTTGGAAGATCTGCAGGTTGCCCACGAGGTGGCCGATCAGGAACAGCCACAGCACCACACCCGTGAGCGCCATGATCACCTTGGCGCCCACGCTCGACATGACAAAGCCGCCGACCAGCCGCGAAAACGGCAACGCCCCGCGGACGACGCGTTCTCCCTCAGACATCGCTGCACCTCGCGCGACCACAACGATCGCGACCGATTGACCTCGACTACTTCGCCATCAGCGCTTGAGCCTCGCCCACGGTCTTCTTGACGCTCTCGATGGACTTGGCGAACGCCGCTTTCTCCGCCGCATCGAGGCGCACCTCGATGACCTTCTCCACGCCGCCAGCACCGATGATGACCGGCACGCCGATGAAGGTGCCGTCGTCGACCCCGTACTGACCGTTCAGGCGGGTCGCGCAGGGCAGCACGCGCTTCTTGTCGTGCAGGTAGGCCTCGGCCATCTCGATGCCCGACAGCGCCGGCGCATAAAACGCCGAGCCATTGCCGAGCAGCTGCACGATCTCGCCACCGCCCTTGCGCGTGCGATCGATGATGGCGTCGAGCTTCTCCTGCTTCAGCATGCCCATGGCCACCAGCTCCGGCAGCGGGATGCCGCCCGCCGTCGAGAAGCGCGGCAAGGGCACCATGTCGTCGCCGTGGCCGCCGAGCACAAAGGTCTGCACGTCGTCGCGCGAGATGCCGAGCTCCCAGGCGAGGAAGGCGCGGAAGCGCGCGCTGTCGAGCACGCCCGCCATGCCGCACACCATGTTGGCCGGCAGGCCCGAGCGCTTCTGCAGTGCCCACACCATGACGTCGAGCGGGTTGGTGATGCAGATGACGAAGGCCTTGGGGGCGTGCTGTTTGATGCCGTCGGCGACCTGGTGGATGACCTCGAGGTTCTTGGTCAACAGGTCGTCGCGGCTCATGCCCGGCTTGCGCGGGAAGCCGGCCGTGACGATGCACACGTCGGCGCCGGCGATGTCGGCGTACTGATCGGTGCCGGCGAGCTGCATGTCGTTGCCCGTGAGCGACGCCATCTGGCTCAGGTCGAGCGCCTTGCCCTTGGCCACGCCGCCGAACACGTCGAACAACACCACGTCGCCGAGGTTCTTTTGCGCCGCCAACAGGGCGAGCGTTCCGCCGATCTGACCAGCGCCGATCATCGCGAGCTTCTTCCGAGCCATGGTGCACCTCGTGGACGTGGGGATATTTCGGGGCGTTCTTTCGTCGTGACCCGCGCCGCACGCGGGGGTGAATGGAAACGCGGCGGACCCTAAAGGACGACTCCGCGGTCGGCAAGCGTCAGGTGCGCTCCTGCCCATCGGCGTGGGGAAAAGCGCGATGGCAAGCCGCGCCTTGCGGTTCGTGACTCGCGCTCGGTACCGTTGTAGTGCTCCACCACGATCAAGGCGGCGCATGAGCACCCACCCGAACTTCCCGGCCATCCTCGACCCCGAAGCGCAGCGCGTCGCCGCCGTCACGCGCGAGATCCTCGCGGAGAACTACCTGCACTTCGCGCTCGAGCGCTTGGAGCTCGTGGAGGACAAGGACGGCGTGGCCGTCAAGGCGCGGCTGTCGCGCTCCGGCTCCGGCGAGCTCATTGACCTGGACGGCAAGGGCGTCGGGTTGATCGACGCCGTGTTTGAAGGGCTCACCCGTCGCTTCGGCGACGAGTACCCCTCGCTCAAGACCATCGCCGTCACCGACTTCCGCGTAGGCTCTGGCTTCGACGAGGCCCAAGGGCGGCGCTCCGACGCGCTGGCGGTGGCGACCTTGCGCATGAAGAATTCCCACGGCGCCGAGTTCCAATTCGAGCGCAAGACGCCGTCGGTGACCCGCTCCTCCGTCCGCGTGGCGCTCGACGCGCTCACCTTCTTCATCAACTCCGAGCGCGCCTACGTGCAGCTCCACATCGCGCTCAAAGACGCCAAGGAGCGCCGGCGCAGCGATCTGGTGGAGAAGTACCGCGGCCAGATGAGCACGCTCGTGCACGCGACCTCGTACTCGGACGTGCTCGAGCGGCTGCGCGACTCGGAGTAGCGGGTGGTGATCCAGGTCCCAAGCTGAGGATCCGCGCACCAACGCGGCGCGCAACCGCCTCCCACCTTTCCCGATATTTGCTGCTGCAAGGGATCCCCTGGGTCCAAGGCCTATTCGCGCGCCAAAGACGCGCCACATCGGCTATTTACGGCAGCTCCCGTCTCTGAGGTGCATCGTGCCCGTCGTCAACGTCTCCAGCCTTCGCACCGGCCTCGGCCGCCCCGACACCAAGTTCCCGGCCACGCCACCCCAGGCCACCGCGGCCGAGCTCTTGCGCATCCTCACCAACAACTGGGGCCTGGTTGGCACGCAGGTTTCGCGCGCCGAAGCCGCGTGGCTCCTGGAGCTCGGCACCCACGCCAATGCCGATCAGGCGCTCCTCGGCGAGCTCAAGGCGCGCTGCGCGACTGTCACCCTGGGCAGCTCTTCGCGCAGCTTGGGGTTCGACCAGTGGCTCGCCTCCATTGGCGGCGCGCCCGCGCCCACGCCCACGCCCACGCCCACGCCCACGCCCACGCCCGCGACGGGCGGCCTGACGGGCCGACTGCTGCCGCAAGACGCCTCGAAGGTCGTCTCCACCGCGTCGCACGACATCACCCTGGCCTCGTCGCAGGGCGGCCAAGTCCTGCCCGACTTCCAGCTCCGGCGCCGCGACATCAGCGACCCCGAGCCACGAGCCACCATCGCCACCATCCCGGCGGCCGAGCTCGCCGCCATCCGCAGCGCCGGTGACTTCAAGGCCAAGCTGACGACGCTGTTCGACGCCAACAAGGCCTACCTCTTGGCAGACAAGGCCGCGCTCCTGCAGAAGCTGCCGGAGGCCGACCGAAGCAACTACTCCTATCTCAACCTGACCGGCCGCCGCCTGGAGCAGTTCTTCAACGAGATGCAGCGTGAGCTCGGGCGCACCTCGCTGTCGGGCAACGAGGCCAAAGAGGCGCGCAAGGCCATCAACGCCGCCTACCGCGACGCGTTCCGCGGCCGGGCCCACGACTTCGATCGCGCCGACACCGGTACCTACTGGTCCTACGGGCACGACGCTGCCTTCGTGCACGTGTTCGAGAAGATGCTCGAGGCGCTGCCGCCAAACGATCCCAAGCGCCCGTACATCCAGAACCAGATCGACTTCATCTTCGCGCACAAATACACGCCACACGGCAACGTGCAGGAGGACGACATCGAGGGCAGCCTCGACCTCGTCGCCATCGACAAGGCGAGCCGCCACGTGGCGTCGATGACCAAGGACTCGGACAACTCGAACACGGTTCGTTACGAGATCCTCGACGTCAACGGCCGCTACGCGTACCGCGACGGCACCCAGTACTTCTGGGAGGGCGGTCGCACCCAGCTCAGCGACGCCGAGGTGAACCAGCTCAAGAAGACGCCCATCAGCCAGCTGACCTTCCGACGCGCGGCTGCCAACGAGCAGCTGCGCCAGAGCTTCCGCTACGACTGGGACGGCAACCGCATGGTCAACGCCAACCAGATCGACACCGGCTGGTGGGGGCACTGCGACATCAAGGCGCTCATCGAGACCCTGCTGGCCGACATGGGCAAGTCCCGTGGCGTCAGCGAGTTCAGGAGCGACACCAAGAAGACCACCGAGTTCTCGCGCGAGATGCAGCTCGAGGCGCTGGCCGCGCTGCTCAACTTCGACGACGTGTACCGCGCCCAGAGCGGCAGCGGCACCCGGCGCTTCGGTGAGACCAACTTCGCCGGCGGTCGCAACGACGATCGCCCCACCACCATGAGCCTGTCGACGGATCGCACCAGCTTCGAGCTGCCCATCCGCCTCGACATGCTGTCGGAGAAGAACGCGCCGGCCAAGCTGCTCGACGTCAACGCCGCCTTCAACCCGAAGAAGGCCGACGATCAGAACCAATCGTTCGTCGACAACACCGACGTGCGCATCGATCCGCAGGATCCCGACGTGGCCACCATGGAGGCCACCGGCCGCAAGCTCGGCGGCACCACCGACGGCTACACCTTCGACGAGCGCGGCCGGCCCGTGGAGGCCAAGGTGCGCTTCGAGATCGACCCCACGGTGAACAGCGGCACCAAGGTGCTCATCGGCACCGAGCTCACCGACATCGCGGGCCGTCAGCTGCAGCGCATCTACTTCGACCCCGCCAGCAAGGAGCTGTCGGTCGTCGACACCAAGTTCGTCGAGCAGGCCGGCAAGTTCGTGGCACAAGAGGGCTCGAGCCGCTCACTCGGCAAGCTGCGTGGCGTGTCACTCGGCAAGGAGCTCGAGGCCGGCGACGACGTGCAGGCCAAGCTGGCCATGCTGGAAGAGGCAGTGCGCACGGGTCGCAAGATCGCCACCGACTCCTCCACGGGCATGCAGGTGTGGAACGGCGAGATCCACGGCATCCGCCGCAACCTCGAGTGGCGCTCGCCCGACGGGAAGTGGGAGCGCGAGAGCGTCACCATCGACGCCACCTTCGGCTCCGGCAAGGTGGGCACCTACCTGCACAAGCTCGACGACGAGGGCCGCATCGTCGACAGCATGGAGATCCGCGCCGCCGTGGACTTCTACTGGGCCGACAACCCGCGCATCGCCCCGCTCATCTCCGAGCGCGGCAACTGGTGGGTCAACCGCTCCATGGCCGAGCGCGGCGTGGTCGACCTCGGCGCCGGCAAGATGGCGTCGCTGGGCGCCATCCAAGACCTCACCGACCTCATCTACCTCGGGCTCAACGCCAAGGACGGCAAGAAGGTCTTCACCATCGTCGACCAGGGCAAGCGCTACGTGTACGCCGACGAGGCTGCCTGGCGCACCGATGTGGACAAGCTGAAGAACGCGGGCACGGGCGGCACCGGTGGCACGGGCGGCACCGGCGGCACCGGCGGCACGGGCGGCAGCACGGGCCCCGTGAACGTCGCGCGGCAGCCGAGCGCGTCCATCCCGGACAATGACCCCGCGGGCATCACCGACACCATCCGCGTCGATCGCGACGGCAAGGTGAAGGACATCAAGATCGCCGTCGACATCCGCCACACGTACATCGGCGATCTCGACGTGCTCCTGGTGGCGCCCGACGGCACCAAGGTGAAGCTGCACGCGCGCGGCGGTCGCGAGCGCGACGACATCGTGGGTACCTACGGCGCCGACCTGCGCGCCATCGACGACCTGGCCGCGCTCAAGGGCAAGGACATCAAGGGCGACTGGCAGATCAAGGTCGTCGACCTCGCCGGTCAGGACGTGGGCAACCTGGTGTCGTGGGGCTTGACCATCGACCCGCAGTAGCGCGAGGGTCCCGCATCCTGGCATCGCCGGGGAGGCGTCATGGCGGAAGCGCTCGTCGGCGAGGACACGTTCCGGAAGGTCTTTGGCCTCAGCAAGAAGGCCGAGCGCGATTTCGCGACCGATCTGGTCGCCGCGCTCGGCCGCCTCGACCGCGCGCTCTTGCCGCCGCCGGCGACGCACCCGCTGGCCTCGCTCATCGCCGAGGGCCCGCGCGCGGTCGATCGCTTGCTTGCGCTCGTCGAGCGCGGCAGCGCGCGCGAGGCCGCCGACGCCGCCGACGCGCTGGCGCATGTGCTGACCGCGCAGTCTGCGCCCAAGACCACGCAAGAGCGCTTGCGCGGCGCGCTCAAGAGCCGCGCGGGCGACGCCGATCTCGAGGCGCTGCTCGCGAAGACGCTCGCGCTCACGGGTGACGAGGGCTTTCTCGCGGAGCAGCTGCGTCGCCTGAGCGACGACGACCCCGGGGTGGTGGCCACCGCGGCGCGTCTGCTCGGCTTCGGGCGCGCGACCTTCGCCGTGCCCGCCCTCATGGGGCTCGTGTCGCCCGAGCGCTTCTACGAGTCGCGCTGGATCATCTGGGCGCTCGGCGAGATCGGTGACGCGCGCGCCTTGCCCGCGCTCGAGATCGCGCTCGCGCACGCGTTCCGCGTGGTCGACTGCCTGATCGCCATCGGCAAGATCGGCAGACTCACCTCGCTCCCGCACGTGACGCCACACCTGCTCGCGGGGCACGCCGAGCAGAAGGACGCCGCTGTGCGCGCGCTGGCCATGATCCTCGACAAGAACCGCGAGGGCGCCCGTGTCATGGGAGCGCTCCGCGATCAGCTCGCGGGCATCATCGAGCGCGACCTCGCGGACCCGCAGGCGCCGATCTCGACGTCGGTGCGCTTCCACATGCTCTTGTGCCTGGCGCGCCTCGGCGTGCACATCGACATCGCCCGCGTGCGCAAGTACCTCGGCCTTGGCCCGGCGGGACCCGCCGACGCGCGCGCGAGCCCCTTCGCGCGCGCGACACCGGGTGGCACGCGCACAGGATCGCGCTGATGGTTCGCCGAGCTACCTTGACACCCACGCGTGCGTGCCGTTAGGTACGCATCCAATGCTGGCGTAGCTCAGCTGGTAGAGCATCTGCCTTGTAAGCAGGAGGTCACGGGTTCGAGTCCCGTCGCCAGCTTTGACGACGGGAGCGACAACTGTTCGGTGGGGTACCCAAGTGGCCAACGGGATCAGACTGTAAATCTGACGTCTTCACGACTTCGAAGGTTCGAATCCTTCCCCCACCACCACCCGCCCTTGACGACGACGAACACGAGAGGAGACACGCGACGATCGATTGGACATCCGAGTGCGGGGTTAGCTCAGCTGGTAGAGCATCAGCCTTCCAAGCTGGATGTCGCGGGTTCGAATCCCGTACCCCGCTCCAGCCCTTGGCGCAGCAACACCGGCCGGGGCGCGGGTGACACTCACCGAAAGGGGATTGCCAACCCGCGCTCCTTCGCCAACAGGCTGCGCCGAGCCCTCCAGGAGCGAGGTGCTCGCAATGGAGTGCTGCCATAGCTCAGATGGTAGAGCGCGTCCTTGGTAAGGACGAGGTCCCCGGTTCAATCCCGGGTGGCAGCTCCAGGTGAACGACCCCGCACACGCGGGGTCGTTCTTTTTCGTGGGCTACGACGCCGACTGCGTCCGCTCTTGCGTGGCTGATGGGAGCGCCCTAAGAGCGCCCAACTCATCAGGAGCGCCCCATGTCGAAGGAAAAGTTCAACCGCGACAAGCCCCACGTCAACGTCGGCACCATCGGTCACGTCGACCACGGCAAGACCACGCTGTCGGCCGCCATCACCAAGGTCATGGCCGAGCTCGGCCGCGCGC
>JADZDP010000201.1 GCA_020850995.1 Deltaproteobacteria bacterium
GCGCGCGGCCGAGCTCGGCCATGACCTTGGTGATGGCGGCCGACAGCGTGGTCTTGCCGTGGTCGACGTGACCGATGGTGCCGACGTTGACGTGGGGCTTGTCGCGGTTGAACTTTTCCTTCGACATCTGTGACTCCTTGGATTCGCTCGGATTCGCTCACGGGTTGATGCAGCAGAAGTGGGAAGCCGTCAGCCGCCGCCGGACTTGGCGATGATCGCTTCGGCGATGTTGTTGGGCACGGCCTCGTAGTGGCCGAACTCCATGGTGTAGGACGCGCGGCCCTGTGTGCGGCTGCGGATGGCGTTGGCGTAGCCGAACATCTCGGCCAGCGGCACCAGCGCCGACACGACCTTCATGCCGGCGCGGTCTTCCATGCCCTGGACCTGACCGCGGCGGGAGTTGAGGTCGCCGATGACGTCGCCCATCCAGTCCTCGGGGGTCACCACCTCGACCTTCATCACGGGCTCGAGGATGATGGGGCCGGCCTGCTTGCAGCCGTCCTTGAACGCCATGGATCCGGCGATCTCGAACGCGTTCGCGTTGGAGTCGACGTCGTGGTAGCTGCCGTCGAAGAGCTCGACCTTGACGTCGACGACGGGGTAGCCGGCGCGGATGCCGCGCAAGAGCGCGCCCTCCACGCCCTTCTCCACCGCCGGGATGAACTCCTTCGGCACCGTGCCGCCCACGACCTTCGAGTCGAACTCGAAGCCCTTGCCGGTCTCGTTGGGCATCACGCGCAGCCAGACGTGGCCGTACTGGCCGCGGCCGCCGGTCTGCTTCACGTACTTGCCTTCCTGCTCGACCGACTTGGTGATGGTCTCGCGGTAGGCCACCTGCGGCTTGCCGACGTTGGCCTCGACGCCGTACTCGCGCTTGAGGCGATCGACGATGATCTCGAGGTGGAGCTCGCCCATGCCCGCGATGGTCGTCTGGGCGGTCTCCTCGTCGGTCTTCAGGCGCAGCGACGGGTCTTCGGCGGCGAGGCGGCCAAGACCGATGCCCATCTTCTCCTGGTCGGCCTTGCTCTTCGGCTCGATGGCCAGCGTGACCACCGCCGGGGGCACGGTGAGGCGCTCAAGCACGATGGGCTTGTCCTCGTCGCACAGGGTGTCACCCGTGACGCACTCGATGCCCATGACGGCGGCGATGCCGCCGGCGCAGCACTCCTCGATCTCCTCGCGCTTGTCGGCGAACATGCGTACCAGGCGACCGATGCGCAGGCGCCGACCGGTGCGGGCGTTCATCACGCTGGCGCCCTTCTTGAGGGTGCCGGCGTACACGCGCACGAAGGTGAGCTGACCGAACTTGTCGTTCAGGAGCTTGAAGGCGAGCGCGGTGAGCGGCTCGTCGTCCTTGGTCTGGCGAATGATCTCCTTGCTCTCGTCGCGGAGGTCCTTGCCCTTGACCGGCGGAATGTCGATTGGCGAAGGCAGCAGATCGAGGACGGCGTCGAGCATGAACTGGACGCCCTTGTTCTTGAACGCCGAGCCGCAGAAGGTGGGGATGAGCTTGGTCGACAGGCAGCCCTTGCGCAGCGCGCGGATGATGTCGGCCTCGGTGACCTCACCGCCCTCGAGGTACTTGGCGGCCACGTCGTCGTCGACGTCGGCGCACTGCTCGACGAGCTTGTCGCGGTACTCGGCCGCCTGCGCCTTGAGATCTTCGGGGATGTCGAGCGTGTCGAAGGCGGCGCCGAGCGTCTCTTCCTTCCAAACGAGGGCCTTCATGCGCAACAGATCGACGATGCCCTTGAAGCCCGACTCGATGCCGATGGGCAGCGTCATGACCGCGGGGCGCGCCTTGAGGCGCTCGGTGATCATGTCGACGCAGCGGAAGAAGTTTGCGCCCGTGCGATCGAGCTTGTTGACGAAGCACATGCGCGGGACGTGGTAGCGGTCGGCCTGACGCCACACCGTCTCCGACTGCGGCTCCACACCGGCCACGCCGTCGAACACCACGCAGGCGCCGTCGAGCACGCGCAGCGAGCGTTCGACCTCGATGGTGAAGTCGACGTGTCCGGGGGTGTCGATGATGTTGATCTGGTACTTGGGCGCCTTCGGGTCTTGGCGGCGCTGCCAGTAGCAGGTGACGGCGGCGGACGTGATGGTGATGCCGCGCTCGCGCTCCTGCTCCATGTAGTCGGTCGTGGTGGCACCGTCGTGCACCTCGCCGATCTTATGGGTCATGCCCGTGTAGTAGAGGATGCGCTCGGTGGTGGTCGTCTTGCCGGCATCGATGTGGGCGATGATGCCGATGTTGCGAACGCGATCGAGGGGATACTCGCGGGCCATAACCTCAACTCCGAATGTCAAACAGCCAAACGGCCCTCATGATGAGGTCCGTGAAAAGAAACCTCTGCTACCAGCGGTAGTGGGCAAAGGCGCGGTTGGCCTCCGCCATGCGATGCGTGTCTTCGCGCTTCTTGACCGCTCCCCCACGGCCAGCGGCGGCGTCCAGGATCTCGTTCGCCAGCTTCTCCACCATGCCGCGCTCGCCGCGCTCACGGGCGGCGTCACGCAACCAGCGCAGGCCGAGGGCCACGCGGCGCTCCGGGCGGACCTCGACCGGGACCTGGAAGTTGGCGCCACCGACGCGGCGGCTCTTCACCTCGACGGCGGGCTTGATGTTCTCGAGGGCGCGCTTGAAGACCTTGAGGGCCTCTTCTTTGGCGCGGTCCTCGACCTTCGTGAAGGACTTGTAGCAGAGGACCTCGGCGACGTCCTTCTTGCCCTCGTACATGAGGACGTTGACGAACTTGGAGACCAGGCGGTCCTGGTACTTCGGGTCCGGGTTGATCTTGCGCTTCGGTACTTCACGACGACGGGGCATGGGACTCTCTCAAGACGAAGGCTGGTCTTCAGGCGGCGGTCGGCCGCGGCTGTTGGCGCGGAGCGCGCCCGATCACTTCGGGCGCTTCGCTCCGTACTTGGAGCGGCTTTGGCGGCGGTTGTTGACGCCCACGGCGTCGAGCGTTCCGCGGATGATGTGGTAGCGCACACCGGGGAGATCCTTGACGCGGCCGCCACGGATAAGCACCACCGAGTGCTCTTGCAGGTTGTGGCCCTCGCCGGGGATGTACGTCGTCACCTCCAGCTGGTTGGTGAGGCGGACACGAGCAACCTTGCGCAGCGCCGAGTTCGGCTTCTTCGGCGTGGTCGTGTACACGCGAGTGCACACGCCGCGCTTCTGCGGACACGCCTTGAGGTGCGGCGACTTGCTCTTTTCGACGAGTTGCTGGCGCCCCTTGCGCACGAGCTGGTTGATCGTCGGCATTCGTTCGGTCCTTCCTAGGTACAAACAGTGGCGCCTCACGGCGCGCGCACAGCAACAAGAAACAACAACCCAAAAACTCTCGCCCGCGAAGCGGTCGCGTCCGAAGGCGGACGGCCCGTCTCGCTCCCCGCGCTGCCTGCGTCAAGGCGGCTCGAGATCGCCAGCCGACGCGGTGCGCCGACCAAGCGAAGCGGGCGGACTGTAGCGGGGGGCGGCGGTGTGTCAACCGGGAACGCACGTGGCGGGCCACGCTCGCGGTGGAGCGATGGACGGGGCCTCGCCAGGACCGCGCTCCCAGGGGAATGGCCACCTTCACGTTGGCAGCTCGGTGGGGTGTACGCTCGTCGATCGATGACGCGGGCGCGACCGGCTTCCATGCATGGGGTGATCGTGGGCGGCCGCGTGAACGCGCCAGCGCCGCGCGCGCACGGCGGCGCGGCACATGCCTGACCCATCGAAGGTCCGCGACGCGCTTGGCGCGCTGATCGTCATGGTCGTGGTGCTCGCCCTCGCAGTGCCGCGCACGGCACTGGGTCCGCAGGCCGGCGACAGCTCCGAGCTCGTCCTGGTCGCGCTCAAAGGCACGCTCGCGCACCCGCCCGGCTACCCGCTCTTCAGCCTGCTCCTCGAGGGCGCAGTGGCGCTGTCTCCCGCCAACCCGTTTTTGACCTGCGCGCTCGTGTCGGCAGCGTTGCAGGCGCTCGCAGCGGCGCTGCTGTTCGTGGTCGCCTCTCGGTCCGCGCGCGACCCCGTGCTCGGCGCCAGCGTCGTGCTCATGTGGCTCGCAGCGCCGGGCACGCTCGTCGACGCCACCATGGCAGAGGTGTTCGCCCTTCATCACGTGGTCGCGCTCGTGCTGACGGGGCTGTGCCTGTACATGCTGGAGCATGCGCCGAGCGCGCGGGCGCTGGCGGCGCTCGGGCTGGTGTGCGGCTTGGCGGGCGCGCACCACCCGATGATCGTGCTGTGGGCCCCGCTGCCGCTGGTGGTGCTCTGGCGCGCCGCGCGCGCCGCGACGCCAGCAACCGTGCCGCGCCTCGCCGGCTCGTTCGTGGTCGCGCTCGTGGTTGGGCTCTCGCCGTACTTGCTGCTGCCCATGCGTTTCGCCCACGCGCCGTTCTTTGCCTTCGGCCACGTCGAGGACCTTGGCGACGTCCTGGCGCACGCGCTGCGCCAGGACTACGGCACCCTCGCGCTCAACGCCAACGTCCGCGGCGCGAGCGCGTGGTCTGCGTACACGCTCGCGCTGCTTCGCACCGCGCCGCTCGCGTGCCTCGCGGTGGTGCTCGCCCTCGTCGTGGCCGCGGGGCGGCGTGCGAGCGCCCACGTCGCGCTCGCCGCCCTGGTGCTGCTGCACGTCGCGTTCGCCGTCGCGCTCAAGACCGGCGCACCAGGGGCGCTCGATTTCCACGCGCTGCGCTTCCTGCCATCGATCGCGCTGCCGCTGCTGCTCGCGGGCGTCGCGGCGCTCTCCGCGCTGGTGCCCCGCAGGCGCTTCGCTCGACTGCTGGCCCTCACGCTCGCGCTGCCAAGCGCGCTCGCGCTCCCGGCCGCGCTCGCGGAGGCCGACGCGCGCCACGACACCGCCGACGCGGAGCTGGTCACGGCCCTCGACGCGCGGGCCCCGTTGGGCGCGGTGGTGCTCGACGGCCTCGACGAGACCAGCTTCGCCCTGGCGCTCGAGGACGCGCTCGGCAAGCGCCCCGATCGCGTCCATGTCGTCGTCGGCCAGCTCGACGCCTGGTGGGCGCGCGAGCGCCTGCGGGCGCGGTGGCCCTTCCTGCGCGGGCTCGACGTCGATGCACCGTCATGGCTCGAACCGGTCGCGCGCGCCGCGCTGGCCGACGGCCGGCGCGTGCTCGCCGCGCCCGGGGTGCGCGCCCCCGAGGGCTTCACGGTGGTCGCGTTCGGGCCCTTCGCCGAGTGGCTCGCGGACCCGGTGAGCGACCACGAGCGCGTGGAGCGCGCGCGCGCGGCGTGCGCGGCCATCCCGCCCTCGGTCGCGCGCATCGACCCTGCGCGCACCGCCGCGATCGCGCTCCGTGACCAGGCCTGGCTCGCCCCGCTGCTGCTCGTGCCGGACGGCCAGCGCGCCGCGTTCGCGGCCGCGGTGGAGCGCTTCGACGCCGGGGATCAAGAGGGCGCGCGCGCCGCGTGCGGTGTTCGCTGATCGAACCCCGCGCTGGTTCTCGGCTGACCGACCGGCTATCTACAGCAGGCGTGGAGGGTCCCACCTCCCGCTCGACGGTGAGCGGCGCAGCTGGGTGAGCACATGAAGCGCGACTATCTCCTGATCACTCCGGTGCGCGACGAGATCGAGTTCGCGCGCCGCACGCTCGACAGCGTGACCGCCCAGAGCGTGCCACCGAAGAAGTGGATCATCGTCGATGACGGCTCCACCGACGGCACCAGCGAGCTGTTGGCCGAGTACGCGGCGCGCTTCCCCTTCATCCAGGTGCACCCGCGCAAGAACCGCGGCGCCCGCAGCGTTGGCCCCGGCGTCATCGAGGCCTTCTACGACGGGTTCGCGCAGGAGCCCGATCTCAGCGCGTATGACTACGTCTGCAAGCTCGACCTCGATCTGGTGGTGCCGCAGCGCTACTTCGAGCGCCTGATGGAGCTGATGGAGGCGAACCCGCGCCTGGGCACCTGCTCAGGGAAGCCCTATTATCCGGGCCCCACCAACACCGCCAAGGACTTCGCCGGCGACCTCATCAGCGAGGGTTGCGGCGACGAGAACTCGGTGGGCGCGAGCAAGTTCTACCGCGTCGCCTGCTTTCAGCAGATCGGCGGCTTCGTACGCCAGGTGATGTGGGACGGCATCGACTGCCACCAGTGCCGGCGCTTGGGCTGGCAGGCCATGAGCACCGACGAGGTGGGGCTGCGCTTCATCCATTTGCGCCCCATGGGCTCGTCGCACAAGGGCATCGTGACCGGACGAAAGCGCCACGGCTTCGGCCAGTACTTCATGGGCACTGGCCTGGTGTACATGACGGCGAGCGCTGCCTATCGCACGCTTCGTCCGCCCTACGGCATCGGCGGCGCCGCCATGCTGTTGGGGTACTTGGAGTCGGCGGCGCAACGCAAACCCCGCTATGGCGACGCCGAGTTCCGCCGCTTCTTGCGGCGCTACCAATGGGAGTGCCTGCTGCTCGGCAAGAAGCGCGCGACCGAGCGGCTCGACGCGCGCCAGGCGGGCGCGTGGCGCGGCGCGGCCTCGGCCACGAGCTGAGCGCGGCATCGCCAGCCGTCGGCCGGGAGACGCCGCGCCCGCAACGCCGCTGCGCCTGCTACAGTCGGCCCCCATGGGCGAGCGTGTTGGCCCCTACGAGGTCACCGAGCTGCTGGCGGCGGGCGGCATGGCCGAGATCTTTCTCGGCCACAAGGACGGCCCCGGCGGCTTCGAGAAACAGCTCGTCATCAAACGCATCGCCAAGAAGCTCTTGGGCGATCGCGAGATCGAGCACATGTTCGTCGACGAGGCGCGCGTGCAGGCGCTGCTCGACCACCCGAATATCGTGCAGATCTACGACTTCGGCGAGGACCGCGGCTCCTACTTCATGGCCATGGAGCTGGTGCGGGGCTGCACGCTGCGTTGGACCATCGACAACGCCAACGCCGTGCGCCGGCCCATCCCCATGCAGCACGCCCTGCGCATCGCCGCCGATGTGCTGTGCGGCCTGCACTATGCGCACGAGCGCGCCGACGACGACGGCAAGGCGCTCAAGCTCATCCACCGCGACATCTCGCCGGTCAACGTGCTGATCTCGCGCGCCGGCATCGCCAAGTTGTGCGACTTCGGCGTGGCCAAGAGCGAGATCCAGCGGGTCATGACCCGCGCGGGCATCGTCAAGGGCAAGTTCCGCTACATGTCGCCGGAGCAGCTCAACGCCGGCGAGCTCGATCGCCGCGCCGACCTGTTCGCCGTGGGCACGGTGCTGTGGGAGATGCTCACCGGTCGTCGGCTCTTCGACCAGCAAGACGAGGACGACGTCGTGGCCGCCATTCGCTCTGGCGATTACCCGGCGCCGTCGGAGCTGCGCCCGGGCGTGCCGCGGCCCATCGACCGCATCCTGCGCAAGGCGCTGCATTCGAATCGCGACCGGCGCTTCCGCAGCGCGCGCGAGTTCCAGCTCGCGTGTGAAGAGATCCTGCGCATGCTGCCGAGCGCGTCGAACTCGGTGCTGGTGGGCGAGTACGTCAGCGCCGAGCTCGACGGCACCGCGGGACTCGGCGTGCCCACGCGGCGGCGCCAGTACACCCCCGAGAACGACTCGCTGCTCGCGTCGGGCTTCGAGGTGCTCGATCCGCCGGTGCCCTCGTCGCCCACCACCATCTCGAACCCGCCGTCCGCCGACTACGCCGACGAGGGCTCCGACCGCGTGGCGCCGCCGCCCGGCCTCACGGGACGTGTTGCCGGCGCGATGTTGATGGCGCCGGCGGTGGTCTTCGGTGGCCTCGGCAAGGCTATCGAGGGGATCGGGTCATTGTTCTCGCCCAAGCGCCGTGATCCCGAGGTGCGCGTAACCCGCACGCGCATGCGCGACTGATCCTCGAGCCCTCGCGCGCAGCAGTGCTCCACGCGCCGAATACGCTACACTTCAGGTATGGCCGACGACGCCGAAGGCAGCTCCGACGCGGTCACCGACGGGATTCGGGTCCAGGTCCGCGCCAATTTCTTGCCCGAGCACTCGAGCCCGCAGGAGCGCCGCTGGGCCTTCAGCTACACCGTGACCATCTCGAACGAGGGCGTGGAGGGCGCCACATTGCTGGCCCGGCACTGGGTGATCACCGACGCCACCGGCAGCGAGGAGCACGTGCGCGGCCCCGGCGTCGTCGGCCACCAGCCCGCGCTGTCCGCTGGGCAGAGCTTCACCTACCAGTCGGGCGCCATCCTGCGCACGTCGCACGGCGTGATGCAGGGCGAGTACCTGATGGAGCGCGCCGATGGCTCGCGCTTCGACGCGAGCATCGCGCCCTTCGCCTTGGCGACGCCGGAGTCGATCAACTGATCGCCGACCTCGACGAGCTGCGTTCATCGAGGTCGGGGATCGCTCAGCGCGCGACGCCGGCCTCGACGCGGCCGCTTGTCAGCCCTTGAAGGGGTCGAGCCGCAGCCGCACGCCGGCGCCGAACACCACGCCCGGCTCGGGCCACACGCGCGGGGTGCAAAACAGATCGACATCGAAGCTCTCGACGCGTCCGTAGGTCATGGTGAGCGGGATGGTGACGCTCTGATCGCCGCCCTCGTCGCGCGCCAACAGGTGGCTCATACCGGGTCCGTCAGTCTCGACGAAGGCGATGGACAGCTCACGCACCGGGCCGCCGATGGTGGTCGCGACGCCCAGGCCCGCTGACACCGCGAGCGCGTCGAGCAGGTCGTAGCTGAGGTGCGCGTCGGCGGCCACCGCATGCTGGTCGTCGTTCGGCAGCAGCGACAGGCGATAGCGATAGTGCGCCTGCCCGTGCACCGCGAAGCGCTCGCCGAGCGCGCGCGCGTAGCCCACGCCGCCCTCCAGGTGAAAGCGCATGCCGACGTTGGCCTCGCCGGTGTCGGGCACCACGCGCAGGCCCGCGTCCCAATGGGCCAGACCCGCGTCGAGCAAGAACGCGCCCAGCGCCGACTGCTGCGCGCCGATCCGCGCGCGCACCATCAGGCTCGAAGGGTAGGGTACCAGCGCGGTGCGTAGCTCGAGCCACTCGGTGACGCCGAAGCGCACGTCGTCGACGAAGCGGGTGGGCCCGGTGCCCACCAGGCCGTAGCGCGCGCCCACCATGAACTGCAGCGCGTCGAGCGTGGGCTCGCGCCGCGTGAGCGGCAGGGGATCGCCCACGCGGCGGCCCGTGCGTGCCCCCTCGGTGGCGGCGGTGGGCGCCGCCGCCGGTGGCGCGGGCGCGGGCGGCGCCTCGGCGGCGGCCTCGGGGTCGTTCTGCAGCGCAGCCGGCACATGCGACTCGGCAGGGTCGGCAGTTTCGGAGGCCGCATCGGGGGCGACGTCGGCGGCCTGCGCGGCGAGCAGGAGAGCGAAGGTCAGCATGTGTTCTCGTTAGCACAGCAGGGCATCGGTGGTAGAAGCGCCCCGTGATGCGCCTCCACCAACTCCCCCTCCCGCTCGCCCTCCTCCTCGCCGCAGCGTGTGCCACCACCGGCGGCGGAGGCGCCGCCGCGCGTGACGCAGCGTTCCTGCCGCTCGATCTCGGCTCTTTGCCACCCGCGGGCGGTGAGCGAGCGCGCGTGCTGCAGGTCGAGCAGACGCTGCGCTTCGAGCGCACCCCCGAGGGCCCTGCCGCCGTCCTGATCGAGAAGGACCAAGTGCAGGTGTTCCGTGCGGTCACCGGCAGCGACGAGGCCCAGGACTACACGCAGGTAATGACCTCGTACTCGCAGAGCTTCGATCAGATGCTGCACTTCGGTGCCCGCGTCATCGGCCCCGACGGCCGGCCCACCAAGACCTATGGCAACGACGACGCCATGGACGCGCCGGCCTTCGCCGACTTCATCCTCTATGCCGACGATCGCACGCGCGGCGTCGACCTCCCCGACCCCGCGCCAGGGTCGGTCATCGAGTCGGTCATCATGCGGCGGCAGCGCTCTCCCGAGCTGTTCGCCTACGGGCATATGTTCGGCGCCGACGTGCCCCTGCTCAGGAGCCGCTTCACCGTCGAGGTCCCCGACGGCTTCGTCATCGAGCACATGGCCGAGGCCTTCGGCGCGCCCATCGAGAGCGCGCCGCGCGTCGAGAAGCTCGCCGGGTTCACGCGCTACGTGTGGGAGCGCCGAAACGTGCCCGCGCTCGAGCTCGAGCAGCTCTCGCCGCCGGCGAGCACCATGCTCGAGCAGGTGGTGCTGCGCCTCGCCAGTTGGACCGACGCCGCCGGCGTCATGCACCAGGCGCCGGCCGACGCCGAGGCGTTGTCGCGCTACTCGCACAGCATCATGAAGGAGCGGGTGCAGGTGACGCCCGAGATCGAGGCCAAGGTGCGTGAGCTACTCGCCGACGTGGGCGCTGATCCGCGCGCGCGTGCGCGCCGCCTCTATGCCTGGACGCGCGACAGCATCCGCTATTGCGCGGTGGAGGTCGGCATGGGCGGCTTCGTGCCGCATAGCTCCGCCGACGTCGAGAAGAACCGCTACGGCGACTGCAAGGACAAGGCGAATCTGTTGAAGACCATGCTGCAGGTGGCCGGCATCGAGAGCCGCATCGTCACCATCTTCTCCGACCAGTGGCCCGAGCCCTTCCGCCTGCCGGTGCTGGCGGGCAACTTCAACCACGCCATCCTGCTCGTCGACCTACCGACCGGGCCCGTCTGGGTCGATCCCACCACGCGCACCACGCCCTTCGACGACCTGCCTCCCGGTGACGAGGACCGCTTCGCCCTGCCCATCAGCGCCAAGGGCGACCCGCTCACGCCCACCTTGGCCTCCGACCCCGCACGCGAGCGCCGCACCACCACCGCCGAGCTGACGCTCGCGCCCGACGGCACCGCGCAGGGCGCCTTCACGGCCGAGCTGAACGGCTTCTACGCCGACGGCGTCCGCGACCTCTTGCTGAGCGAGCCCGAGGCGCGCCGCCCCGAGGCCGTCGCCAAGCTGCTGCCGCTCGACGACGCACGCGTGGCGCGCTTCACCGTCGACAACGCCACGCCGCCCGAGGAGGTGACGCCGGCGACGGTCAAGGGCGAGCTGCAAACGCGCGTGAGCGCGGCGCTCAGGCCTGGCAGCGACGCGTTGGTCTCGACCCGCGCGATCTTCCACCCGGCCCTGCCGGTCGTGACCCCCACGCGCAAAGCGCCCGTGGTCCTTGGGCCGCGCCAGGCCTCCGTCGACACCGTGATTCTCAAGCTGCCCGCGGGCACCACCGTGACGCGCACGCCCGCACCGGTGGAGCTCGACACGCAGCACCTGCGCTACTCGTTGGTGTGGACCGTGGTCGACGGCGGGGTGCGTTTGACACGCGAGCAGACCTTCAAGGTGCGCGTGGTGCCGCACGCAGAGCTGGCGGCGTTCATCGACGCGAGCGCGCGCATCGCCGCCGCCGAGGAGCAGAAGGTCGTATTGCACGGAGGAGACCGGTGAGAACCCCCACGCGTATGCTGCTGGCCCTGTCGCTCGCGGGCCTGTTCGTGTCCGGCTGCGCCGCCCTCAAGGGCGCCGTCGCCAACGTGCGCTTCGCCGACGTCGCCGCGCTGGCCGCCGCCGCCAAGGTGCCCGACAACGCGCCGGCCGCGGTGCTCCTGCGCGAGGAGAGCATCGTGGTGCGCAGCGCGCGCACCAGCACCGAGCCCATCACCGAGTTCCACAACCACGAGGTCATCAAGATCCTCAGCGAGGGAGGCTTCGACGCCGCCAAGGTGCGCGTGATGATCCCGAAGGACGGCGAGCTCGTGCAGCTGGCCGCGCGCACCGTTGCTCCCGATGGCACGAGCACGCCCGTCGACCCCAGCGCCATGCAGCGCACGCGCACGGTCATCGAGGGCAGCGTGGGCGCCGAGCTGCGCTTCTTCCAGTTCCCCAAGGTGGAGGTGGGCTCGATCCTCGAGATCCTCTACACCACGCGCACCACCGGGCTGTTCCTGTCGTGGGCCGGTGAGACCGCCTCGCCCTACCCCATTGCCACCTACCGCGCCGATGTGTCGACGCCGTCGAACGTGACCTTCGACTTCCTCTTGAACGGCACCACGGCGCCGCTGCAGCAGGTGCCCGACGCCGAGGGCCGCCAGCGTGTCGTCGTGGAGCTGCACGACCTGCCCGCCCTCGACGAGGACGAGGCCTTCGCGCCGGCGGCGCGCACCGGCGCGCCCTGGTGGATCTACCGCATCACCGAGATCCGCTCGGCCAAGGAGGGTCCGAAGCCCGGGTTGGTGGCCTGGGACCGCGCGGTGCCCTACGCGCTCTACGAGGAGGCCGTGGAGAACAAGCCGGTCGCCGGGTTGCCGCGCCTGACGAGCGCCGACTGCAACGGCGCCGCCGACTGCCTGGTGAACCGTGCCCTCGTCGAGCTGCGCGCCTTCGAGTGGACCGGCTTCTCCGACGAATTCGAGCTGCGCGACGCCGAGGAGATCGTGCAGAGCAAGAGCGCCAACAACGTCGAGAAGGCCCTGCTCTTGTGGTCGATGCTGCGCTCCGCTGACGTCGATGCGCGCATCGCCGTGGTCGAGCGCTCGCCGGGCTACCCCATCGTCAAGACCTTCCCCTCGGGCGCTTGGTTCGATCACGCGCTCGTGTACCTGCCGGCGCTCAACGGCGGCACCTTCGTCGATCCCTCGTGCGAGGCCTGCGCGGTGGGGCAGATCCCCGAGTGGGTCGTCGGCGTCGAGGCGCTGGTGGCCACGCCGAAGGGCGATCGCTGGCGCATCACCACCGAGTGGCTGCCCATCAAGGGCACGCCGCTGCCCCAGAACGACCACCGCCTGGCCTACGCGGTGACGCTCAAGGACAACGGTGACGCGGAGGTGGAGGTCGAGGACGTGCTGCGCGGCGAGGCCGCCGCCTTCACGGCCCTGCGCACCCGTGCCGCCGACGCCAACAGCGTGGCGCACGAGTGGCAGCACTTCGTCGAGCCGCGCAGCCGCGCGGCGCGCCTCGACTCGTCGACGCCGTGGAGCTGCGACCGTGCGCAGGGCCGCTGCCGGCGCACCGCCAAGCTCACCATCCCGGGCTACGCCACCGTCGACGGCGCGCGCCTGTTGGTGCCGCTTGACCTCCTGTGGTCGCCCCTCGAAGAGTACATCCCCGCCGACGTCGACCCGGCCAAGCGCATCACCGACATCGAGATCGCGCACGGCCTCATCTTCGTCGAGGAGCTGCGGGTCAAGCTGCCTGCCGGCTTCGCCGCCAAGGCGCTGCCCGCCAAGGTCGACGGCAAGACCGACTTCGGCACCGCCACGCTCGAGGCGGTCGACAAAGGCACCGAGGTCGCCGTCGTGCGTAGCGCCGTGCTCGGGCTCAACGCCATGCCCAAGGGCCGCTTCGGGCAGCTCGTGCGCCTGTTCGAGCCCTATCGATTGGCGCGCAGCCAATCGATCGAGCTCAAGCGTTGAGCGCGGCGCGCTCGGCAGGGCAGGCGGCCGCGCGCCGCGCCCTCGCCGCCGCCGACCCGGTGCTCGGGCGACACCTGGCGAAGGTGGGCCCCTATCGCCTCACCATCGACGGGACCTCATCCATCTACCAAGGGCTGGCCGAGTCCGTGGTGTACCAGCAGCTCACCGGCAAGGCCGCCGCCACCATCTTCTCTCGCGTGGTGGCGCTCGGTGGCGGCGCGCTGCCCGCGCCCGCCGACCTCCTACGCCTCCCCGACGACGCGCTGCGGTGCGCCGGGCTCTCGCGCGCCAAGACCGCGGCGCTCAAAGACCTGGCAGCGCACGCGCACGACGGCCGACTGCCCGAGCTCGACGAGGCGCGCGCCTTGCCCGACGACGTGCTCATCGAGCGGCTGTGCGCCGTGCGCGGCGTGGGGCCGTGGACCGTGCAGATGCTCTTGATGTTCCGCCTGGGCCGCGCCGACGTCTTGCCCGCCACCGACTACGGCGTCCGCAAGGGCTTCCAGCGCGTGTTTCGCACGCGTGCCCTGCCCACCCCGGCGCAGGTGTTGGCGCGCGGCGAGCGCTGGCGCCCGCACCGCACCATGGCGGCCTGGTACCTGTGGCGCGCGCTCGATTCCTAGCAGGAGCGCGCACCCATGCTCTCGCTCGTCGTGCTCGCGATCGGCCTCTCGATGGACGCCATGGCAGTGGCGGCCGCGCGCGGGCTCGCGGCCGAGCGTGTGCGAGCCCGCGACGTCGCGCTGGTGGCGGGCACCTTCGGCGGCATGCAGGCCCTGATGCCGCTGCTCGGGTGGCTCGCGGCCGAGCGTTTCCGCGCGATGATCGAGCGATGGGATCACTGGATCGCGTTCGTGCTCCTGCTGTTCCTCGGCGGCAAGATGCTGGTCGAAGCGTGGCGCGGCGGTGATGACGACGACGAGGAGACGAGCGCCGATCCCTTTGCGCCCCGCGCGATAGTCGTGCTCGGCATCGCCACCAGCATCGATGCCCTCGCCGCAGGCGTGACCTTGCCCCTGCTCGCGATGCCACCGCTCGCTGCCGTGGTGACCATCGGCGTCACCACGACGCTGCTCTCGAGCGCCGGGCTGTACCTCGGGCGCCGCCTGGGCGCCGTACTAGGCGCGCGCCTCGAGATGGTGGGCGGCCTCGCCCTCATCGGCGTCGGCACCAAGATCCTCGTCGAGCACTTGGCGGGTTGACCAGTGCCTCATCCCCGATCTCGATGAACCAAGTTCATCGAGATCGGGGATGTCCCTCTGGGAGGGTCTGTCGCCAGACCCTCCCCCGCGCCGGCGAAGCCGGACGCGGGGCCCCCACCCAAGACGGCTCCCGC
>JADZDP010000202.1 GCA_020850995.1 Deltaproteobacteria bacterium
CGTCGATGGTCATCGCCTGCACGGCGCCCTCCACCGAGCGAAGCCCGAGGCCGTCGTAGCTCGCCGTGGTGGCATGTGCGCTTCCCTCGGCGCGATACCACACGGGGCGCAGCGCGCTGTCGTAGCCTAGCTCCTCGCTGGCGAAGCCGTCCCCGCTCGCTATGCCGGACGGACGCATCGGTAGCGATGGCGGCAACCCCGCCGCCGCGCGGTGCACGTGGCGCACGGCACCAAGCTCATTGAGCGCGACGCGGCTGACCGTGAGCAGGCGCCGATGGCCGCGGCCGTCGTCACCCTCGAGGTACCGGCCGACCTCCCGATCCATCACGTCGTAGCGCACACGCTCGATGCTGCCGGCACCTTCGACGAACGCGCTCTGGGCTAGCGGGGTCAGGGTCTGCAGCGCAACGAGGCGGCCGAAACCGTCGAAGCGGGAAAACTGCTCCAAGTCCTCGTTGGCCTCCTTGCCGGTCGCCACCGACACCACGCGCCCGACCACGTCGTGCTGATACGACCGCCGCAACGGCGGCGCGCCGTCCACGGTCTCGGCGACCACCAGGCCAGCTTGGTTCCTCACGAGCAGCGTCGTGCCGCCTTCAGCGTCGACGCGGCCTACGTCACGGTCCTCGCGATCCCAGAGCGACACCGACGCGACCCCGTGAAACGGCGGTGGCGCGACGCTCTGGCCGGCCCGCGCCTGCTCGTTGGCAAAGACCGCGTAGTCGACGAAGCCCTCGCACCCGGCCGGCCCGAGGTCGACGCACTCGCCAAGCAGCACGCCTTGCAGGCCCCACGCGAGGTGGCGCACGCGCGGCGTGGTGACGCTCATGGGCGCGGCGAGGTGCTCCTCTCGCACGAGCTGCCCGCGGCCATCGTAGGTAAAGCGAAGGTGTCTCCCCGCCGGTCCCTCGACCTCGGCCACGGCGCCGAGCGTGTTACGCAGCGTGACCTCGGTGGTCTCCGGGTCGTCGTTGAGCCGGCGCAAGCGGACTCCACCGAGGCCATCGTAGGCGACGTACTCGCTGCTGCGGTCGGCAGCGTCCCAGGTGTCGTGGCCGCGCAGGCGGGTGGTCACCGCGAGCGGGCCTTGCGGGTCCGGACAGATGTGGTTGCCGCCAAGGTCCCCACGCTCCGCGTGCGCGAGGTCCGCGTAGTAGCGGAAATGCGTGGCATCGAGGTCGGCGCTCGGGTCGTCGACGTCGGCGATGGTGCTTTGGCGCATCACCCTGCCTGCATGGTTTCGCTGCCAGCGCGTGCCGACGTCGCCGCGCTCTTCACTCGACAGCTTGACCCCGCGGACCGCTTCGAGCACAAGGCCTGCCGAGGTCTCGCTGAGCGACCCGTCACCGTCGTAGTCGGTGCCGTGGAAGTACTGCATCGCAACGCTCGCACCCGTGCGCACGGCGAGGCGCTCGACGAGCTCCTGTGCCAGGCGGCTGTTCGCTGGGAGCTGTTGATAGTCGTAGCGGCGGATGGTGGTGATGCCGTCTGGCCCCGTTGCGCTCACCATCTGCTGAAAGACCGGTTCGTACGTGAACACCCAGCGCCGCTCGGTCACGATGCGTGCGACGCCGTCCTCATCTTCCGCCAGCGGGTCGTCGAGCTGTGCAGCGAAGGCTGCGCACACCGGATCGTGCGCCCGCGCCGGATCCTGCGGTGCACGCTCGATGATGGCGCTCACCTCGTCGCGCACCAGGGCAAGGCCCGCTTGGAAGTTCGGGCCGTCGCCACCATCGATGCCGTCGCCGTCATCGTCATCGGATGCCCACACCACCTCGGTGGCGGAGCAATCCGGTCGGATCTCCTCGATGATGTGGCCGTCGGCGTTCACGCGACGACGCGTGATAGCGAGGAGACCGCCACCTGCCGGCGACGGTGCCGCCTCCGCGAGCACGATTCCGCTGTAGTTCAGGCCGAAGACGCGCGAGGCGCCTTCGCGATCCTTCACCTCCACGAAGCGACACACCAGGTTGAGATCGGCCTCGAGCTGTTCACGCCGCGTGCCCGCCTGCTGGTCGTCTCCCGAGAGCACGGTCAGGTCGTGCGCGAAAATGTCTCGCGCGTGGCGCGCTGCGATCGCCGCACAGCCGCTCTTGGTGCGGGCCAGCGTCCGCGACGGGCCGTCGCTGCGCACACCGACGGGGTCGAGGAGGCGAAAGAGCGGCAGCTCGGCGGCGTTCAGCTCTTGGCACTCCTCGGGGGCAGCGCTGCCGTTGTCCGGGACTGGCGCGTGATCGACGGGTGGCACAGCCGCCTGGAGCGCCGGGGCGAGCTCGTCTTCCTCGATGTCGCGAAGGAGCGTTCCTGGCATGTCGGTGAACCAGCGATGGACGATGGCATCCGCGTAGCCGGGCTCTCGCACTTCCAATGGTGAGGTCCGAGGCGCCGGCAGGGCCCCATAGCGCTGTTCCACGGCGCGATCGAAGTCGAGCGCAAGCGGATTGACCCCGAAGCGGGTCTCGAGCTCGACCTCGCCTGCTCGCCGGACGCGCACGATGTTGTCCGCGAGGTGCTGCTGCAGGACCTGCCACAGCGACACGGTGCTCGTCACGCCACCCACGGCGGCACCCTCGAGGATCACGGGCATGCCGCACGCGTTGTCGATGTCCGCCGGCGGGAGTATCAAGCCGAGCTGGCAATCCCTGAGCTGGTTCCCATAGCGCAGGAGCGCTGCATCCACCGCCGCTCCAAGCGTCGTGACTGGTTGTGCCTGGGTACCGGAGAGATCGACCTCGAGCGCGCCGCCCGGGCCGAAGATCTCGTGCGCGCGATCGTACCCGACGACCACAGGCTCGGCGTGGGCCAGGTCGCCTGCGAGCCCAAAGCGGGTGACCTTCGAGAGGTACGCTTCATTGGTGGATGCCAGAGTGCGGTAGTCGTACTCCACCAGCACGTGGGCATCGCCGCCCTCGTCGTCGAGAGCCATGATGCGCCACAAGCGATGGCGCCGCTCTCGGCCCGCTGCCTCGTCGGCCGGCTCGTCGAAATAGCTCTGATACTCCAGAGCGAGCTTGCGTCCGTAGCTGTCTTCGATCCCGACGAGCAAGCGCTGGTTGAGTGGGTTCGCATGCTCGGCAAAGCCCGCAGCGAGGCTGCGCGTGGAGACGGGCACGAGCCCCGGGGGCAGTGCCGAGGACCAAGCACCGCGTTCGCGTACCTCCTCGGGCGTGAGCAGGTCGTACTCCAGCGCTACGCCGTAGCCCATCTCGTCCTGCACGCCCAAGAGCACCCCCGACGCGCCGAAGGTGCGCGTGATGCCGCCGGGCTCGGTGAGAAAGAAGGTCGGCACTTCCGCAAAGCCGGTGGTGGAGCCAAGTCGCACCGCCTTGTCGGGCACCGAGACATGAATGACGCCGTGCCCGCCCGGGGCTGGCAGGTAGTTGCCCGATGCAGCGTCGAACGAGAACAGCGTCGTGCCGCCGTGGCCGTCATGGTGGAAGAGACAGGTCGCCGTGTCCTCGTCCCGGAGCGCGCGCGTGCAGAACTTCGGCGCGTCCCGCGTGTTGTCGGGGTCGGCGACGACCTCGATGCGCTCTTCGTAGACATGGGTGAACCCTGGGCCGAGCACGCCGCTGCGGTGGGCCCCAGAGCGGTACGAGCGCGTGAACGCGATCGGTACGCCGCGCGATGGCAGCTCCACGTCGGTGGCTTCGAAGACCAGCTCGCCGGTGAGGAGCGCGATGGGGTCTGCGCTGGCTTCCATCCGTCGCGGGTCGGCTCGTGATCGCATGGCCGCTGCGCTCAGGGCGAGCTGCTCCTCATGCTCATCGCTGTCTTCTTCGGCCGGCTCCGGAGCGAAGCTGGCGGGTTGAAAGCCCGCGCGAGCAAGGCCGCTCGGCACCGAACCGACGACGCACTTGTCACCGAAGCTGTGGCTGCAGAAGCGACAGCGCCGCTCATCTTCATCGCCCAGCGAGTCGTAGGAGCACTGGAGGATGACGTCGTAGTCGAGCTCCTCGGGGACCAGGGTCGGCGGCAGGCGCAGGATCTCACAGGTCGTTGGGTCCGCCGTGAGGCGGCACCACATCCAAGCGAGGCCGGGGCTGAGGTCGGTTATCGAGTCAAAAGCGGGAACGTCATCTGCCGTGCAACATTGCCCCGCTCCCGGCTCGAGGCACGCCGCAAACATGCACCCCAGATCGAGGCTATCCTCTTCGACGAACCCGATGGTGGGGCAATCGTTTCCCGTGCGCCCCTCACAACCATCAAGACAGTTGCGAATGTCGTCGTCCAAGGGGCCGCCCCCGAGCTGTTGACACAGCCGCGTGTCGACGATGGACTCCGAGATGCACTCGGCGTTTCCCGGGAGCTCGCCGCCGCCGCCGCTTGGCTCCAGGCACAGCTCCGGCGGGCCGGCGATCAAGCAGGAACGGTCGCAACTGAAGGTCAGTTGCGACCCGCCGCCGATGGGGTCGCCTGGAAGGTCGGGGAGCCCAAGCGAGATCGCACGGTCGGCGCGAAAGCCAAGCTCCGGGCAGGTCAAGCCCTCCGGGCAGCCAGGCACCGGTCCGGTGCCGATGGGGCTCCCGTCGCCGCCGAAGCAGAAGTCGTCCTGGTCGGTGAAGCCACCGAGGCCACACCAGTCACACGAGCCGATGGACGGTGCACCAGCGATCGGTGCGACGAAGCGCTCACCGGCGTTGATCTCGACGCTGCCGTACACCACGTCGGCCATGCTCGTGCGCATCGCGAGCGCCCCGCGCCCGTCGAAGGGCGCGACTCCGTCGTCGAGGATCAGGTAGGGGCTCTGCACCACGAAGGGCTCACGCGCCACCATGATGCGCCCGGCCATGAAGGCGTTGTCATGGAGGAACCCAAGCCGCTCCTCGTAGAGACCCAGCTCTGGTGGATCTTCAAGGCACAGCACGTCGGGCAGGGTGATGCTACCGATGACGCCGACGACCCCTGGCCATTCCACGAACGAGTAGGGGTCGGTCTCCACCAGGGCGAGCGGCATCCGGGAGCGACAGGTCGTCGAGCAGAACCCGGGTTGCCCGTTCGCCGTGCCGTCGTCGCAGCCTTCTCCGAGGTCGAGCGAGCCATCGCCACAGGCGAGGGAGACGCAGTCGACGGTACGATGACCAAGGACCTCTGGCAAGGCCACCACGACTTCCTCGGCGCAGGTAAAGCCGGATTCGAGCGCGCAGTCAGACGAACAGCCGTCGTTGCCTTCGAGGTTCCAGTCGTCGCACCCCTCGCCGTCGTTGACGATGCCGTCGCCACAGCCGCGCGGCGCGCAGCGAGTGAAACGGGGCGGCACGTCCTGCGGCACGGGGCTCACGATAGTGAAGCAGGTGAACCCCGCCTCGAGCTCGCAGACGGAGCTGCAGCCATCACCGTCGTCGCCATTGCCGTCGTCGCAATACTCACCGCTCTCGACTCGATCATTCCCGCAGCAAGCACCGGTCTCGCGCGGATCGCATGCACTGCCTTCCCTGAGCAGGGCTTCGAGCGCGCAGGTCGCGCTGCAGCCATCACCGTCCGCGGTATTGCCGTCGTCGCACTCCTCGCCGTTCTCGCGGACTGCGTTGCCGCACTCGCGCGCGGCCACGAGCCCCTGCTGCGCCGCTGCAGGGTGGGCGTCGAGGTCTCCGACCTCGCACGCGACGGCGAGCACGGTGAACGACAACGCTGGTAGAGCGAGGCACCTCATCAGCTTCCCCCTTCCGTTCGCAGCAACGCGTCGACGCGAGCCACTGCCACCGTCTTCAGCCGAACCGGCGACGACCCGCCCACCCCCCCAAGGAAGAACACGTGCTCACGCACTCGCACGATCCCGGCAGCGGTCGTCGGGAGGGGCAGCGTACCGAGTGATCTCTCCACCAGCGCCCCGCTGTCATCGAGCGTCACCTCGATCACGCCACCCGCGCCCGCGAGATCGCGCGTGCTGCTCATGCACAGGATGCCGAGCTCACCAGGGACACAGCCCGCGTAGAACAGGCTGATCACGCCGGCGAACTCCCACGTGGCAAAGGGCGCCCCGGTGCTCGAGGTCCACGCCGCATTCTCCGTGTAGACGATCTCCTCGCCGCCAACCACCAGCACCCGCGTGCCAACCCTGGTCACCAACGGCAGGCGGTGCGCCCCAGGGCTCGTGCCTGCGCTCGACCACGCGATTGGCAAGCCAGACGCATCCAGCGTGGCGCGCTCGACGTCGGTGATCCCAAAGGCCTGGGTGTCTTCGCCGTCCACGACGACCAGC
>JADZDP010000203.1 GCA_020850995.1 Deltaproteobacteria bacterium
ACCCCATGAGCTCGCCGCCCGACGCGCGCGCGCCCACCTACCCGCCGAGCAGCAACATCGCGGCGCTGACCTTCGACTGGAGCTACCAAAGCGGCGGCATGTCGCGCGACTCGGTGTCCATCGAGGACGGCCTGTCGAGCTACTTGCGCGTGCGCCACGCGTCGCCGTGGATCGGCTCCGAGCTCGAGCTGTGGGACCTGTTCATCGACGCGCGCGCCTTCCAGCCGGTGCCGTACCTGCCCGGCCACGTCGTGGCGGCGCTGGTGTCGGGGGGCGTGGGCATCGGCCACCCGGCGCGACGCGCGACCTTCGCGCTCGGCGGTCTCGCCGACCGCGACCTGACCCGCGACCTGCTCGACGGGCGCCGCACCGGCGCCGGCGTCTTGCGCGGCTACCCGCGCGCGGTGGTGCGCGGTGACGCCGAGTGCCTGACCACGCTCGAGTACCGCTTCCCGCTCCTCGAGCTCGAGCGCGGCCTCGAGACCCTGCCGCTCTACGTGGAGCGGGTGCACGCCGCCGCCTTCACCGACCTCGGGCTCGCCTTCTCGGGGGCGCCCGTGCCTACCGAGTTCCTCGCCGGCGTGGGGGCCGAGCTGCGCCTCGAGCTCATGGTCGGCTACTACGGCTCCGTCCTGGTGCGCCTGGGCTACGCGCGCGGCGTCAACCGGAAGGGGATCGATCAGCCCTATCTCGTGATGGGCTTCCCGTACTGAGGCCGCCTGTCGTAAGACTGGGCCGTGGCGCTCACCCCCCGCTCCTATGGCCTCAGCGACGTCGGCCGCGTTCGCAAGAAGAACGAAGACAGCTACTTCATCGACGACGTGCTGGGCCTGTATGTGGTGGCCGACGGCATGGGCGGGCACGCCGGCGGCGAGGTCGCCTCCGCCGAGGCCATCGATCAGATCTTCGCGATGATCCGGAAGGGCCTGCCCCAGATCGCCGCCTTCCAGCGCAACCCGAGCGACGACAACCGCGGCGCCGTGCGCCGCATGGTCGAGGCAGCGATCCAGGCCGCCACCTATATGGTGTTCGGCATCGCCGAGCAGGACCCGTCACGCAAAGGCATGGGCACCACCATCTCGTGCATGATCTTCACCGGGCCCCACGCCATCGTCGGTCAGGTGGGCGACTCGCGCGTGTACCTGGTGCGCCAAGACGTGCCGGTGCAAATCACGGAGGACCACACGCTGGTCAACATGCAGCTCAAGGCCGGCGCCATCACCGCCGAGCAGGCGCGCACGGTGCCGTACCAGAACCTGATCACGCGCGCCGTGGGGGTGAAGGACTACGTCGAGGTCGACGTGTTCGACATGGAGTGCGCGCCGAGCGATCGCTTCGTGCTCTGCTCCGACGGCGTGCACGGGTACCTCAAGGACGAGGTCGAGCTCGGTCGCCTGGCGGGCCGAGGCACCCGCGAAGAGGCGGCGCGCGCGTTGGTGTCGTTCGCGCTGCAAAAGGGCGGTCGCGACAACGCCACGGCGCTGGTGGTCGACATCCAGGGCGAGGCCGAGCCCGGCTTCGACGTCGACATCGGTTGAGCGTCGCCGGCGCCGAGCCGACGCTTCGCCGGACGCTCAGGTGAACGCGGCGTCGTCGAGCAGGGGCGGCTCGACGCGCGCGATGACCGAGAGCTGGCGTCCGGTCTGTCCGTGCTCGGCGCGGTGCGAGAAGTAGCGCTCGAGCTCGCTGGCCGTGCAGCCACCGACGCGCTCGACCTGCGTCACGCCCGCGTGCGCGCAGAGCGCGAGCGCGAGGCCGCCCAGGTCGAGGTGCGCGCGGTCGTCGCGCCCGGGGCGCACCAAGGGCTCCACGTCGACGCCGAGGCCGCGCGCAGCGCTCACCACCTCGGGGCCCACCTCGAAGGCTTGGGCGCCGATGCAGGGCCCCACGGCCGCCACCAGCCGCTGCGGGTCGACGAGCGCCGCACTGCACAGGCTGGCCACCGCGCGCGCGATGATGCCGGCCACGGCGCCGCGCCAGCCCACGTGCACGGCGGCCACCGCGCGCCCGTCGTCGACCGCCAGCAGCAGGGGCGCGCAGTCGGCGGGGCGCACCGCCACCGCGAGGCCCGGCGCCGTGGTCACGAGCGCGTCGGCCCGCTCGCACAACACGAGGGCCGCGTCGTCGCCGGGCTGCACCAGGCGCACCTCGGCGCCGTGCACCTGCGTGCACGCGAACAACGCACCGCGCGGCACGCCGACCTGGAAGCGCACCCGCGCCAGGTTCTCCTCGACGCGCGCGGGTGCGTCGGACACGTCGAAGCTCGTGTTGAGTGAGCGCCACGGGTGCGGCGAGGTACCGCCGATCCTGCCGAAGAAGCGGTGGGAGACACCGGGCACGCGGGAGAGCAGCGCAGCGTGCTCGCCCAGCATCAGCGGCCCCTGAGCAGGCCCACGCCGATCCACGTGAGGCCGCCAAACACGATGGCCAACGCCGCGATCGACATCGGCGAGAACCCGTACCAGAGGTACGGCCCCTTGCCGATGGTGAGCGCCGCCGTGAGCAGCGCCGCCGCGCTGATGATGGCAACGGCCCCGCGGTTGAGCGCGCGCACCAGGCGCGTCATCTCGGGTGCCACGTCGTCGTGCTTGAGGCGCACGCCCAGGTCGCCCTGCTCGAGCTTGCTGACGATGCGCTCGACGGTATGCGGTAGCTCGCGCGCCAGCTCGACGAGCCGCACGCCCTCCACCAGCGCCACGCGCTTCATGCGATCGGTGCTGTAGCGCTCCTTGAGGAGCGCCTCGATATAGGGACGCGCGGCCTCGATGGGGTTGATGCCCTGCGCCACCGCGCGCGCCAGGCCCTCGGTGGTGGCCATGGCCTTGAACATCATGGTGAAGTCGGAGGGCAACCGCACACCGTGGCGCATGGCGGCAGTGGCCAGGTCGGTGAAGAAGGGCGCCAGATCCCACTCCTCCATGGGCCGGCCCACGATGTGGCGCTCGAGCACGTCGACCACCGCGCCTTCGAACTCGCCGTACTGCATGCGCGCACTGGCGCGCCCGAGCTGGTACCAGATGCGCGCGACGCCTTCGAGGTCTTCGCTCATGAGCGCGAACAGCACGTCGACGAGCCGCTCGCGCATCTGCCGGGACAGGCGCCCCACCATGCCGAAGTCGATGAGGCCGAGTCGGCCGTCGTCTTCGAGGAACACGTTGCCCGGGTGGAGATCGCCGTGGAAGAAGCCGTCCTTGAACAGCATCTGGTAGGCGGCGTCGAGGTAGAGTTGCGCGACCCGCTCGCGCTCGCCGCGCTCGGTCAACGAGGTGAGCTTGCGACCGCGCACCCGCTCCATGGTCAGCACGGTCCTCGACGACAGCGCACCCTCGACACGGGGGATGTGGATGTGCGGCTTGTCGCGGAAGTTCTTCTCGAAGCGCCGCAGGCTCTGCGCCTCTATGGTGAAGTCGAGCTCACGCAACAGGCTCGCCTCGAACTCCTTGACCATGCCACCGAGGTCGAAGGCCGCCGCCTCGGGGAAGATGGCCAGCACTTGATCGGCGAAGAAGCGCAAGAGCGACAGGTCGGCCTCGACCACCGGTCGCAGCCCCGGTCGCTGCACCTTGATGACGACGTCGCGGCCATCTTTGGTGACGGCGCCGTGCACCTGCGCGATCGACGCCGACGCGATGGGCTCGACGTCGAAGCTGGCGAAGAGCTGCTCCGGCGGCGCACCGAAGCTCCCTTCGATCTGACGGCGCACGGCGTCGATGGGCACCGGCCGCACGTGGTCTTGCAGCACCTCGAGCCGTTCGAGGAGCTGCGGTGGGATCAGGTCGGGGCGCGTCGAGAGTATCTGGCCGAATTTGACGAAGGTGGGACCGAGCTCCTCGAGCAGGCGCACCACGCGCTGGGCGAGATCGGTGTGGGCCGCCTCCGCCGTGTCGGCGCCCGACAAGAGCTCGGCGCGGGCCGCCGCCGTGGTGGTCGTGCGATCGCGCGCCACCAGCGCGGCGAAGCCGTGGCGCGCCAAGAGCGACGCGATCTGTTGCGCACGCCGCGCGTCCTTCACCACCGCCGCCAGGGAGCGCGTGCCGGAGTAGATGGTGCGGATCAGCGAGCGTGCCATCGCTCAGTCGTCCTTCGAGCCGCTAGAGGCGCGCGAGGCGTCGGTGGAGAACGGTGCACCCTCGCCGGTGGCCGTGACGGGCACGCCCGGGAAGTCTTCTTCCATGAGCTGCTGCAGGTTGTCTTCCGAACGCTTGAGGCCGAGCTTGACCAGCGCCTCGCGGACCACCGGGTAGTCCTTGAGGATGCCCTGCACGCGCGGTCCATCGAAGCGCAACACGCGCGTGTCGGTCACGCACAGCACCGTGGCCGAGCGTGACTCACCGAGCAGCGCCGCGATCTCGCCGAAGAATGCGCCCGAGAGCAGGAGCGCGACCTCGCGCGTGGCGTCGATGCCCCCGATACGCACGCTCAGCTCCCCCTCGAGCACGAGGAAGAACGAGTCGCCAAACTCACCCTCGCGCACCACCGCGTGGCCAGGCGGGAAGCGCTCCTCCGCCGCCACGGCCACCAGGCGCTTGCGCCCGGGCTCGTCCAAGAGCGCGAACAACTTGGAGTGCTGGAGCAGCAGGTCCGGCGGCAGGTCGGCCATCCTGCGGACAATGCCCGCAAGCGGCACCCTGCGTCCACCGTC